>CAIYCW010000037.1 GCA_903924855.1 uncultured Rhodospirillales bacterium | reverse complement strand
TGTACGGCGAAGGCATCAGCAAGGTCGGCGAGCTCATCGATCTCGGCGTCAAGGCCGGCGTCGTGGAGAAATCCGGCGCCTGGTTCAGCTGCGACAGCCAGCGCATCGGCCAGGGCCGCGAGAACGCCAAGCAGTTCCTGCGCGATCACCCGGCAATGATGGAAGCCATCGAAAAACGCGTCCGCGACCAGGCCGGCATCGTCGCCAACATGATGATGACGGCACCGGTCGATGATGCGGATGCCGAGGCGGCGGAGTAAAGGCACAAGAAAGAGTCTTCTTTTTGTGAACAAAAAGAAGCAAAAAAACTTTTTTCTATAGCCTGCGCGCTGGCCCGGACCTTTTATCGAAGGTCCGGGGCAGCGCAACGCTGTCAGCCCAGCGTGTTGGCGCTCAGCTTCTGCATCGCCTGGTCGAGATCGGCGATCAGATCCGCCGGATCCTCCAGGCCGACATGAAACCGCACCGCCTCGCCCTGCGGATAGGTCGAGCCGAAGCTGCGCGTGAGGGACGTGCCAACCGGCAAGGCCAGGCTCTCATACCCGCCCCAGGATGCGCCGATGCCGAACAGCTCCAGACTGTCCACCATCGCATTCACCGCCGCCGTCCGGTAGCCGGGCTGGAACACCACGCCGAACAGGCTGGCGCCACCGGTGAAATCCCGCTTCCAGATCTCATGGCCAGCCGAGCCGGGCAGGGCAGGGAAGCGCACCTCCTGCACCTCCGGCCGGGCCGCAAGCCACTCCGCCACCTCGATCGCCGAGGCCAGCTGTCGCTCCAGCCGCAACGCCATCGTGCGCGCCCCGCGCAGCGCCAGCCAGCAATCATCCGGGCTGGCATACATCCCCAGCAGCAGCGCCGTCTCGCGCACGATATGCCAATCCGCCTCGGTGTTGACGATCACAGCGCCCAGCATCACGTCCGAATGCCCACTGACATATTTGGTCAGCGCCTGGATCGACACATCCACCCCGTGCTCGAAAGGCTGAAACGCCAGAATGCCCCAGGTGTTGTCCAGCATCGAAACCAGCCCGCGCCGCTTGGCCAGCGCGGTCAGCGCCGGCACATCCTGCATCTCGAATGTGTAGCTGCCCGGGCTCTCCAGATACAGCACGCGCGTGTTGGGCAGAATCAGCGCCTCCACCTCGGCAACCGGGGCGGAGGGGCGGTAATAGCTGCAGGCAACCCCCATGCGCGGCAGCATGTCATCGCTGAATTCACGCCCGGCGCCATAGAAACTGTCCGGCAGCAGCACATGATCGCCCGCCTTCAGATAGGCGATCAGCGGCGTGGTGATGGCGGCAAGCCCGGTCGGCACGATCACCGCATGCTGCCCACCCTCGATCGCCGCCACCACATCCTCCAGCGCCATATGGGTGTGGTTGCCCTCCAACCCGTAGGTCAGAGTGCGCTTGAACACCTGGCCGCGATGCGCATCGCGCGTCGCCACATCCGGATACAGCACGGTGGAACCACGATGCACCGGCGGGTTGACCAGGCCGTGGATGTGATGGCCCGGCCGCCCCAGATGAGACAGGCGGGTACGCAGGCTGGGTGTCTTGGTCACGTTGATTCTCTTGCAGATGAAGGGCGAAGGTCAGGGCGCGATCGGCGTGTCCGCCCGGCCACCCCATTCGGTCCAGGAGCCGTCATACACCGCACCTTGCGGCAGACCGGCATGGGCCATGGCCAGCGTCAGCACGGTCGCGGTGATACCACTGCCGCAGGACGTCACAACCGGCTTGCTGCCATCCACGCCGGCCGCTGCAAACCGCGCGCGCAGCGCCTCCTTGTCCAGCAGCGTGTGGTCCGGCCGCAGCAGATCGGTGTGCGGCACGTTCACCGCCCCTGGAATATGCCCGCCGCGCAGGCCGGCACGCGGCTCCGGGGTGGTGCCGTTGAACCGGCCGGCAGCGCGCGCATCCACCACCAGCTCGGTCTTCTCGGTGATGTTCGCGCGAATATCACCCAAACCGCGAAGCCTGCGCGCGCGCAGATCGGCGGTGAAGATGGTGGGTTTGGCCGGCCGCGTCGGCCCCGCTTCCAGCCTGCGCCCCTCTTCCATCCATTTCGGCAAGCCCCCATCCAGCACCGCCGAGCGGTCATGGCCGAACAGCCCCATCAGCCACCAGCCGCGGGCCGCGGAAAACAGGCCCTTCTGGTCATAGAACACCACGCGGCTGGTGTTGCTGATGCCCAGATCCCCCACCATGCGCGCAAACCGGCCCGCGGCCGGCACCATATGCGGCAGATCGGTGTCGGTGTCGGCGATGGCATCCACATCGAAGAACCCCGCCCCCGGAATATGCCCCGCGGCAAACTCCGCCTGCGCGTCACGCCCCTCATGCGGCAGATATTTGGTGCAGTCGAACACCAGCACCTCGCCCAGATTGTCAGCCAGCCACTGCGTTGAGACGACGGGTTTCATGGCGTTTCTCCGTTTGTTTGTTTTGAGCCGAACGTCCCGGCTTCAAGTCACGCGGCAAATTCCAGCACCATGCGCCGGTTCTGCCGTCCCTTGTTCTCGATCTTGGTGATACGCAGCCCGCCAATCTTGCCGGTCCGCGCCACATGCGTGCCGCCACAGGGTTGCAGGTCGACAAGCTCTGCCTCGCCGCCGATCCGCACCAGCCGCAGCCGGCCCGTGCCGCGGGGCGGCTTCACGGACAGGGTGCGCACCAGCTCCGGATTGGTGTCCAGCAGGCTTTCCTCCACCCATTGGGTGGAAACCGGATGATCGCCCGCCGCCAATGCGTTGAGGCGGGCTTCGAGCGCCTCACGATCCGGCACATCATGGCCGGAGAAATCAAAATCCAGCCGGGACTTATCCGCCCCGATCTGCCCGCCGGTCACCGCAATGCCGGGCAGGGCGGCGCACAGCAGATGCAGGGCGGTGTGCATGCGCATCAGCCTGTGGCGATACGCCCAATCCAGCTCGCCGGTCACACCTTCACCCATGCCAGGCAGCACCGCCTCCGGCTCCGGCACATGCACAATGGCGCCGCCTTCACCCTTCAGCGTGTCCACAATGGCGATGCCGCCGCCCGCCCAGGAAAGCCTGCCCCGATCGCCCGGCTGCCCGCCGGAGCGCGCGTAGAACACGGTCTGATCCAGCACGATGCCCTGCGGGTCTGCCGAGAGGACCACGGCCTGCATGCTGCGCTGGGCGGGGGAGTCGAGAAAAAGCGGTGTGGTCATGGGCCGAGCATCGGCGCGGTTGCCCCCAGAATCAACCCACAGAATAAGCCGCCCACGCAGGTCTCAGGTGGCGAATTCGGCCAGCAGCTCGCGCAGCCGGGCGGCGGCGGCGGCCCCTTTCAGGCTGGAGCGCCACAGCGCCTCCGCCACACGCTGATGGGCGGAGATCGCCTCCTCGGCCCCGGTGATCATCGCAACACCGGTCGCGGTGGCAGGCGGCGTGTCCGGGCGGAACGGGTTGATGGCAAGCCAGGCGCGATCGCGCGTGCGCAGGATCTTGAAGGCACCGGTGGGCTCGGTGTCCGCCAGCAGGCCGAATTGCAGCCCCATCGGCTCGGCCTCCATCAGCTCCGCCACGCGGGACAGCTCGGCCGCCGCCAGCACCCGTGCACGCCGGCGCATCGCCGGATCCATCGCAATGCCGCCCGCAAGCCCCGCCCCCAGAAAATTGCGCAGCCGCGCCACCGACAGCATGGCGATGATGTTCGGCTTGCGCTGCTGGTAGGCCCGCTTGCGCTCGCCCAGCACACCCAGCACCTGCTCGTTGCTGCGGCTCAGCGTCGCGGCGTCAATCCCGGGCAGTGCCGCTGCCGCCGCGAACGCCTCGGACAGGCCCTCATCATAGGCGGAGGTGGTGGTGAGATAGCTGACCGGGTCATTGACCTGCAGGATCTGCTCGGCCGCTTCCTCGATCTGGCGGATGCGCTCGAAATAGCCGATCGGCCGGCTGTAATACTCAACGCCGATCCCCAGCAGCGACAGCGGCGAGATCTTGAGCAGCTCGGCCAGGCGGTTGATCGTGTCGAGCTTGATCACCTCGCCCTTTTCGTAGCGATACAAGGCCGCGCGCGACACGCCCAGCCGCGAGGCGATCTCTTCCGCGCGCAGGCCCGATTCCAGGCGATAGGCCCGCAGCTGCTGGCCGATTTCGGTGAAGCGCATCACGGCAATTACCCCCGTCAGTCGATGATCAGACTCCAGCCGGCTGAAGGCGGTGGATCAGAATCACCCCAGATATGCCGTGAGTGGCCGCCGATGCGGCGTCACGCCCCCGGAAAATTGGCGCCAAATCGCACGCAATCACGAAATTGAGACAACTCTCCGCAATCAGCGCGCAGCGCATCCCCTGAAACAGTTTAGGGAGGAACGCAACATAGGTTCAATCGCAATTGCCGAAACCGAATCAAAAACATGGCGGCCGCCAAGCCCGTGAAATGTCAGCCGGCCTGCCGCGCCCAGTCCCGTGCCGCACAGGCCAGGGCGTCGATCGTGTCGACCAACGGCACATGCAGCTGGTCCTGCGGCCCGGCCTGGATGCCAAGCGGAATCTCGGTGCAGCCCAGCACCACGGCCCGTGCCCCGCGCTGGCCCAGCAGATTGGCCGCCTCGGCCAGCGGGGCGAAGGCCTCCGCCACCCGGTTGGCCTTCACTGATGCGATGGCCGGCGTCACCAGCCGCGCCATCTCGGCTTCATCCGGCGTGATCACCTCCCAACCCTGGGCGGATAGCCGGTCCTGATACAGCCGCATCGCAAGGGTTGCCGCCGTGCCCATCACGCCCACCACGCAAGGTGGCGGCGCCACCTTCCGCAGCGCATCGGCCGTGGCATCGGCGATGTGCAGGAACGGCACGCCGGCCCGCTCCGCCATCGCCTGATGCCAGGCATGGGCGGTGTTGCACGGCATCACGATCGCCCCGCACCCGGCCTGGCGCAGCCCGTCCACGCCGCGCATCAGTGCCGGCAGCGGGTCCGGCCCATCGCCGCGCAACGCCGCACTGCGGTCCGGAATGCGCGGGTCCGACCACAATATGGCCGGCACATGGTCCTGGTCCTGGCTGGCCTCGGTCAGCAGGGTCAGGCGGGTCATGAAATGCGCGCTGGCCAGCGGGCCCATGCCGCCGAGCACGCCAAGGAGTCGTGTCATCATGGCGCGAAATTGGCGCGGATTGACGGCCGCGCCAAGAAGCGGGAGGGGAAGGGCAGACACGCGCCATCTGTGGGGCGCACAGCTTGGAGCAACAGCGATGCGTGAATTCGAACTCCAGGGCCATCGCGGCGCGCGCGGCCTGTTTCCGGAGAACACGCTGGAAGGCTTTCTGGCCACCGCGGCAATCGGCGTCTCCAGCATCGAGCTCGATGTCGGCGTGACATCGGATGGCGTGGTGGTCGTGCACCACGATCTGGCGTTGCACCCCGATATCGCCCGCACCGCCGAAGGACGCTTTCTGTCCGAAACCGGGGAACACGTGCTGCTGGTCTCCCAGGATCACGCAACCCTGCTCACCTACGATGTCGGCAGGCTGCGCCCGGGCAGCAGGCTCGCCGCCCTCTACCCCGCCCAGACCCCGGCCGATGGCGTGCGCATCCCAACGCTTGCCTCCCTCTTCGAAGCCCTGACCGGCACGATCCTCGATGTCGAGCTGAAGACCGATCCCAAGCGCCCCACGGACACGGTGCCGCCAGACACAATGGCCCGCGCCGTGATGGCGGTGGTGGACGCAGCCTCCGCCCGCGCCCGTCTCGTGGTCCGCTCCTTCGACTGGGGTGGCCTCGCCGTGATGCAATCCGAATTCCCAGACATCAAGCTCGCCTGGCTCACCTCCGGCCAGACCAGCCCGGATGCCGCCCTTGCGGCCAGCCATGGTCGCGGCACCTGGGCGCCGGACTGGCAGGATCTCACCCCCGAGGCCGTGACCGCGGCGCAGCAGGGCGGCATGCGCGTGGTGCCCTGGACCGTGAACGCACCGGACGTGATGGAACGCCTGATCCTGTGGGGCGTGGATGGTCTGTGCACCGACCGGCCCGATCTTGCGCGCGGCGTGATGCACAGGCTCGGTCTGCCCTTGCCGCCCGCCGTCTGATCGCCCGCAAGCTGCCAATGCGCAAGCTGCCAATGCGGGGTGGCCCACCGCCCCGTATTGCCGGCCGCAGCGGCAGATCGGGTCAGGCCGCCCCCAGAAAATTCGCCGTCGCCGAACAGCGCGCCACCAGCGCGCGGATCGCCGGGCTCTCATGCCCATCCTTGGCCGTCAGCGCGTCCATCGGCACGAAATACTCATGCGCGTGCGGGATCTGGCTCTGCGTGAATCCCTGATAATGCCGCGTCTTCAACCCATACATCACCTTGATGTCACGCACCGGCAGCACCAGGCTGCGCACCGGCTCCTCCTTGATCACCCGGATCAGCGTCCAGCGCGGCCGCGTGTCGCCCGGGATCATCGGGCTCATCAGCCACGGCACCGGGCAGACCGCCAGCATCGAATGCGTGCTCGGCGCGAAGCGCGAGCGCTTGTCGAGCAGATTGGCCAGCGACCCGCACGCCTCGATGGCAAAGATATCGACGAACGGCTCCACCACCGTGCCGCCGAAATTCAGCCACAGCCCATCCGGCAGGGTGCGCATGCGGTCGCTGCCCGGCATCTTCAGAAACGGGAAATGCGACCCGCCGGCCACGTTCGGCCGTCCGCGCAGCCAGCCATCCTTCGCCCCCTCCGGTGTGCCGATCCCAGGCGGCCGCTGCGGCCATTCGCTCAGGCGCAGCTGAACCATGCGGTCTAGGGATGGAGTGCCCATCATCTCCGTGTCTCCTGTCTGTGATGATCCGCGTGATGCGGATGTCCACAATGCTAGACGCAGAAATCATTGGAGAAAAAGGCTGTTATTTCGGTTTGACGCAATACATGTGAAGTAGACCACCATCTCATGGTAATCCATCAGTACTACAAAATTGCATTATTCGTGATGGCAGCATCAACAGCCAAATGACGCGGCTTTCACCGCCTCTTCCCCGCCACCTGCAATCCGCCGGTTAATCAACAGCTTGCACATCGAGATTCGCAAAGCAAATCATCGGTTTGACGCTGGTTTTCCCCATATCCGGCCGGCTTTCGCAAAACGCGCCACGCCGGCATGAACATCCTTGTGATCTGCGTGAAAGTCACAAAAAACCCGGCGGAGATGACCCCCGCCGGGCATTTGACGTCAATTCAGCCAGAGCTGAAGGATCAGCCGCGCTTGTCGAGCGGCACGAAGTCGCGCTGCGGTGCGCCGGTATAGACCTGACGCGGCCGGCCGATGCGCTGCGACGGATCCTCGATCATCTCCTTCCACTGGCTGATCCAGCCAACGGTGCGGGCCACCGCGAACAGCACGGTGAACATGCTGGTGGGAATGCCCATCGCCTTGAGGATGATGCCCGAATAAAAATCCACGTTCGGATACAGCTTGCGGGCGATGAAGTAGTCGTCCGACAGCGCGATCCGCTCCAGCTCGATCGCCAGGTCCAGCATCGGGTCGTTCTTGATGCCCAGCTCGCCCAGCACCTCATGGCAGGTCGCCGCCATGATCTTCGCCCGCGGATCGAAGTTCTTGTAGACGCGATGGCCGAAGCCCATCAGGCGCGAATGGCTGTTCTTGTCCTTCACCTGGTCCAGGAACGGCTTCACATTCTCCACCGTGCCGATCTCGGCCAGCATCTTCAGCACCGCCTCGTTGGCACCGCCATGCGCCGGACCCCAGAGCGAGGCGATGCCGGCGGCGATACAGGCAAACGGGTTGGCCCCCGTCGAGCCTGACAGACGCACCGTGGAGGTCGACGCGTTCTGCTCATGATCCGCGTGCAGGATCATGATGCGGTCCATGGCGCGCGCCAGGATCGGGTTCACGTGGTACGGCTCGGCCGGCACCGCGTTCATCATATACAGGAAGTTCTCCGCATAGCCGAGGTCGTTGCGCGGATACATGAAGGGCTGGCCGATCGAGTATTTATAGGCCCAGGCCGCAATCGTCGGCACCTTGGCGATCAGGCGGAAGGCGCTGATGCGGCGGTGATCCGGGTTCGTGATGTCAAGGCTGTCATGGTAGAAGGCCGAAAGTGCGCCAACCACACCGCACATCACCGCCATCGGGTGCGCGTCGCGGCGGAAGCCCTGATACATCGAGCGGATCTGCTCGTGCACCATGGTGTGGCGCATCACGCCGTCCTCGAATTCCTTCTTCTCCGCCGCATTCGGCAGCTCGCCGTTCAGCAGCAGATGCGCCACCTCGAGGAAGGTGGACTGCTCGGCCAGCTGCTCGATCGGATAGCCGCGATGCAGCAGAATGCCCTCATCGCCATCGATATAGGTGATCTTGCTGTCGCAGGCCGCCGTGCCGCCATAGCCCGGATCATAGGTGAAAATCCCCAGATCGCTGTAAAGCTTGCGGATATCAGCAACGCTCGGGCCGATCGTACCGTCGATCAGCTTGATGGTGGTCGACTTGTTGGTGCCATCCAAAGTGATGGTCACGGTGCCCGTCGCTGCCTGCTCGGTCATGCGAATGTTCCTCGTTGGCCGGCAGTCTGCGCCGGCGATGGTCTGCAGCCACCAGACTGGCGTGCTCACAGAAAATTACGGCCTGTGTCTTTCGATGGCAACCTTCGCAATTGCAGCATCAGACGCGTGGTGATCAAAGTGCGGTCGGATGCGCCCAAAGTCCGCGATGTGCCGCCCGGGCCGCCCGCTCATCCTCCTGAAACCCCGCAAGGTCAGACGTCGCCCGCGCCCAGCCGGCCGCAATCAGGCCCCGGTTCAGCGGCACGTCGCCCGCCCGGCACAGCCCGCGGGTGAAGCCCTCGGCATCCCGCCCGGCCAGATCACAGGTCACGTCACGGTCCCGCACCAGGGCGGACAAGGCCGCAACGGCGGCCGCCCCGCAATCATGCAGCGCACCATTGCTCTGCTCGCAGGCCCGACCGCGCGGCGGCGCATCCACCCCCTCCAGACGCACCAGCGTGCCGTCCAGCCACAGCGTCTGCGCATCGACGATCGCAAACGTCGCAGCCGAGGCGAACACATGACCATACGGGGCAGGGGAACGGCCAAACAGATCGCTCGGCGCGCTGAACAGCACCACCAGGCCGCCGATGATGGCGCCCGCAATGCCCGCGATCACCGTCGTGCCGAAGGCCTGTTCACGGCGTGCGCCTTGAGCCTGCGAACGGAAGATACGACGGGGCGGGCGGATGGACACCGGGCTCTCCAGCGATGGACCGGGTCAAACGGGTAGCGCGACGCAGGGTGCGACGCAACGCGGAATTCACGAAATGAGTCGATTCTTTACATTTACAACCAGAAACCTTCTTGGCGCAGCAAACGTCGCCAATCCCGCTCAATCCGCCGCCTTGCGGACACCGAACCGGCGGCCACGAACCCCCGCACCATGCCAATGGCAAGCTGGCGTTCGGCTGCCCCGCGCGCACCGCTGCGGTCCAGCTGCGCCATCAGCTCGGCCGCCACCGCGCCATCGTTCAACTGCCCCAGATCCTCCTGCAGATCAGACAGCCGGGACAGAAAACGCCGCGTGGCCCGCCCCGGAAACGCGGGGGCAAAGAACTCCGCCGCATAGCGCAGCCGCTTGCAGCACAGCCGGATGTCGTGCAGCGCCGCAACCGGCAATCCGGACAGATCCTCCCCGGGCGCCAGCAGGGCACGCAACCGGCGGGACAGCGCATGGGCCGCAAACGGCCGCAGCCGGGTTGCCTGCAGTTCGCGCTGCCGCGCGGCACGCGCCGCATCCTCCGGCGCATGAGTCTCCCCAGGCGCCTCCCCCTGTGTCTCCCATGGGCGGGTCAGCGCCAGCCCCGCAAGGCTCGCCAGCAGCGCCCGCCAGGCAAAGCTGTCCAGATGCTGGGCCAGCGCCGCATAGCTCGCCTGCCGCTTGCGTTCCGCCGCGGCCAGCAGCTCCGTCACCGCCTTCTCATCCGCAAACGCCGCCCCCACGCGCCGGCCCAGCCCGGTGGTGAACACATCCCAATCCCGCGCGGGCCCCAGCACCCCGCCCAGCTGCTTCAGCAGCACCAAGGCGGCGTCGATCTCAGGGCACATCGCCGCCCGGCGGAACAGCGTGATCGCCGAGCGCAGGCGGCGCAGCGCCACACGCATCTGATGCACCGGCTCCGGCCCGTGCTGGCCGGTGGCAAGCCCGGCATGATGCGCCATCACGCCGGCCAGATGGGCGATGGTTGCGGCATAGGCCTCGCTCACATCCATCTCGGCGTTCAGCTGCGGCGCGCCCAAGGGCCGGCTCGGCACCGCCCGGCCGGACAGCATCAGCGCCTCGGCGGCCAGGCTGTGCAGGGCAGGGGTCGCCACCAGCAGCGCCGACCACGCAACCACAAGCGAGGCCGCCCCCTCGCCCTCGATCAGTACCCGACAGACCGGCCGGCTTGCGGTCAGCGCCCGCAGATCACCCTGCACGATCTCAATCCTCGGCGCCTGCGCCCGCAGCACCCGTGTGCTGCCCTCGAACGCCGCAACCGGCAGCAGCGGCACGGGCAGGGCTGCCACTGCCTCGGCCGCGAGCACCTCGCCGGTCAGGCTTTCGCGAAGAATGGTCGCATCGCCCGGCGGACAGATCGCGCCAGGCCGTGCCACCAAAGCGGTGCGCACCCAGGCCTGCGGGTCCGCAGCCAGGCGTGGCGCTGCCGAGGCGGGCCTGCGATCACGCTGTGCCAGTGCGATGCCGTCCTCGGCCAACGCCCCCAGCGGCGTGTCGTGCCAGATCAGCGACAAAGGAAGCGGCCGCGCCGCATGAACACGCCGTCTTGTCCCCGGGACCAGCAATTCCGGCTGGCGCAGCAGCGCCCCAAGCTGGTCCGGGTCGAGATCCAGCTCAAACGCGGCGCACCGCAAGGCTGGCGCCGGCAGGCAGGCCACATCCTCCGCCAGAACCGGCTCGGCCTGTGGCGCCGCGTCACTCACCTGGCCACCTCCGGCAGGTCGGACGGCGCCAGAAACCGCAACAGCCGCCCGCCCCCCTCGCCAAGCCCGCTCCACGGACCGGCCACGCTGAACTCGGCCAGCGCCCCGGTGGGATACCCCTCCGCCAGGCGCTGCAGCGTGTCGGTGGCGGCGGTCTGATCGCCGGAGCCCGGCTGCGGCGCCAACTGGGTGAAGGCATGCGCCCCCACCAGGATCATCGCCAGCTCATGCATGCCGGGATTATGGCCGATCAGCAGCACCGAACGCACCGTCTCGGTCACACCGTGCAGCACATCCAGCATCGCGCGCGCCGATGCCAGATAGAGCGCATCCATCGGCTCGATCAGCGGCACATCATCCCACGGCCCCAGCGCCTCCAGCGTCTGCAGCGTGCGCCGCGCCGAGGACACCAGCACCAGATCGGGCGAAAGCCCCAGCTCGCGCATCGCCAATCGCATCGCCCGCGCCGAAGAGCGTCCGCGTCCGTTCAGCGGGCGCGCGTGATCGGACAGTTTGGGATCATCCCACAAGGACTTCGCGTGGCGAAGCAACAGCAACTGGCGCAAGGCGATGATCTGGCCTGTCAACAGGGTGAGCCGATATCCTGCCATGATGTGGCACCCTTGTGCCACCGTGCAGGGAGGCCAAATCTGCGGGGCTGATGTTCCATGGATGGTTGAACGGTATGATCGCGCGACGAAACCTGCTCGCCGCCCCACTTGCGTTGTGTGCACCCCGCAGCGCCGGCGCCGCAACTCCACCCGCTCTGCCGATCCCGGCCTCGCGCAAGATCGCCTTTCGCATCCTGCGCAACGGCACCGAGGTGGGGCTGCACACGCTGCGCTTCGCCGAGGCCGACGGCTCGCTGGCCGTCTCGATCGAGATCGACATCGCGGTCAAGCTCGGCCCGTTCACCGTCTATCACTACAGCCATCGCGGCATCGAACGCTGGCGCGACGGCCGCTTCGTCGGCATGACCAGCAAGACCGACGATGATGGATCGGACGAATATCTGAAGGCCGCCATCCAGCCCGAGGGCATGGTGGTGGAGGGCAGCCAGACCCAGCGCTACGTGGCGCCGCCCGGCGTGCTGCCCACCACCTACTGGAACCGCGCCATGGTGCAGGACCAGCTGATCAACTCGCAGGATGGCCGGCTGTTCGAGGTCACGGTGGCAGATCTCGGGCGCGAGACGCTGGCGCAGCCCTCGGGAGAAATGCAGGCCCAGCATTTCCAGCTCAGCGGCGACCTGCCGATCGACCTTTGGTACGACGCGCAAGGCCATTGGGTGGCGCTGGAATTCGCCAAGCGCGGCTCGCGCATCTCGTATCAAAAACTGTGACCACGCTGCGCATCGTCCTTGGCGACCAGCTCTCGCACGGGCTTGCCAGCCTGCGTGATCTCGGCCCGTCCGATGTGGTTGTGATGGCGGAGGTGCAGGAGGAATGCACCTATGTGCCGCACCACGCCCAGAAGATCGTCCTGGTGCTCGCCGCCATGCGCCATTTCGCAGCCGAGCTGCGGGCGCGCGGCATAAACGTGGCCTACACAAGGCTCGATGACCCGGACAACACCCACGCCCTGCGCTCCGAGATCGCCCGCCGGGCGGGCGAGTTCGAAGCCAGCCGCATCATCGCAACCGAGCCTGGCGAATGGCGCGTGGAGCAGGACATGCTGGGCCTTGAGGCCGCCACCGGCCTGCCGGTCGAGATCCGCCAGGATGACCGCTTCCTGTGCAGCCGGCCCCAGTTCGCCGCCTGGGCGGCCGGGCGCAAATCCCTGCGCATGGAGTTCTTCTACCGCGAGATGCGCCGCCAGCACGACATTCTGATGGAGGATGGGGCACCCTGCGGCGAGCAATGGAATTTCGACGCCGAAAACCGCAAGCGCCTGCCGCAGGGCCTCGTGGCCCCAACCGCGCCCCGCTTCGCGCCGGACGAGATCACCACCGAGGTGATCGCCCTCGTGGCCCAGCGTTTCGGCAACCACATCGGCAAAGCCTCGGATTTCGCCTGGCCGGTCACCCACGCCCAGGCGCAATCCGCCTTCGAGGCCTTCCTCACCCAGCGCCTGGAGCATTTCGGCGACTGGCAGGACGCCATGCAGGATGGCAGCGACTTCCTGTTCCACAGCCTGATCTCCACCTCGCTCAATCTGGGCCTGCTGGAAGCGCTGGAGATCTGCCGCGCGGCGGAGCGCGCCTATCACGCGGGCACCGCCCCGCTGAATGCGGTGGAGGGCTTCATCCGCCAGGTGTTGGGCTGGCGCGAATTCATCCGCGGCATCTACTGGCTGCGCATGCCCGGCTACCGCCATCTCAACGCGCTCGGCGCCACACGGGCGCTGCCGGATTTCTACTGGACCGGCCAGACCCGCATGCGCTGCGTGGCGGAGGCGGTGCGCGGCACCAGCCGCAACGCCTATGCCCACCACATCCAGCGCCTGATGATCACCGGCAATTTCGCCCTGCTTGCCGGCCTGCACCCGGATGAGGTCGATCGCTGGTATCTCGCCGTCTATGCGGACGCCTATGAATGGGTCGAGATGCCCAACACGCGCGGCATGGCGCTGTTCGCCGATGGCGGGGTGGTCGGCTCCAAGCCCTATGCCGCCTCCGGCGCCTATATCAACAAGATGAGCGACCATTGCGGCCATTGCGCCTATGACGTGAAACAGGCCACCGGCCCGCGCGCCTGCCCGTTCAACGCGCTCTACTGGGATTTCATCGCCCGCAACGCCGAGCGCTTCCGCGGCAATCCGCGCATGGCGATGCCGCTGATGGGACTTGCGAAAATGGCACCGGCCAGGCTTGCCGCCACAAGGGCGCAGGCGGGTGCGGTGCTCACCGCCCTCGATCACGGAGAGATGATATGAGCATCGCCACACCCAAGGACGGCCTTGCCTGGATCACCGGCGCCTCCACCGGCATCGGCGCCGCCCTGGTGGCGGAGCTGGCCACAGCAGGCTGGACGGTGATCGCCACCGCCCGCGGGGCCGACCGGCTGGCCGCCCTGGCCGAAGCCCATCCCGGCCAGGTCATCGCAGCGCCCGGCGACATCACCGATGCCGAGGCGATGCGCGGTCTCGTCGCCAAGGCGGAAGCCGAGACCGGCAAAGCCGTGGCCCTTGCCGTGCTCAACGCCGGCGCCTGGCAGGAGATGGGAGCGGAGGATTTCGATCTCACCGCCTTCCGCCATCAGATCGAGGTCAATCTCAACGGCACCGCCGCCTGTCTTGCCGCCGTGATGCCGGCCATGCTGGCGCGCAAATCCGGCCAGATCGCCATCGTCGCCTCGGTTGCCGGCTATCGCGGCCTGCCGCGCGGCGGCGCCTATGGCGCCAGCAAGGCCGCCCTCATCGCACTCGCCGAAAGCCTGCGCTTCGACCTGATGAAGCACAACGTGACCATGCAGGTGATCAACCCGGGCTTCGTGCGCACCCCAATGACGGCGGTGAACCAGTTCCCGATGCCCTTCCTGCTGGAGACCGACGATGCCGCCCGCCGCATCGCCCGCGGTCTGCAGCGCGGCGGGTTCGAGATCACCTTCCCCTGGCAGCTCGCCTGGCCGCTGAAGGTGCTGCAGCTGCTGCCGGCACGGCTGTTCTTTGCCCTGCTGTCTCGTGCCGGAAAGTGAAACATCGCCAATCTCCGGTAATGTTTCCTGACTCAAATTTTGCTTCGCGGGCGTGTAGCCTGTAACCGACGACAGAGGGCGCCCACCCCTGGCGCTGTCGCGGAGTGGAGCGTTTGAGCGAGACTGCGGTGTTGAACCGGCAAGAAGACCATCCGGCACGCCCAAGGCGTTGGCTTGCTGATGCCTTTCGCACCCTGCTGCCCCGCCGGCTGGAGGAGGTGGCTTTGCTGGCCATCGGCCTGGTCACCCTCGTCATGGCGGTGGTCCTGGCGCTGAACACCCGCCAGCAGATCATGGCCGGCGGCGAGCGGGCCATGCAATCCCGCGCCGCCAATCTGGCCGAGGGCACCAGCCATGCCCTGGACACTGTCGATCTGGTGGAGCGTGTGCTGCTCAGCCGGATACGGCGGGCCAAGATCACCGACCAGCGCGCCCTGGCCGCCTTCATGGCCGATCCCACCGTGCTGGAGGATCTGCGCGAACGCATCAGCACCCTGCCTCAGATCCGATCCATCGCGGTCAATGGCGTCTCCGGCACCCTGCTGTTCTCCACCCGCAGGCCTGACGAGGTGGGCCGCGATGATTCCAGGCGCCCATCCTTTCAGGATTTTCTGGCCCCTGGCGCCGAAGGTCCGATCTTCGGTGCGCCCTATTACGATCCGGACACCCATGGCTGGCTGATGCTGATGACGCGTCAGATCAAGGCGCCGGATGGCACGCTGATCGGCGTGGTCGGGGCTGCGGTCAATCTGTCGTATTTCGCAACTTTCTACGGACGCATGCTGCCGAATGACTGGCATACCGTGGCGCTGCTGCGCGATGATGCGACGATGCTGGTCATCGTGCCGGAGCGTTCCGAGGTGATCGGCCGCAAATTCCCCGCCCTGAAATCCTTCCAGATGCTCAAGCCGGGCATGCAATCCGTGCTGGTGCCGATCGGCCAAGGCCTCGTCACCGGTCAGCAGCGCCTCGTCGCGGCCCAGCGCGTGGCCCATTATCCGCTGCGGCTGGACGCCTCGATCACCACGGCAGCAGCGCTGAAACCCTGGATGGCACAGCTGCAATTGCTGGTGCTGTCGGTGCTGCTGACCGAGGCGATGATCGCCGGCATCCTGATCGTGCTGCGCAAACGTGCCGCAGCCCAGGCCGGCATCGAGGCGCTGCGGGAGACCAACGCCGAGGCGGAACGCCAACGCCTGGCCGGCGCGCAGGAGCTGGAGCGGCTGGTCGCCATCATGCCCGGCACCGTGGTGCGGCTGGAGCGCGTGGCGGAGGGCGATTGGATCACCCGCTTCATCTCGCCCGCCATCACCAGCCTGACCGGTTTTTCGATCAAGCAGCTCAGCTACCCGAAATTCCTGTTATCCCGGCTGGATCTGCAAGGCAGCATCGCCCTGCAGCGCGGCCTGGAGGAAGCGCTGGCGCATGGCCAATCCACCATCGAGGTCAATTTCCGCAACCGCGCACGCCGCATCCTGCGTCTCAGCGCCAAGATCGCCGCCGTGCGCACCGAGGATGGCGGTGCCGAGCTGGTCATGGTCTGGACGGACGTCACCGCCGAACGCGAGATGCAGGCGCAGCTGCTGCAGACCAGCAAGCTCGCCACTCTGGGCGAGCTTGCCACCGGCATGGCGCACGAGCTGAACCAGCCGCTCGCCTCCATCAGCCTCGCCGCCGAGAACGCGGCCCGCAGCCTGCACCGGATGGACGATCCGGGCGAGACCGTGACCCAGAAACTCAACCTGATCTCCGACCTCGCGATGCGCGCCTCCGAGATCGTCGATCACATGCGCATCTTCGGCCGCAACGAGGAAACACCAAGCCATCCGGTGCAGCTGATGCCGCTGCTGCACGACATGGTGGCGCTGCTGCGTGGCAAGCTGCAACAGGCAGGCGTGCTGCTGGTCTATGACGTGCCGGACGATCTGCCACCAATGTTGGCCAGGTCGGTGCCGCTGGAACAGGTGCTGCTCAACGTGGTGGCCAATGCCTGCGATGCCTATGCCGACCGGCAGGACCGCGAACCGGCGCAGCCCGACACACCGAAGACAGTGACGATCTCGGCCAGGGTGTGCGAGCAGGCGATGCGCATCAGCATCGCGGATCATGCCGGCGGCATCGCCGAAACCGTGCTGCCACGGGTGTTCGAGCCGTTCTTCACCACCAAGCCGGTGGGGCAGGGCACCGGGCTCGGTCTGTCGATCAGCTACGGCATCATCGTCGACATGCGTGGCCAGATCACGGTCCGCAATGTCGATGGCGGGGCGGAGTTCATCATCACCCTGCCTCTGGCGCCGGACTTCCAGCCGGACACGCTGGCAGCCCCGGCGTGATCTCAAAACAGAGATTTCTGCGGAACTTTGTCCAATCCTTGATATATCTCACACATCACGGCCGGAGATTGCTATCATCTGCCCATGGAAGGGCGGCCGAATTTTTTGGAAATTTCGCTTTAATGAAGAGTGTCGCAAGAGGAAACCATGCGGATCTGGCGCGGGTCGCAGGCTGAAACCGCATCGGACGCGATGTCGCAGCGTGGTGCACCCATCCGGGTGGCAGGGTCCGACCAGGCCTCGCATCGGCGCTGGGCCGGGCTGGACCGCGCCTCCGTGTTCATCTGCATCGTGGGGTTCGCGGTTGCCATCATCGGCCTGATCGGCGGCTATCAGGCCCGCGAGGAATCGCTGGATCTGGCCAGCCAGTCGCTGGAGGCACGTGCCGCCTTGCTGGCCGATCAGGCGCAGCGCGCCATCGAGACCATCAACCTCATCGAAACCACGATCATCAGCCGGGCCAGCCGCCAGAAGATCAGCACGATCGAGGAATTTCACAGCTTCGCGCAAAGCGGCGAACTGCAGGACGATCTGCGCAGCCGTCTCCGGGGCCTGCAGCAGCTGCGCGGCATGCAGCTGATCGATGCAGGCGGGCGGCCGGTCGAACTGGTGGGCCACAACCCGAATGAACCGGCAAGCTATGCGCAATCCCCAGGCTTTCAGTATTTCACCGGCCGCAACACCGACCAGCTGATGTTCAGCCCGCCCGGGCCAATCTCCAAATGGAACCAGGATTCGGTGATCGCAGCCCGGCGGATCACCAACGCCGAGGGGCAGCTGGTCGGGCTGGTCACCGCCAGCCTTGATCTCACCTATTTCAGCAATCTCTACCGCCGCTCGATGCCCGAATCTGGCGGCGATATCAGCCTGTTGCGTGAGGACGGCCTGGTGCTGGTGCAATATCCGCAACGCGCGGATGAGCCGATGGGCTTCAACAATCCGGTGGTGTTGGCGGGTCTCGCCAATGGCGAGGATTCGATGCTTACGATCGGGCGGGCGCCGCTGCGCGGGATCGAGCGCATCATCGCGGCCCACCGCGTCGGTCCCTATCCGCTGCGCGTCCAGGTCTCCTTGACGCTGAACTCCGCCCTGTCCCGCTGGCGGCACTATGCGTGGTGGCTGGGCGCTGCGATCGGCGTGGTCGAGGTGATGGTCATCGGCGCCCTGCTCACCTTGCGCCGCGAGCGCCGGGCGCTGGCGATGGCCGCCCAGTCCCGGCTGTCCTGGGGCGCTGCCGAACGGGCGCGGCTGGTCGTGGCGCATGAGCTGGAGCAGCTGATCGCGGCCCTGCCGGCCACTGTGGTGAAGATGCGCCAGGACCCCGCATCCGGATGGCGCACCGTCTTCGTCTCCGACAATGTCGAACAGCTGACCGGCTACTCCGCGCAGGAGGTCCGCGCACCGGACTGGATCGCAACCGTGCTCGACCCGCAGGACCTCGCCTTGCTGCGCGAACGCCAGCGCGCGGCCCTGGTAGCGGGGCATGGTGTGGTCGAGATGACCGCCCGGCATCGCAACTTCAGTCTGCGCCGTCTGCGCGCGCGCATCTCCGCCAGCATCGGCCCCGATGGCGGGCGCGATCTGGTGGTGATCTGGACCGATGTCACCGCCGAGCGGGAGGTGGAGGCCCAGCTCGCGCAATCCGCCAAGCTGGCAACGCTGGGGGAACTCGCAGCCGGCATCGCCCATGAGCTCAACCAACCGCTATCCTCGATCAGCCTTGCCGCCGAGAACGCGGTCCGCAGGCTCGACAGGATCGATCCGGCGCAGAGCGGCGTGGTCGAACCTGTGTCGCGCAAGCTGGAGCTGATCACCGACATGGCCCATCGCGCCGCCAACATCATCGACCATATGCGCGTCTTCGGCCGCACCGGCGATGGCGATCTCGTCCCGGTGGATCTGCGCCAGGTGGTGATGGACGCGCGGCTGCTGCTGGGCAGCAAACTCTCCAACACCAAGGTGGCGCTGCTGATCGACCTGCCGGAGGATCTGCCCGCGGTGCTGGCCAAGCCGGTACCTCTGGAACAGTTCGTGCTCAACCTGGTGGGCAATGCGTGCGACGCCTATCACACCCAGCCAGCCGACCCCCTGCAGCCGCAGCATGTGCGGATCAGCGCGCGTGCGGATGCACGCATCGTGCGTCTGACGGTGAGCGATCAGGCCGGCGGCATCCCGGAGCATGTGCTGCCGCGCATCTTCGAGCCGTTCTTCACCACCAAGGCCTCCGGTGAAGGCACCGGGCTTGGCCTGTCGATCAGCTACAACATCGTGGCTCAGATGGGCGGGCGCATCTCGGTGCGCAACGTGCCAGGCGGTGCGGAGTTCGAGGTCACCCTGCCGATCGCATCGGCCTGAAGCGATCCGTGCCGGCCGCACGCCTCATCAGCCCGCCAGCGCCAGCTGCACCACTCGCACCACAACCAGCCCCACCGCGAGAACCAGATAGGCTCGCAGCACCAGCATCCAGACCTTGGTGCTCGGGCTCATCACCGCAGGTGCCAGGCTTGCCACCGGTGGCATCCGCCACAGCTTCCGCTCGGCTTGAACAGGCAGGGGATCAGCCGTCATGCGCCGCACACGCAGCGTGATCAGCCCCCCCACAACCGACAGCACCGCCCCCGCGATCAGAATCTCCACAATCTGCCGCCCGGTGATCTCCGGAAACAGCACCGAGGCTGTGAGCACGACCGACATCGTCACCAGCACGGCAATCACCGCCCCGGTGAAGATGTTGGTCCACCGCCCGTTCACCCACGGCCCCAGCACCGCGCGGTCATTGCACAGCAGCAGCAGGAACACCGTGGCGGACGGCAGCAGCACCCCCGCCAGGGACTGCACAGCCTCGGTCACCAGCCCCAGCGGCGCATCCGGCATCAGCACCAGGGCCGCCGCACAGGCGATCAGCCCGGCATAGACGAGATAGAACCCGATCGCATCGCTCGCCTTGCGGTGCAGCGAGTGCTTGACCTGCAGCGTGTCGCCGATGGCATAGGCGGTGGACAGCGACACCGCCGCCGCCCCGATGATCGAGGCATCGATCAACGCCACCGCAAACAGCGTGCCGGCGGCGTGGCTGACATATTTATCAAGCCCCGTGGCAACCCCGCCGGCGTCGCTGAACTGGCCGAAATCGGCGGTGCCGGTGAAAGCCTGCGCGCAGAACGCCATCATCGCAACCGCGCCGAGGATCACCACCACGATGCCGACCCAGAGATCGACCTTCTCATAGGGAATGAAGGCCGGGGTGATGCGCTTGTCGATCACGTAGCTCTGCTGGAAGAACAGCTGCCAGGGCGCCACGGTGGTGCCCACAATGCCGATGATCAGCAGCATCACATCGGCAAGCGCGCCATGCGCCGGCAGGCCCGGGATCAGGAAGTCATGCGCCACCTGTCCCAGCGGCGGATGGCTTGCAACCAGCACCGGCACCAGCAGCAGGCTGCCCAGGCAGAGCAGCAGGGCAAAACGCTCGAACCGGCGAAAATCCCCGGTCGCGGCCGCCAGCATGGTGACGATGGCGGCAATCCCCACGCCCCACAGCTTGGGCAGACCAAGATAATCGAGCCCCAGCGAAATGCCGATGAATTCGGTGACGATGGTCAACCCGTTGAGCACGAACAGGTCGATCACGCTGAACGCGCCCCAGAATCGGCCAAATCGGGCAAAGATCAACCGCGCATGGCCAACCCCGGTCACAGCGCCCAGGCGCAGCACCATCTCCTGATTCACATACAGCACCGGCACCAGCAGCAGCAGCGTCCACAGCAGCGACGTGCCATAGTTCTGTCCGGCCTGGGTGTAGGTGGCAAAGGCGCCGGCATCGTTGTCGCCCACCATCACGATCAGACCGGGGCCGATAATGGCCAGCAGCGTGCGGAACTTCGCCCACAGCCCTTTGCGCGCCCCGGTGTCCCCCACACGGATCGTGCCCAGGGCCCCCTTGATGTCGCCGATATGGGCGGTGTCGAGCACCGCGGTGTCGAGCTTGATGTCGGGGATATGCGTCATGCGGCCATGCCGCCGAACGCGGTCGTCACACGGATCTGGGCGGCCATTTGGCGCCTCCTTCGGGTCTAGGCAGTGGTGCGGACCCGAAAGAGCGCCTGGCGGGGGATCAGAAGATCGCTGATCCTTGACCTGTCAGGGAACAATCCCGGGCGATGAGCCAGCAGGCTCGGATCATGCAGTCAGACGCTGCGCGTCTACTGTCATACTCCGAGGGCTGGGAGCCTGATCGCGGTGTCATGGGGTTCCTTGCGGGGTTGAAAAAACGGTCGAAAGACGTCTGTGTCCGACAATTCGGCCATAGGCCGCGGCGGTGACGCGGTCAACCAGGAAATCGGCGGGGCGGCGGGACGCGCGTCAGCGGATGAAAACCAGCTGCACCTGGCCCACCTCGATGCCGAACTTGCTGGCGCGGGAGTTGTTCAGCACCACGTTGTCACTCTGGCGGAACAGCCAGTCATCGAAATCCAGCCGCACCGTGCCGTCACCGCGTTTGACGTCGGCCGTGTAGTGCATCTCATAGGCATTGCCATCGGCATGGCCATGCGCCACCCCGATGATGTCCGGCGCCGTGCCCTCATAGTCATTCGGCCCCACCTTGTGGAAAATCCAATGGCGCTGCTGGCGCTCGCCATCGTCATAGGTGAAATCCTCGTCGAGCTTGAGGGTCTGGCTGGCCGCGTCCCAATGCCCGCTCATCGCCACCTTGAACTGCCGTCCCACATCGCCGCTGCGGCCGAAGAAGAGGCCATAGGCCTGGCTCTTGCCGTTGAAGTAATCCTCCAGCGCCATCGGCGGCTGGCCCTGGTGGAAATCAGCCGGTGTCATCGACGCACAGCCGGCAAGGGCCGCGGCAAGAGGCAAAGCAAACAGCGGCAGAATGCGCATGACCTAGATCCCTGAAGAGGCGGGCGGCAGGTCGATCCAGGACAGATGCCCGCCCTTGCCGGCACCGGTGTCGACAAACACCGCAACCCCACCCGCCGCGTTGGTGCGGATATAGGGACGCCCATCGGTGCTGCGACGGTCATGGCCGCAATAAACCGTAAGCCCATGCGGAATCCGGTCCACCCAGCGCAGCGAGCGTTCGGGATAGCCATCATTCTGCACCCGCCCGGTGTGCTCGCCATACAGCGCGCGCGCCAGCACGCCGGTGACGCGACCCTCCGGCACGGGCGGTGGTGCCTCCTCCAGCATGGCGGTGTGAAACCCGCCATGGACGAAGAACCGGTTGCCCTGCAGCAGCCAGGCCGGCGCCTGCTCTAGCATTGGCGCCGCCCGCTCGCGCAGCGCCTGCGGCAGGGCTGCGAGCGTGGCCGCAAGCGGCGGGTCGATTCGCACCTGCCGCCCTGTGATGGCCCGCACCAGCTTCAGATCGTGATTGCCCAGCAGGAACAGCCCTCTGCCGGTCTCGCGCATGCGCAGCGCCATCTCCAGCGTGGTGGCGCTGTCCGGCCCGTAATCCGTCAGATCGCCGAGCTGAATGACAAAGCGATCCGTCTCCAACGCGGCGGCAAACGCACGCGCATCGCCATGCACGTCGCCCACGATCCGCAAGGCTCGGCCAAACGGGATCACCTGGGGACTCGCCTGGGGCACAGAAGGGGCAATCGGCACGGGCATGGCTGAATAGGGTAATGCCTCTGCCATGTTCTGCCCAGAGCTCATCCGTGCCGCATCAATTCTGCGCCCGGATCGCATCCAGCGCCGCCCGGATGCGACCCTGCTCGGCACGATCGATCGGGAAGTTCCACACAAGCGCGATGGCACACAGCTTCAGCAGCACCGGCACCAGGCAGTAGAGCACGGCAAGGGCGGTGAGCGCCGATCCGGTGTTGACCGCATCCGGCACGAATCCGGCAAGATCGAGCAGCCCGAAGGCAAGCCCGGCGGACAGCGCGGTGCCGGCCTTCTGCGCCATCGTCCAGGCGGCAAAGAACAGCCCGGCCCGCGCCTCGCCATGGCGCAGCGTGTCCAGATCCACCACATCGGCCTGCATCGCCGGCGGCAGCACCAGATCGGCGCCAAGCCCGGCCCCGGTCGCCAGACAGATCAGCAGAAACGCCTTCCAATCCCCAGGCCCCAGCAGCAGCACCGGCAGAAACGCCGCACAGGTCCAAATCATCGCCCAGCACCAGGTCCGATGCTTGCCGATCCGCCCCGCCAGCCAGTTCCAGCCCGGCACCGACAGAATGCCGGTGAGAAAGAACGCCAGCAGCAGCAGGCCGGATTGCGCCTCTGCCTGCAGCACATAGCGGCACAACAGCAGGAACAATGTCGCCGGCATGCCGTTGGCGATTCCGTTCAGCGTCCAGGCCGCGAGCAGCCGGCGAAACGCCATGTTGTCCCAGGCGGTGCGCAACGCCAGCGCCAGGCCGGCCGGCTCCGGATGATCGATCGGTTTCGTCTCCGGCACCACCAGCAGCAGCAGCGCCAGCGCTGGCAAGGTCAGCCCAAAACACAGCAGCGCCAGCAGATGCAGCACCGAGGCGGGGTCGGTCAGATGCAGGGCGAACGGCAGCACCGCGGAGGCGATGATGCCCAGCAGCGTGAAGCTCTCCCGCACGCTCACAATCCGGGTGCGCTCGGCATAATCCTCCGAAAGCTCCGCCCCCCAGGCCTGCCAGGGCAGGGCGATCAGGCTCCAGCCGATGGTCAGCAGCGCGTAGCTGCCGGCCAGCCACACCGCGCCGGCCCCTGCGGGCGGGAAGAACAGCGCCGTGCCGCCCGCGATCCCCACCGGCACCGCCAGCAGGATCGGCGGCCGCCTGCGCCCGATGCGGGTGCGATAGCGATCCGAGATGCGGCCGATGGCGGGGTCCACCACCACATCCATCAGCCGCACCAGCGTCAGCACCAGCCCCACCAGACCCAGCCGCACGCCCATCGGCCCGGCCCAGAAATTCGGCAGATGCACGTTCAGCGGCAGGCCGAGCAACGCCAGCGGCAAGGCCGGCGCCGCATAGGCCAGCAAGCGGCCGAGCGGCAGAACGCCTGGGGGTGTGCCGCTCAAGCCGGGCGGGCCAGCAGGATCTGCCCCACATCCGTCCAGCCCGCGCGGAACCCGGTTTCGCAGTAGAGCAGGTAATATTCCCACAGCCGCTTGAACCGTGCATCGCAGGGCATGCGCGACAGCCGTGTCGCCTGTTGCAGCCGCGGCCAGACCGACTGGAAACTCTCATTCCAGCGCGCCAGCGTCTGCGCGTAATCCTGGCCGAACCAATGCTCCCCATGCCAGGCCAGCCCCGCGCGCTGCACCTCCTCGCGCAGCCTTGTGGGGGAGGGCAGCATGCCGCCCGGGAAGATATGGCGCTGGATGAAATCGGCCGATTTCCGATAGGTCGGGAACAGCCGGTCCTCGATGGTGATGGTCTGAATGCCGGCAATGCCGCCGGGCAGCAGCCGCTCGCGCACGCTTTGGAAATAGACCGGCCAGAATTTCTCGCCCACAGCCTCGAACATCTCGATCGAGGCGATGCGGTCGAAACGCTCCGGCACGTCGCGATAATCCTGCAGCCGCAGCTCCACCTGGCCGGACAGGCCGGCCCGCGCGATCCGGTCCTGCCCATAGGCCAGCTGCGACGGCGACAGGGTGATGCCCACCACCTGCGCGCCATAGTCACGCGCCGCCACCTCGGCAAAGGCGCCCCAGCCACAGCCGATCTCCAGCAGCCGCATGCCGGGCTGCAGCCCGATCGCCTGACACAGGCGATGGATCTTGGCGAGCTGCGCCTCCTTCAGCGGCTGATCCGGGGAGGTGAACAGGGCAGAGGAATAGGTCATCGTGGGGTCCAGCCACTGGGCGTAGAACTCGTTGCCCAGATCGTAATGCGCCACGATGTTGCGCTTCGAGCCGCTGCGCGTGTTGGGCCGCAGCCGGTGCAGCAGACTGCCAAGCTGGCGCATCCACCAGCTGCCGGCCAGGGCCTGCTCCCACTCCGCCTCGTTGGCCGCGGCGAGTGCCATCACCGCGCGCAGATCGGGGCTTTCCCACAGACCATCGATATAGGCCTCAGCCAGCCCCACATTGCCACCGGTCACCAGCCGGCGGATCGCCTTGTTGTCGCGCAGGATCACGGTGGCCTTCGGCCCGTCATGCGGCGCGTCAATCCGGTGCTGGCTGCCATCGGGCAGCACCAGCGTCAGATGCCCGCAGCGGATCATCCCCGCGAGTTTGAGCGCGATGCGCGCCCAGCGGTCGCGCGGGGTGTGGGTCGCAGGCTGATCGAACGTCGCGTCTGTGCCGCTCATGCGGGGGCTCCTGTCGGGGTGGCAGGCGCGCTGGGCGCTGTGGGGGGAATCGGATGATAGACGGCGCCGCGCAGATACAGCCGCAGCGCCTGGAGATGAATGGCCACGAACACCGAAAGCGGCATCAGCGGCATCGCCAGCAACAGCCCCGCCAGCCGCCAATCGGACAGCGTCCGGCGCGCCAGCCGCATGACCGCCGTCATCCGCGGCGTCTCTTCGGCACCATAGCGGATGCACAGACGGAACTCCGGCAGATCGGGGTTGGAGAATGCGAACCGGTAGCCGCCCTGCATGTCAAAGAATGGCGAGACATGCATGCGCTTGGCAGTCTCCTGATGGATCGTGCCCGCCTTGTTCTCCACCGGCAGCACATATTCGGTCTGCCCGCCAAACGTGTTCTTCACCTGATGGATCACCGCCCCCAGCCTGCCCTCGGCATCATGGCAGAGGAAAAACGCGATCGGGTTGAAGGCAAAGCCCAGAACGCGCGGGATCGCCATGAAGCGGATGCCGTGCCCGAACTGGCCCAGCCCCGCCGCCGCCAGCTTCGCCTCCACCCAGGGGCGCAGCGCCGAGCCGTCCCGCGGGCCGTGATCCACGTCATGCAGCGACACCAGCCCCGCCCGGTTGCGGCGAAAAAGCCAGGATTGCCGCGGCGCATCCAGATCGCAGGACAGCATCCACATCCGGTAGCGGAAGCGGTGGCGAAACGGCGTGTGACGCACATGCGCCACATCGCCCACATGCAGGAATGTGCTCATGCGGCCAACGGCTCGGCGGCCATGCTGTCCGCCCAGGGAGCCACAACGCCCAGCGACGCCGCCACCTTCACGGCGGAGGCGATGCCAT
This sequence comes from uncultured Rhodospirillales bacterium, assembly GCA_903924855.1. Lineage (GTDB taxonomy): Bacteria > Pseudomonadota > Alphaproteobacteria > Acetobacterales > Acetobacteraceae > CAIQQQ01. The sequence goes on along the minus strand of CAIYCW010000037.1, from coordinate 9,500 downwards.
CCTCATGAAACCCCCAGCGCGTCCAGGCGCCGCAGAAATACAGCCTGTCCGCGCCCTGAATCTCGCCCAGCTGAGTCTGCGCCGTCATCGCGGCGGCATCGAATTGCGGGTGGCGGTATTGCCGTGTCAGCAGAACATGCTCGGGCTTCGGCATGCGCTGCGGGTTGAGCGAGACCAGCACCGGCAATTTCGTCTCAAGCGATTGCAGCCGGTTCATCCAATAGGTCAGGCACACCGCCTGGCTGTGATCCGCCCGGGTTTCGGACAGATAGTTCCACGCCGACCACGCCCCCTTGCGGCGCGGCATCAGGCTGGCATCGGTGTGCAACACCGCCAGATTGTCCTGGCAGCGGAACGCCCCCAGAACCTCGCGCTCCCGTGCGGTCGGCGCATCCAGCATCGCCAGCGCCTGATCGGCGTGGCAGGCCAGAATGGCGCGCTCGAAACGCTGCGTGACCCCGCCTTCGGTCTGCACGACAACGCCCTCGGCGTCGCGCGCCACCCGCACAACGCGCTGGCCCACGCGCAGCCCCGGCAGATCCGCCACCATGCGCGACACATAATGCCGCGAGCCGCCGGCAACCGTGCGCCAGGCCGGCCGGTTGCTCACCTGCAACAGCCCGTGATTGGTGAAGAACCGCACGAAATGCCGTGCCGGGAACGCCCGCATCCCCTCCACCGAGGCGGACCAGATCGCAGCGCCCATCGGCAGCAGATGATCCTCCACGAAGGCGGCGCCATAGCGGTTCTCATCCAGATAATCGCCCAGGGACTGCATGCTGGACCCCGCCAACAGCGCCGGCGCCTCACGATAGAAGCGCAGAATGTCACGCACCATCGACCAGAAGCGCGGCCGCAGCAGGTTGCGCTTCTGGGCGAACAGCTGCGGCAGGTCGCCACCGGCATATTCGAGCCTTCCATTGGCGATCGACACGCCGAAGGACATGTCGGTCGGCAGCGTCTCCACCCCCAGATGGTCGAACAGCCCGATCAGATTGGGGTAGTTCTTCACGTTGTAGACGATGAACCCGGTGTCCACCGCCACATCCTGGCCGGCCACCTGCACCAGCTGCGTGTCCGCATGCCCGCCGGCCCGTGGCTCCGCCTCGAACAGCGTCACGTCATGTGTGTGGCGCAGCAGCCAGGCGGCGGAAAGGCCGGAGATGCCGGCGCCGATCACGGCGATGCGGGGACGGTTGTTCATTGCTATGACTTCGTGATGGTTTTCAAAGCGTCCAGAGCCCGCGCGCGGCCAAAGGCCAGATCGACGATCGGATTCGGATAGGATCGCGGTTTTGCCGCCGAAATCCAGGGGCTGTGAATGGACTTGCCCGGCATTTGTCGCAATTCCGGCACGTACTGGCGCACATAGGCGCCGTCCGGGTCGAATTTCTCACCCTGCAGCACCGGGTTGAAGATACGAAAGAACGGCGCCGCATCCGCGCCCGACCCCGCCACCCACTGCCAGGACGCCGCGTTGGCGGCAAGCTCGGCATCCACCAGCGTGTCCCAGAACCAGGCCTCGCCGTGGCGCCAGTCGATCAGCAGATGCTTGATCAGAAAACTGGCCACGATCATCCGCACCCGGTTGTGCATCCACCCCGTGCTCCACAACTGGCGCATGCCGGCATCCACGATTGGAATGCCTGTCTGCCCAAGCTGCCAGGCGCGTAGGGCAGGGGCGTCGTCGCGCCACGGAAACGCCGCATAGGCGGGCTTCAACGGCTGATCCGGCAGGCTCGGCGCGTGGTGGAGCAGATGTGCCGAGAATTCCCGCCACAGCAATTCGGAGCGGAAAACCTCCAACCCCTTGCCATCGGCCTGTTCGCCGGCCGCCTGCCACACCGCATCGGCCGAGATCTCGCCCCAGGCCAGATGTGGCGACAGGCGGGACGTGCCGGGCTGACCCGGCAGGTTGCGCGCCTCGTCATAGCGGCCCACGCGCGGCAGAAACCGCGAAAGCGCCGCCCGTGCCCCGGCCTCACCCGGCCGGTGATGGCTGTCCCACCCCTCCGCCCAGTCGGGTTTGCGCGGCAGCAGCCGCCACGCCTCCAGCCGGTCGCTGGGCGGAAGCACCCCGCACGGCACGCGATCCGGCGCTGGGATCGGCGTGTGCCGCGCATAGGCGCGGGTGCAGGCTTTGGCGAAGGGGGTGAACACGCCATAGGGCGTGCCACCGCCGGTGCGGATCTGATCGGGGTGGAACAGCAGCGAGGTGCGGTGCCGCACCAGCGTGATGTCGGCCGCCAGCCGGTCCAGAACGCGCCGCGCCCAGGGCTCCACGGCCATGCCGGTGTGGATCTCACGCGCCCCGGTCTCGGCCACCAGACGCCGCAGCTCGGCCTCGCTCTCACCCCGGCGCAACACAAGCTGACTGCCGCGCGTGCGCAGATCGGCATCCAGCGACGCCAGGCTGTGATGCAGCCACCAGCGCGACGCCCCGCCCGGCGCCCAGCGCCCGGGCGTGGTCTCATCCAGCACGAACACCGGAATCACCGGCCCGCCACGCGCCAAGGCCGCCGCCAAGGCCGGGTTGTCGGCCAGGCGCAGATCACGGCGGAACCAAAGCAGTACGGGCGATGTGGTCATCAGTCCTGGTGTGTCCTTCCTCTGGGTTACGCGCGATAGGCTGCGTCAGATGCGCGCCTGATCGATCGACAATGACGCTGGCTTAGGACGGCTGGCGGCGAAGGGAAAGGCGTAGAGCCGCTCGCGCCCCAGCAGAAAGGCGCGCCCGCCACGGGGAAAATGGCTGGCAATGGCGTGATCGCCGATATCAAGCCCGCCCGTATAGGCGCCGAGTGCGGGCAGCATCAGCCGGTAGCCATCCGCCACAAAACATGGGCGGGTGATCTGCGCACCGCGCACCGCCACACAGGCCTTTGGGTGAAAATGCCCGCTGATCTCCCCGCTCACCCGGCCGGATCGCGCCTGATGGCGCAGGCTGAACGGCCCCGCCGCATATTCCTCGACCCGTTCCCCGGGCAGCGAGTCGGGAAGGGCAGGGTCGTGATTGCCCAACACCCAGACCAGCCGTGTCTGGCCCGCGATCTGCGTGAGCCTGGCACGATCGGTCTCAGACAGCCGCGCGGCGCCGCCTTGGTCATGAAACGAATCGCCAAGCGCCACCAGCGTGCGCGGCGCATAGGTGCGGATGAACCCCGCCAGCAGGTCCAGTGTCGCGCGCGTGTCATAGGGCGGCAGCAGGCTGCCCTGCCGCGCCGCGGCACTGCCCTTTTCGAAATGCAGATCGGCCACCACCAGCAGCCGCTGCGCCGGCCAATGCACGGCCCCTGCCGGATCCAGCATCAACCGCTCGCCGGACAGATGAATGGGCGCTGCGCTGCTCATCCGAACAACGCCCCCTTGCCCAAGGCCGTGCCCTGCGGCCCGGCCGCCCCCATCGCCTCGGCAATCAGCGCCGCCTCCTCCAGCAACGCCTCGTCAGACGCCGTGCTGCGCACGCTTTCACGCCCGATCTCCAGCAGCACCGGCACCGCCAGCGGACTCACCCGGGAGAGTTTCTGATGCCGCACCCGGCCCTCGATGCGCCCCAGCATGGACGCGATCCGGCCAAGATCGGTCAGGCCGAAGGCCGCGTCATCGCGCGTGGCGCGCAGCAGAATATGGCCCGGCTGATGCCGGCGCAGCACGTCGTAGATCAGATCGGAATTCACGGTCACCTGGCGTCGATTCTTATCCTGTCCGGGATAATGGCGCGGGATCAGCCCGGCAATCACCGCCACGTTGCGGAAGGTGCGTTTGAGCATCGAGCTCTCATCCATCCACGCCTCCAGATCGTCGCCCAGCATGTCCTGCGCGAAAAGTTGGGCGATTCCGGATGGCTCGATGGCCGACCATGTGGCCAGCACGTAATCGGTCGCCACAAACCCCAGCGGCTGCAGCCCCGCGCGCTCCATCCGCCGCGTCACCAGCATGCCAAGCGTCTGATGCGCCTGCCGCCCCTCGAAGCAATAGGCCACCATGTACCAGCGATCGCCGCGCGGAAAACTCTCCACCAGCAGCCCCTCACGGCCCGGCATCACCGAGCGTGCCAGCTGCAGATCAAGCCATTCCCGCACCGGTGCCGGATAGCTGGCCCAGAGCTGCGGCGTGTTCAGCATGGCACGCACCCGGCTGGCCAGATTGGTGGAAAGCGGCATCCGCCCACCCGCATAGGCCGGCACTTTCGGATCACCGCTGCCGCCATCCTCCACCTCCACCGCATTCTCGCGCAGGCGCAGAAACCGCAGCAGCCGGCCGGCAAAGATGAAACTGTCCCCCGGCACCAGCTGATTGACGAAATACTCCTCGATCTCGCCCAGCGGCGCGCCGCCCGGCCCGCGGCCGCGCCCGCCATAGCGCACCTTCAGCACCGGCGCCTCGACGATGGTGCCGATATTCATCCGGTGCAGCCGCGCCACCGCCTCGGAGCGCACATGCACCCGCCCCTCGGAATCACGAAACAGCTTGCGATACTGCTCATAGGCCGCCAGCGCGTAGCCACCGGTCTCGACATAATCCAGCGTGGTGTCGAAATCCGCCCGGCTGAGCGCGGCATAGGGCCCCGCCGTGATCACCTCGGCATAGAGCTCGTCCGGCAGAAATGCCCCGGCACAGGCGCAGCCCAGAATATGCTGCGCCAGCACATCCAGCCCGCCCGGGCGCGGCGGATCGCCATCCAGCTCCCCCTCCGCCACCCCGGCAATGGCCGCCTCGCATTCCAGCACCTCGAACCGGTTGGCCGGCACCAGCAGCGCCTGGCTCGCCTCATCCATCCGGTGATTGGCGCGCCCCACGCGCTGCAACAGGCGGGAAATGCCCTTGGGCGCCCCCACCTGGATCACCTGATCAACCTCGCCCCAATCGATGCCCAGATCGAGCGAGGAGGTCGCCACCACCGCGCGCAGCCGCCCCTCGGCCATCGCCGCCTCCACCCGCAGCCGCTGCGCCATCTCCAGGCTGCCATGGTGAATGGCGATCGGCAGCGTGCCGTCGTTGATCTTCCACAGCTCCTGGAACATCAGCTCGGCCTGCGCCCTGGTGTTGACGAAGACGATCGTCATCCGTGCCGCCGCGATCCGCGCCAGGATATCCGGTGCGGAAGACAGCCCCATATGGCCGGACCATGGCAGCCGCCCCTGCGGCAGGATCAGCCCGATATCAGGCGCAGCCCCGCCCGCTCCCTCGATGATCCGCGCATCTTCTGCCACGTAGCGCCGTATCGGCTCCTTGTGTGCCACAGTGGCGGACAGCCCGATCCGCGCCACGCGATCGCCGAACCGCGACAGGCACAAGGCCAGCAGATCACCGCGCTTGGTGCCGGCCAGCGCATGGATCTCATCGATCACCACGCGGCGCAGCCCCTCGAACATCGCCCCGGCCGAAGGCTGGGACAGCATCACCGCAAGGCTTTCAGGCGTGGTCAGCAGCAGATTGGGCGGCCGGGCCGCCTGACGCCGCCGCGCCTCCTGGCGCGTGTCGCCAGAGCGTGTCTCGATGGTGATGGGAAGCGCCATCCCCTCGATCGGCGCCACCAGATTGCGCGCCACATCGGCCGACAACGCCTTCAGCGGCGAGACATACAGCGTGTGCAGCCCATGCTGCGGTGCCTCCGCCAGCTCCACCAAGGAGGGCAGAAACCCCGCCAGCGTCTTGCCGCCGCCGGTGGGGGCGATCAGCAATATGTCCTTCCCCGCCCGCGCCGCCGCCAGCACCGCCAGCTGATGCGCCCGCGGCTGCCAGCCACGGGCTGCGAACCAGCCGGCAAAGGGTTCTGGAAATGTTCCCACCATTCGCTAGATATACGCCATGGCGCCGCACCCGCAAACCTGGCTGAAGCTGCTGTCGCAGGGGCTCTACTGCGAGCCCGGCGGATTCTTCATCGATCCGCTGCGCGGGGTGGAGCGCGCGGTGATCACCCACGCCCATTCCGACCACGCAAGGCCGGGCCACGCCCACGCGCTGTGCTCGCCCGCCACGCGCGACCTGATGCAGGCGCGCATGGGACAGGGGGCGCCTGCCACCATCGAGGCCCTCTCCTGGGGCGAGCGCGTGACGATGGGTGGCGTAGGCATCTCGCTGCACCCGGCCGGCCACGTGCTCGGCAGCGCGCAGATCTGCCTGGAGTATCAGGGCAGCCGCGCCGTCATCAGCGGCGACTACAAACGCACGGCCGACACCACCTGCGACGGCTTCGCCCCGGTTGCCTGCGACGTCTTCGTCACCGAAGCCACCTTCGCCCTGCCGGTCTTCCGCCACCCCGACCCGCTGGCCGAAATCCGCCGCCTGCTGGCAAGCGTTGCGCTGTTTCCGGAGCGCACGCATGTCGTCGGCTGCTACGCGCTCGGCAAGACCCAACGCCTGATCGCCCTGCTGCGCGAAGCCGGCTGGGACCGCCCGATCCATCTGCACGGAGCACTTGCCCCGCTCTGTGCCATCTACGAGGCGCATGGCGTGCGGCTGGGCGATCTGCGCCCCGCCACCGTCGCCGCCAAGTCCGATCTGGTCGGCGGCATCGTGCTCGCCCCCCCCTCGGCGGTGGCCGATCGCTGGGCGCGCAGGCTGGCCGAGCCGGTAGTGGCCGTGGCCTCCGGCTGGATGCGGGTGCGCCAGCGCGCCAAGCAGGGCGGGGTCGAGCTGCCGCTGGTGATCTCCGATCACGCTGATTGGGATGAGCTGCTGGCAACGCTGGACGATGTCGGCGCGCCCGAGATCTGGGTCACCCATGGACGGGAGGACGCGCTGATCCACGCGGCCGGCCTGCGCGGCATCAAGGGCCGCGCGCTGCGCCTGGTCGGCTATGGCGAGGGGGAGGAGGAATGATCGCCTTCGCCGATCTGCTGGAACGCCTGGTCTTCACCCCCGGAAGGCTTGCCAAGCTCGCCCTGCTGCGTCGCTATTTCGCAACCGTTCCCGACCCCGATCGCGGCTTCGCCCTGGCCGCCATCACCGGCGCGCTGAAATTCCCCACCGCCAAGGCCGGGCTGATCCGCGAGCTGGCCGCCGCCCGCACCGATCCGGTGCTGTTCGACCTGTCCTATGACTATGTGGGCGATCTCGCTGAAACCGTGGCGCTGATCTGGCCCGAACGCCCGACCAACGCCGCAACCCCCAGCCTGTCCGAGGTGGTGGCAACCCTTGCCAGCGCCGCCAAGGCCGATCTGCCCGCCATCGTCGCCACCTGGCTCGATGCGTCGGATGCCTCCGTGCGGCTTGCCTTGCTCAAGCTGATCACCGGCGGCCTGCGCGTCGGCGCCTCGGGGCGTTTGGCCAAGACCGCGTTGGCGGAGCTGGGGCAGGGCATTTCGGCCGATGACATCGAGGAGGTCTGGCACGGCCTCACCCCGCCCTATGGGGAGCTCTTTGCCTGGATCGAGGGGCGTGGCCCCAAACCCGACCCGCGCCACGCCCCGGTGTTCCGCGCCCCCATGCTCGCCCACCCGCTGGAGGAGAGCGATCTCGCGGACCTTGTAGCGGCCGAGCACCGCGCCGAATGGAAATGGGACGGCATCCGGGTGCAGCTGGTCGCAACCCAGGGCGGCCGTGCGCTCTATTCCCGCGGGGCCGAGGATATCTCAGGAGCCTTCCCTGAAATCCTCGCGGGCGTCGCGTTCCACGCCGTGCTGGACGGGGAACTGCTGGTGATGCGAGACGGCGTGGTCGCCCCCTTCGCCGATCTGCAGCAGCGGCTGAACCGCAAATCCGTCACAGCCAAAATGCAGCGGGACTTCCCGGTGCATATCCGCCTCTATGACATGCTGTTCGACGGCGCCGAGGATCTGCGCAGGCTCAGCTTCGACGAACGCCGCGCCCGGCTTGAGGCCTGGTTTGCCCGCACACAGCCCGCGCGCATGGATCTTTCGGAACAGATCGCGTTTTCCAGCCTCGAAGACCTGGCCGAGCTGCGCCACGCCGCCCGCGCCGCCTCGATCGAAGGCCTGATGCTCAAACGCGCGGACAGCCCCTACGTGCCCGGGCGTCCCAAGGGTCTGTGGTGGAAATGGAAGCGCGACCCGCTCAGCATCGATGCCGTGCTGATGTATGCCCAGCGCGGCCATGGCAAGCGCAGCAGCTATTATTCGGATTTCACCTTCGGCCTGTGGCGCGGCGACGAGCTGCTGCCGGTCGGTAAGGCGTATTTCGGCTTCACCGATGAGGAGCTGGTGATGCTGGACAAATTCGTGCGCAACAACACCACCCAGCGCTTCGGCCCGGTGCGGGAGGTGGCGAAATCGATGGTGGTGGAGGTGGCGTTCGACGCGGCCCAGCTTTCCACGCGCCACAAATCCGGCGTGGCGCTGCGCTTTCCGCGCATCAGCCGCATCCGCACCGACAAGCCGGCCGCCGAGGCCGATCAGCTGGAGACGCTGCTGGCGCTGGTGGAGCGGTCATGAAAAAGGCGGCATCCGAAGATGCCGCCTTGATCACTCGTCAAACGTGAGCAGCGCCTCAGGCGAGCTTCAGATTCGCCGCAGCTTCCTTGCCGCGCTCCATCATCACGTCATACGTCACTTTCTGTCCGTCGTTGAGGCCGGAGAGGCCCGCCGCCTGGACGGCCGTGATGTGCACGAACACATCCTTGCCGCCGCCCTGCGGCTCGATGAAGCCGAAACCCTTGGTTGCATTGAACCACTTAACCGAACCAGTCGCCATGTTCTCAGTATTTCTCAGTTTGATCGCCTTCGGGAGAGCCGGACTGGCCTGCCATATCAGGACGATCGCTACACGATCGCGGGAAAGTGCCACCCGTGGATCATCTCCACGAAAAGCGCTCCTCCACGCCCAATCACCCTAGCGGGTTTTTGCCTGTAGAGATATGTTTTTCTCGCAGCCGATCGCTTAATTATTTTCCAGATTTGATTGCGCGGACTTGGCATTTTGCGTGTTTTTTAAACGTTTTCACGTCGATTTGCCGCATCATTCTGCGGCACTGCTCTGCGCCAGCAGCGCACGCAACTCCGCCACATGAGCCGCAAACGCGCTGCGGCCAAGCCGTGTCATGGCAATGCGGGTGCGTGGCTTGCGGCCGTCGAAATCCTTCAGCATCTCGATATAGCCGGCCTTCTCCAACGTCGTCAGATGGGCGCCAAGATTGCCGTCGGTCGCCTCCAGCATGGCGCGCAACCGGGGAAATTCCAGCATGGCCCCGGGCTGCAGCGTGTTGAGCGAGGCCATGATGCGCAGTCGCAGCGATTGGTGGATGATCTCGTCCATCGCCGTCACACCCGCCGCAGCCAAAGCCCGGCCAGCATCAGCCCGCCGCCGCAGATCATCGCCATCCACAGCGCGTAATGGGCGGACAACAGCGCATAGCCGGTGAAAGTCAGCCCTATCATGGCGAGCCCCGTCACCAGAAAGCGGACGCCCGCGAACACCCCGATGGCGGCATAGATCGTCCCGGTCAGCAGTCCGGAGAATGCCAGAACGGCGTGCTGATCGCGGGCCTGCATCAGATAGACAACGCCAAAGCCAAACAGGGCGGCCAGGCCGCTGACCGC
>CAIYCW010000036.1 GCA_903924855.1 uncultured Rhodospirillales bacterium | reverse complement strand
GACAGCCTTGGTGCGGGCCTGACCAAGCAGATCGCGGTGTCGCACACGCCAGGCGATCTGGGCGATCAGTATAACAGCTTCCTCGACTGCGAGGAGATCGATCCCGCCACCGCGCGCAACGGCGATGTGATCCTCAACCGCAACGGCCGCCTGATGCGCCCGAAGCGCCTGGCCTCCAACCTGTTCCAGTTCCGCGCCGGCACCGGGGCGGATCGCTGCGTGCTCGACAGCATCACCTCGTTGCAGAACGGCGCCGATCTGCTGTGGATCGAGACCGAGAAGCCGCATGTGGAGCAGATCGCCAGCATGATGGACCGCATCCGCGCCGTGGTCCCCAATGCCAAGCTTGCCTACAACAACTCGCCCTCCTTCAACTGGACGCTGAATTTCCGCCAGCAGGTCTATGATGGCTGGAAGGCGGACGGGCAGGATGTCTCGGCCTATGACCGTGCCAGGCTGATGAGCGAGGCCTATGACGGAACCGATCTGGCAAAGCTCGCTGATGAGCGCATCCGCACCTTCCAGGCGGATGCCGCGAAACGGGCCGGCATCTTCCACCATCTGATCACCCTGCCGACCTACCACACGGCGGCGTTGTCCACCGATCAGCTGTCCAAGCGCTATTTCGGCGACCAGGGCATGCTGGGCTACGTGCTCAACGTGCAGCGCGAGGAGATCCGCCAGGGCATTGCCTGCGTGAAGCACCAGAACATGTCCGGCTCGGATGTGGGCGATGACCACAAGGAATATTTCGCAGGCGAGGCGGCGCTGAAGGCCGGTGGCGCCCACAACACGATGAACCAGTTCGGCTGAACCTCATCCCCCCCTGGGGTTTTGCAGAGTGGTGCGGCCCGGAACCCCTGTTCCGGGCTGCAGTCATGCGGGCCTGCCCGCCTGCGCCACCACATCGCGCAAGGCTGCCTCCAGCCGGTCATTGGCGGCATCGAGCGACCAGGTCTGGCGCGCGTTCCGGGCGGCCTGCTGGCCCAGCCGGGCTGCCAGCTCCGGCTCAGCCAGCAGGCGCTGGGCCGCAGCCGCAATCGCCTGCGGCGTGGCGGCCACCAGCATGCCTGTGACACCATCGATCACCGTCTCGCGCAAGCCGGCCTCGGCCACCCCGATCACCGGCAGGCCGGACGCCGCGGCCTCGATAGCGGCAAGACCGAACGGCTCCAGCCTGGGGCCGTAGATCAGCGCCGTGGCTCGGTGCAGCAGGTCCTGCAGTGCGGCGTCACTGATGCGCATCAGCGCCTCGAACGGCACGCCCAGTTCGGCCGCGCGGGCGGTCGCGCGGGCCTTGCTGTCATCGATGTCCAGATTGCCGACCCAGATCAGCTTCGGCCGTGGGGCCGGAAGCCGGGCGATCGCCTCGATGGCCAGGTCCAGGCTCTTGGCCGGTGCGAACGAGCCGAGCCCCATGAAGAATGGCTCGCGCGGCCCCAGTGGAAGCGGGCCACGATCCGTCTTGGTGCCGAGATAGCAAACCTTGGATTGCAGCCCATAGGCACGCAGCACGCTCTCCCGGCTGTAGAGCGAATTGACCAGAATGCGGTCATAGGCGCGCGCATTGTCCAGTTCGGCCGCAGCACTCACCTGCGCGTTGCGCAACCGCCGCAGATACGCCGCACGCTCGCGCAGCCAGGCGAGGCTTGGCGGTGCGTGGCGTGACGGCTCCGGCGGCAGCCAGGCATGGCGGGGGGCCGCCTCGTAATAGCCGCGCGCCGGTTCCTGCAGATAGAGCACCTTCGGGATCGTCACATAGCGGCCGATGAACGGGCTTGCGAAATGCATGCAGGTGTTGGCGAACAGCACGTCGAACCCACCCTGGTTGATCTTTGCCGCACAGGCCTGGCTGTGCGCGATCATGGGCGGCACGCGCGCCGCGATGGCACGCTCGATGCGCAGCCTTTTGTCCCAGCTGGTGCGCGGTGGAATGGTGAAATCCACCACGTGCTCGGGCACCATCTCGGCCAGCGGCAGATAGGTGAAGTCGCAGCAGGGCGGGCACCACGCCTCCACCTGATGGCCGCGTTCCAGCAGGCCGCGCACATGGCCATGCAGCGCACGCTTGGCGCCGCCGCTCGGCAGATTGTACCAGATCGCGATCTTCATCCGCCGTGTATTCGCCCCTGTCTGGCCGTTCAGCCGCCACCCCTCACGACTACAACACCTGACTGGAGCGAAATGTGAGATTTTATTGTTACTATAATACACCAAAGATGTCATGGCCCTCCGCTCTGTCATCAACAGATCGTATCGGATGCGAGGAAGGATGGCGGCGTCGGCACGCGCGGCCGCGATCGGAACCGACAGGGCTTGCAAGCCTTCCCGATCGGTCCAACACTCCGGCCAAACGAGGAAGGCCCAGATGACAGAATTGCAGAAAATCGCCCTGGTCACCGGTGCCGGCAGCGGCGTGGGCCGCGCGGCCGCCCTGGCGCTGGCCGAGGCCGGCTATGTCGTGGTGCTGGCCGGCCGCCGCGCCGATGCACTCGCCGAGACGGCTGCACTGCTGCCATCCGGGCGGTTCGACGCCGCGCCCACCGACGTGACCGATCCTGCCAGCGTCTCCGCCCTGTTCGAGACGATCAAAACCCGCCATGGCAGGCTCGATGCGTTGTTCAACAATGCCGGCGGCGGCTCGCCCGCCACCAATTTCGGCGACCTCACCGACGATCAATGGTTTGGCGTGGTCAACGTCAACCTCAACGGCATGTTCCTGGTCGCCCGTGGCGCCTATCGCATGATGCGCGACCAGACGCCGCAGGGCGGGCGCATCATCAACAACGGCTCGATCTCCGCCCACGCGCCGCGGCCGGGCTCAGCGCCCTACACCGCCACCAAGCACGCGGTGGCGGGGCTGACCAAGTCGATCTCGCTTGATGGCCGCATCCACGACATCGCCTGCGGCCAGATCGATATCGGCAACGCGGCAACGCCGATGACCGAGCGCATGGCGCGCGGCGTCCCGCAGGCCAACGGCACCACAATGGCCGAACCCACCTTCGATGCCGCCGAGGTGGGCCGCATGGTGGTGTTCATGGCGGGGCTGCCGGCCTCGGCCAATGTGCAGTTCGTCACCATCATGGCAACCAAGATGCCGTTCATCGGCCGGGGATAGAATGCGGCGGGCCGACGCAGCGTCGGCCCGTGGCTCAGCCTTCCTGCGGCGGTTCGTCGCGGAAATAGGGCACCACCGTGCCGGTCACCTTCATCGTCAGCGGGCGTCCCTTGCGGTCCACCGAATTGCCGACCGCAAGGCGCACCCAGCCCTCGCTTACGCAATATTCCTCGACATTGGTCTTCTCCACGCCCTTGAAGATGATGCCGATGCCACGCTCCAGCAGCGCCTGATCGTAGAACTTGCTCGCGGGATCGGTGGAGAGACGGTCGGGAGGTGTCGCGGTCATGCTGGGCCTGTCTGAAAACGGGCCCCTTCCCTAGCGCTGTCAGGCCAGCGCATCAATCACCGCTCACGGCACCACCAGCGCCGCATCCAGCGTGCGCTGCCAGGCGCCGCTTTGCATCTCGCCATCGACAAAGGCGTTCACCGCGGCCAGCAGCGCGTCATCGGGCTGCAGCCAATAGGCCTTCTCCAGCCGGGTGAACGGGGCCGCAACCGCGGCCGGGCACAGCACGCCCTTGTGGATCGCCGCCTGATGATCGACCTCGATGCCGTCGGTCACCATCACATCCTCGCGGTTGGCGGCGATCTCGTCGAACACGGTGGCGTTGTCCGGGAAGACCGTCAGCGTCGCGTGGGGGAAGTTGGCGCGGGCGAACGCCTCGTTGCTGGCACCGGGATTGACCACCACGCGCACCTCCGGCCGGTCGATCGCGGCAATCGTGGTGAAGCGTGCCTGGTCGGCGCAGCGCGTGATCGGCCGCTTGCCATCGACATAGACGGTGTGCGCGAACGGCCCCTTGGCCGCGCGCGGCGGCAGGTTGGTGACGCCGCCCATCGCGATGTCAAAACGCTGCGCGGTGAAATCGGCCATCATCTCGCCCCAGGCGGTCGGCACGAATTCCACCTTCACGCCAAGCGCGGCGGCAATGCGTTTGGCCATCTCGATATCCGCCCCCACATATCTGCCATCGGGATTGCGGAAGCTGAACGGCTTGTAGTCCCCGGTGGTGCCGACACGCAGCACGCCCGCTGCCTTGATGTGGTCGAACACCGACCCGGCCACGGACGGCGCGGGATGGAACGGCACGGCCAGAGCCAGCAGCAGCAACGGGCGAAGAAGGCGGCGCATGGGGCGTTTCCTGTTGTTTTTTGCAGGATGGCAAGCTGTCCGCCCGCGATCAAGCTTGTGGCAGGCAGCGTTTCTTCCTAGGCAGATTGCATGAACAACGCTGCCGACATCGCCCCTACCGCAGCCCCGATCCTGGCCGGCTATCTCGATCGCGCCGACTGGCATGGCATCAAGGGCTGGGCGTTCGACCCCACTGCCCCCGATGAGCCGCAATGGCTGGAGGTTGTGGTGGGCGATGCGCCGCCGGTTGCGTTCCTGGCCAATCAGCATCGGCCCGATCTGGTGGCGGCGGGCTATGGCAGCGGCAATTTCGGCTTCGAGCTGCGCTTTCCGGTGGCGCTCGACCCGGGACGGGTGAACATCATCGATGTCAGGCGGCGCAGCGATTGCGCCCGGCTTGCCAACGCACCGATGGTGCTGCACCGCGCGCCGATGGCCGAGATGGCGGCACGGCTGCAGTTCGAGGCGATCATGCGCGCCGAGATGGAGGCAGCCCAGGTCGCCCCGGACCTTGATGAGACGATCGGCGTTCTGCTGCGCCAGGTCGACACGCTGCTCGACGGCCGCGCCAGGCTGCAAAGCGGGGCCACCGCCCTGCATCATTTCCGCGAGCGTTGGAACGACTACCTGCAAGGCCAGGCGCCCCGCCCGCCCGCCGCCGACACCCGCCCCTTCGTGCTGCTGATCGCGGCCGACCTGCCGGGCCACGGCAAGCTGCTGACCATGCTGCAGGCGGTGCAGGCCTTGGGCTTCCGCCCCGCCGTGCTGGCAGCAGGCGACCTTGCCGCCTCAAGCGCCACCGCGCGCGCCCTGGAGGCGATGGAGGTGACGGTGTTCGGCGCCCCCGCCTATTTCACGGTGGAGGATGTGCTGCGCCGCCATCGCCAGCTGTTTCGCGCCGTGCTGATCGCGGGCCCGCTGTTGATGGCCGCCTATGGGCTGCTGGTGCGCCTGCATCAGCCGCGCGCCCGGCTGGTGGCGCTGCTGGAGGATCTGCCACCCGGCCGTCCGCCGTCGATGGCGGAGAACACCGCCTTGGCACTCAGCGATCACGTCGTGATCGAAACCCAGGCGGGTCTGGAGACGATCATGGCCCGCATGGCCACCAAATCCGCCGCCTGCCTCGACCCGGAGGCGGATGCGGACACCACGATGGCCCTGCTGGAGAAGCTGCTGCCGCCGGTTCGCCGCCCTGTGGCATCGCCTCCATCACCGCCAGGCGGTTAATCCTCCGCCCGGCCGCGTCCCTGCTTGATCCTGGAACGATGGCTTTTCTCATCCAGCCGGCGCAGCTGCGAGCCATAGGTGGGTTTGGTCGCGCGGCGCACCTTCGGCACGATGCTGGCCTCTCGGATCAGATCGATCAGCGCCGCAAGTGCTGCCTCGCGGTTGCGCTTCTGGCTGGCATGCTCCTGCGCGGTGAGGATCAGCACGCCGTCCCGGGTGAGCCTGGAGCCTGCCAGCCGTGCCAGCCGCGCCTTCACGCCATCGGGCAGATTGGGTGAGCCCGCCACGTCAAAGCGCAGCATCACCGCGGTGCTCACCTTGTTGACGTTCTGCCCGCCCGGGCCGGAGGCGCGCACGAAGCTCTCCACGATCTCGTCCTCGTGCAGTTCTATGTTTCTGGTGACCGGAATCATTCACGCAGCACCTTGCAGGAGTTCCCTTGACGGGGCGGCGCAGCGGGCGTTTAGGCTGCCGACATGCCACAGGAGACGATCATGATCCGCTTTACCATCCCTGACATGGATTGCGAGGGTTGTGTGGCCTCGATCACCCAGGCGGTGCACAAGGCAGATCCTGCGGCACGCGTGGCGGCCGATCTCACGCGCAAGCTGGTGGACATCACCTCCACCCTGCCGGTGGGCGCGCTGTCCTCGCTGATCGACGCGGCCGGCTTCACGGTTCAGGTGGGCTGAACCATGGATGCCATGCACGCGATCTTCGTGGCGCTCCTGCAGGGTGCCACCGAGCTGTTTCCGGTCAGCAGCCTGGGCCATGCCGTGGTGATCCCGGCCTTGCTGGACTGGCAGCTCAATCAGCATTCCGATGCGTTCCTGCCGTTTCTGGTGCTGCTGCACACCGGCACCGCTGCCGCCCTGCTGCTGTATTTCTGGCGTGACTGGTGGGCGATCGGCCTGGGGGTGCTGGGCCTGTCCGGGCGAGCGGAGGCCGCGCGCATGCGCCGGCTGCTGCTGCTGATCGTGGTGGCCACCATCCCCGCGGTGATTTTCGGCTTCGTGTTCAACAAGTTCTTCAAGACCCTGTTCGACAGCCCGATGATCGCCGCGTTCTTTCTGGTGATGAATGGCGGCATGCTGCTGCTGGCCGAACGGCTGCGTGGCATGAGCGCCAGCGCCCACACCGCCCATGACGGGCTTGAGAGCCTTTCGGTGCGCGACGCGCTGGCCGTGGGGCTGTGGCAGTGCGGCGCGCTGTTCCCCGGCATCTCGCGCTCCGGCGCCACCATCGTGGGCGGGCTGCTGCGCGGCATCAACCACGCCGATGCGGCGCGCTTCTCGTTCCTGATAGCCCTTCCGGTGATCGTGGGCGCCACAGTACTGGAAGTGCCCAAGCTGCTGCATGCGGGCCTGGCCCCCGGCGTGCTCTCGCTGGCCGCGCTGGCGGCGGTGGTTGCCGGCGTGACGGCGTTTCTCTCCACCTGGTTCCTGATGCGATATTTCCGCAGCAACGATGACTGGTCGCTGGCGCCGTTCGGAATCTACTGCCTGATCTTCGGTGCGGGGGCGATGGTGTGGCTGGCCATCGCGTGATCACACGGCGGGCTCTGCTGGCAGCCAGCGCCACTGCACCGGCCCTGGCCTGGGCCGCACCCGGCGGCGCGGTGCCGCTGGCCGCCACGCCGATCGCCCGGCTGGACACCAGATGGTGGCGCGAGCGGCATCAGGCCAAGCTTGCCGAGGCCAAGGCCGGGCCGCACGATCTGGTCTGGCTGGGCGATTCGATCACCCAGAATTTCGAGCGCGCCGGGCCCGAGCCCTGGGCGCAGTACCGCCCGGTGTGGGAGCGCCATTACGGCCGCTATCACCCGCTCAATCTGGGCTTCTCCGGCGATGCCACCTGTCACCTGCTGTGGCGGTTGCGCAACGGCGAAATTGCCGGGCTGTCACCCAAGGCTGCGATCATTCTGATCGGTGCCAACAATCTTGGCCGGCTGCACTGGTCGGCGGAGGACACGGTGGCGGGGATCGACGCCGTGGTCGCGCAAACCCGGCGCGCCATGCCGCGCACACGCATCCTGCTGCTCGGTGTGCTGCCGTCGGATCGTGGTCCTTGGGTGGAGGAAACCACGCTGGCGATCAACCACACGCTGGCCCGCCGAAACTGGGAAGGCCCGGTGGTCTTCCAGGATGTTGGCGCAGTGTTGCGGGTGAACGGCCGGGTGGACACCAGCCTGTTCTATGATCCGTGGCTGAAACCGCCAGCCCCATCCCTGCATCCAACCCCGGAGGGAATGGAGCGAATCGCCCAGGCGATTGCCCCGGCCCTGGCAGCGATGATCTGATCCGCACCCCCAAGCTGCGGACGCATCAGATTTTTTCGTTGAGTGATTGGAAATATACGTTTTTTGGATTTGTCGCCATTGACAAGATATTTACGAAAAAATTAATACAATTTTGAGTGAGCGGAACGATATGCGCCGCGAAATATGATCGGTGGAGGATGTCCATGAAATTTTGTCAATTTGCGTTGACCTCATGCATCGTGGCGGCTTTCGGCCTGGCGGCCACGGGCGCCCGCGCGGACATCTACAGCACTGGTACACTGTTGGTCACGGATTACGGTCTGTCTCAGCTGGATCGATACAGCTACACCTGGGACCAGACCACCAACGCGATGACCTTCACCAATGACGGCTTGAACAGCAGCAGCACCACGGCGGTTCTTTTCAGCAATTCGACCTACCCGGTGAAGGAAGGTGTGCAGGGCACCAACAATGACCTGATCCTGGTCAGCGGTGCCAAGGGGTCGAGCCACACGGTTCTGTCGCGCTTCACGTCCAATGGTGCCTTTGTCAGTTCCATTTCGGTGGATTTCAGTGCCTATAACGGTGGCAATACGGGCATCGGCAACGTGGCGATCACGGCAGATGGCAAATATGTCTACGCTCCGTTGTCATCGGCCAACGCGATTGTCAAAATTGATCTGGCCACCGGCAACATCGTTGCGAGCTATGATTTCCAAGCCGCGCATGACGTGGCGATCGATCCGATCACCGGCGATATCTACGCGGCGAATTACACCGGCTCGACGCCCAAGGTGATCGTGCTCGACAGCAACCTCAACTACAAACAGGACCTGATCAGCAAGACGATCGGCAATGTTCCGAGCGATGTCGGCGTGTTCCGGCCAACCGGTCTCTCGGTCGCATCCGATGGATCGCTCTATGTCGACATCAACAACGGCAACAGCATCTCCGTCGACGGCCCGGACAGCGTTGTGCATTATGATATCAGCGGCACAAGCACCTTGACGGCAACGGTCGATCCCAACACCGATACCAGCTATATCGGCAGTTCCACCAACAACGCCCTTGAGTTCACCTTCGGCAACAATATCGGCCCGGATGGCCGGATTTACATCGCGGCCCTGGGCGGCGGTGGAACCGACCGTTTCGGCGTGACCAACGGATACACGGATGGCATCTACGCCCTCGACCCCACCACCGGCCTGGTCTCGCTGGTGATCGCGGGTGCGACGGAAGACGGCGGCACCGCCACCGCGGGCGCCAGCGGGCTCGACGCACCGAAATATCTGCAGTTCAGCTCCAACTTCGTCCCCGCGTCGGACCCCGGCTACACCGTGCCGGAGCCCAGCACGATCGGTTTGAGCCTGACCGCCCTGGCCGGCCTTGCTGCGATCCGCCGCAACACCCGCCGGCCGGCTGGAAAGATCTGATCCGCTGGTCCTGGCTTGATCACCAAAACGTGGCGCTGCCCCCCTGAGGCGGCGCCACGTCGTTTGCGGGGGAGGCATTGCGCCACCTCCACAGCAGTGCCGGCATGGCCAGACTGATCTGATGCCATCCCAGAAAACCATTTCGTCTCAAACGGTTAAGCACCACGAAATCACACAGGATTGTGAGATCGCCCCCGGGCGCCGGAGAGGCGATTCCCGTTGACATTGTTATGACGCACAACCGTAATCGTATTGTCATACTTTGCGACAACGGGGGAGCAATCGATGTCGACACTGGTCGCCATGGACTTCCGGCATTTCGCCGAACATGTGGGATCGCTCAAAATCTACGAACCGGGCGAGATCATCTTCCACGAGGGCGACGCGCCGGACAGCATGTATGTCGTGCTGGAAGGCTCGGTCGAGCTGATCGCGCATGGCAAGATCGTGGAGGTGATCACCGCGGGCAATGCGCTGGGCATACTGTCGCTGCTGGACAACCAGACCCGCACCACAACCGCCACCGCCTGTGAGACGACGCGGGTCGCGGTCGTGGACCGCCGCAAATTCCGCTACATGCTTGATGAGATGCCGCATTTCTGCCGCTACGTGATCGGCGAGCTGGCGCACCGGCTGCGGACCACCAACGCGGCGCTGTGACGCGAAAGGCGGGTGGGCTGGTGCTGCGGCGTCACCTCGGCTAGACCCTGGCCTCCGCCCCCTTTTTTCCGAGCGCCGCCAATGTCCGTGATGTCCGATATCTGGATCCGCCAAATGGCGACCGAGCACGGCATGATCGAGCCCTTCGTCGAACAGCAGAAGCGCGACGGTGTGATCTCCTACGGCCTGTCCAGCTACGGCTACGATGCCCGGGTGGCGGACGAGTTCAAGATCTTCACCAATGTCGATTCCGCGGTGATCGACCCGAAATCCTTCAGCGCCGAGAGCTTTGTCGACCGCAAGGTGCCGGTCTGCATCATCCCGCCCAACTCCTTCGCGCTGGCGCACACCGTTGAGTATTTCCGGGTGCCGCGCGACACGCTGGTGATCTGCCTAGGCAAATCCACCTATGCGCGCTGCGGCATCATCGTCAACGTCACCCCGCTGGAGCCGGAATGGGAAGGCCAGGTGACGATCGAGATCAGCAACACCACCCCCCTGCCCGCCAAGATCTACGCCTTCGAGGGCATCTGCCAGTTCCTGTTCCTGCGCGGCGATCAGCCCTGCGAGACCAGCTATGCCGACAAGTCGGGCAAATACATGCGCCAGACCGGCGTCTCTTTGCCTAGAATGTAAAGCAGTGTCGGCGGGCGTGCCGCCGGCCAGAGGACAATCCATGGACCGTATCCGACTGCGCGGCGGCCACGCCCTTTCCGGCGAGATCGTCATTTCCGGCGCCAAGAACGCAGCCCTGCCGCTGATGACGGCCGGCATGCTGACCGATGAGCGCCTGGTGCTGTCGCGCGTGCCGCTGCTGGCGGACACCGAGACGATGGGCCAGCTGCTCGCCCAGCATGGCGTTGCCGTCGAGCGTTCCGCCAATGATCCGCGCACGCTCTCCATCGGCGGCGCCATCACCAACACCGAGGCGCCGTATGACATCGTGCGCAAGATGCGCGCCTCGGTGCTCGTGCTGGGCCCGCTGCTGGCCCGTGTGCGGGAGGCGCGGGTGTCACTGCCCGGCGGCTGCGCCATCGGCACACGGCCGGTCGATCTGCATCTGAAGGGTCTGGAGCAGATGGGCGCCGTCATCACCCTCGATGGCGGCTATATCGATGCGAAGGCGCCGCACGGGCTGAAGGGGGCGACCATCGTCTTCCCGATGCCCAGTGTGGGTGCCACCGAAAACCTGCTGATGGCGGCGTCCCTGGCTGATGGCCGCACCTTGCTGGCCAACGCGGCGCGCGAGCCCGAGATCACCGATCTGTGCGACTGTCTGGTGGCGATGGGCGCCAAAATCTCCGGCATCGGCACCGACAAGCTGACCATCGACGGTGTTGCCAGCCTGCACGGCGCCCATCACGAGGTGATCCCGGACCGGATCGAGACCGGCACCTATGCCTGTGCGGCCGCCATCACCGGTGGTTCGCTGCATCTGGTGGGCGGCAGGCTCGACCATCTGGGGGCTGTGGTGCGCACCTTGGCCGAGGCGGGGGTTGAGATCACGCCGACCGAGACCGGGCTGATGGTCAAGCGCCTCAACGGGCTGCATGGGGTGGACGCCATCACCGAACCCTATCCCGGCTTTCCCACCGACATGCAGGCACAGTACATGGTGCTGATGTCGGTCGCCGAGGGTGCCTCGCTGGTGACCGAGACGATCTTCGAGAACCGCTTCATGCATGTGCCGGAGCTGAACCGCATGGGCGCGCGCATCAACGTGCACGGCAAATCCGCCATCGTGCGCGGTGTCGCCAGCCTGTCGGGCGCGCCGGTGATGGCAACCGATCTGCGCGCCTCGGTCTCGCTGGTGCTGGCCGGGCTTGCGGCAAAGGGCGAGACCATCGTCAACCGCGTCTATCACCTCGATCGCGGCTTCGAGACGGTGGAGACCAAGCTCGCTGCCTGCGGTGCCGACATCGAACGCATCGCCGGGTGAAGATGCAAACGCGCACCCAGGTCACGAACGTTTTTTTGGTTCTTTTTTTTCAAAAAAAGAACGTCCTTGAGCCTCGGAGAGTGGGATGACGGCGGTTTTCACGCAGATGCGACAGGACAACGCCGTCCAGCAGAGTGCCGGGCTGGGCAAGCTGGTGCTGGCGCTGCCCAAGGGGCGCATTCTGGATGAGTGCGGCCCGCTGCTCGATGGTGCCGGCATCCTGCCTGAGGCTGATTACGCCGACGAGAACAGCCGCAAGCTGCGCTTTCCCACCAACCACCCCAATCTGGACGTGGTGCGGGTGCGCAGCTTCGACGTTGCCACCTTCGTGGCCTTCGGCGGCGCGCAGATCGGCATTTGCGGGTCGGACGTGCTGATGGAGTTCGACTATCCGGAGATCTACGCCCCCCTCGATCTGCGCATTGGCGCCTGCCGCATCTCGGTGGCCGAGCCCAAGGCCACCGCCGGCACCGACGATCCCTCCACCTGGTCGCGCGTGCGGGTGGCGACCAAATACCCCAACATCGCACGCCGGCATTACGCGGCGCGCGGCATCCATGTGGATGTGGTGCATCTGAACGGTGCGATGGAGCTGGCGCCGGGCCTGGGCCTCACGCGGCAGATCGTCGATCTCGTCGCCACCGGCTCCACGCTGCGCGCCAACGGGCTGGTGGAGACCGAGGTGATCACCCAGGTCTCCAGCCGCCTGATCGTCAACCGCACCGCGCTGAAGACCCGCCCCGAGGAGATCGGCGCCTGGATCGCGCGCTTCAGTGAGGCATTGGCAAAGCTGTGAAGACCCTTTCCACCACCGAATCCGGCTTCGAACAACAGTTCGAGGCGCTGCTGGCGGATCGCGACACCGCACAGGATGTGCACGCTCCGGTGGCCGCCATCATCGCTGATGTGCGCGCCCGCGGCGATGTCGCGCTTTGCGAGCTGACCGCGAAATATGACCGGCTGACACTGACCGCGGACACGCTGCGCTTCACCGAGGCCGAGATCGACGCGGCCCTGGCCGCCGTGCCAGCCGATCTGCTGGCGGCACTCGATCTCGCCGCCGCCCGCATCGAGGCGTTCCACCGCGCGCAGCTGCCAAACGACATTTGCTTCACCGATGCGGCGGGCCTCACCCTTGGCATGCGCTGGGGTGCGCTGGATGCGGTGGGGCTGTATGTGCCGGGCGGCAAGGCGGCCTATCCGTCCTCCGTGCTGATGAACGCCATCCCGGCCCGGGTGGCCGGGGTGAAGCGTGTGGCGATGGTGGTGCCGACGCCGGATGGCGTGGTGAACAACCTGGTGCTCGCGGCAGCACACCGCGCCGGCGTGTCCGAGATCTATCGCGTGGGCGGCGCCCAGGCGGTGGCGGCCCTCGCCTATGGCACCGCCACCATCGCCCCGGTCGATCGCATTGTGGGCCCTGGCAATGCCTATGTGGCGGAGGCCAAGCGCCAGGTGTTCGGCCGCGTCGGTATCGACAGCATCGCGGGCCCGTCCGAGGTGCTGATCCTGGCCGATGCCTCCAACGATCCGCGCCATATCGCCGTCGACCTTTTGGCCCAGGCTGAGCATGACGAGCTGGCACAGGCCGTGCTGATCACCGATGACGCGGGCTTCGGCGCCCGTGTGGCGCAGGCGGTGGAGCATGAGCTGCTCAGCCTGCCGCGCGCCGCCATAGCCGGCGCCTCCTGGCGCGACCACGGCGCCGTGATCGTGGTGCGCAACTGGGACGAGGCGGTGGAGCTCACCAACCGCATCGCGCCGGAGCATCTGGAGATCATGCTGCCGGACCCGCAGCCGGTCTTTGCCTGCATCCGCCACGCCGGCGCCGCCTTCCTCGGGCGGTTCTGCCCCGAGGCGATCGGCGATTATGTGGGCGGGCCCAACCATGTGCTGCCCACCGGCCGCTCGGCGCGCTTCGCCTCCGGGCTTTCGGTGTTCGATTTCCTCAAGCGCACCACCTGGATCAACGCCAGCGAGGCGGGGCTGCAGGCGGTGGGACCGGCGGCGGTGGCGCTGGCCGAGGCCGAGGGTCTGCAGGCGCATGCCCGCTCTGTTGCGATACGTCTTGGCAATCAGCCCCGCTAGTCCCACACCTCACGCTTTACTTGACGACGCATGACGCGGCGCCCATGTTCCGCGCGTTTTCCCTCCCTTCAGCTATGAGGCTCAATGTCAAAAGAAGACATGATCGAATTCAGCGGCACCGTTGTTGAACTGCTTCCCAACGCGATGTTCCGGGTGAAACTCGACAACGAACACCAGATTCTGGCCCATACCAGCGGCAAGATGCGCAAGAACCGCATCCGCGTGCTGGCCGGCGATCGGGTGAACGTGGAAATGACCCCCTACGACCTCACCAAGGGCCGCATCACCTTCCGCTTCAAGTAAGCAGCGCCCTCTCTTGGCAGGCAAACCGGCCCTCGTGCTCGCCTCCGCCAGCCCGCGCCGCCTGGCGCTGCTGGCCCAGATCGGCATCACCCCCGATCAGATCACAGCCCCCGACATCGATGAAACGCCGCTGCGCGACGAGATTCCGCGCCCCTATGCGCAGCGCATGGCCCGGCAGAAGAACGCAGCGGTGGCTGCGGAGGGGAGTTTCGTGCTCTCCGCCGACACGGTTGTGGCGGTGGGCCGGCGCATTCTGCCGAAAGCAGAGACGATCGAGCAGGCCCGCTCCTGCCTCGCCCTGCTGTCCGGACGGCGCCACCATGTGCTGACCTGTGTCGTGCTGCGCGCCCCCGATGGGCGGGTGGCAGAACGTGTGTGCGACTCGGCGGTGATCTTCAACCGCATGACCGAGGCGCAGATCGAGGCCTATCTGGAAACCGGCGAATTCCAGGGCAAGGCCGGCGGCTACGCCATTCAGGGCCAGGCTGCCGCCTATATCCGCCAGATCGATGGCTCCTATTCCTCTGTTGTCGGCCTGCCGCTGTTCGAGACGGCGCAGCTGCTGCGTGGCCTGGGCTTTGGGCTTGTCTGATCCGGTTCGCCTGCATGTCAGCCGCTCACCCGGCGAGATGCGGGTGGCGGCCTGGGATGGGCACATGCTGCACGATGTGGCGATCTGGCGGCCGGCGGCACCGGATGGGGTGGGCGATCTGCATCGCGGCCGCGTGACGGCCAGGGTGCGCGCCATGGGTGGCTGTTTCGTGGCGCTGGACGGGGCGGAGGGGTTTCTGCCGGAAAGCGAGGGGCAGGCCTCCGAAGGACAGATGATTGGTGTGCGCATCACCCGGGCGGCCCAGGGCGGCAAGGGCCCCAGGCTGTCGGCCCGGCTGTCGGATGCGCAAACGGCGATGCTGGGCAGCGGCCCGCCCGCCTTGTTGGCGCGCGGGCCAGATGCGCTGGCACGGCTGCAGGCGCTCCACCCGCAGGCGGAGATCGTGCACGACACCGTGCTGCACCCAGCCTTCCCACCCGAGCTGGAAGAGGCGTGGGAGGCTCTGGCGGCCCCGCACGCGCCGCTTCCAGGTGGCGCCGTGATGCAGGTGCATCCAACCCCTGCCCTGGTTGCCATCGACATCGATCTCGGCGCCGCCACCGGTGCCCGCGAGAGCAAGCAGCGCAGCCAGCGCGAGGCCAACCGCGCCTTGCTGCCCGAGCTTGCGCGCCAGATCCGGCTGCGCAACCTGGGCGGCGCCATTGTGGTGGATCTCGGCGGCATGACCGCCAAGGAACGCGTGGCCCTTGCGCCGGATTTCACCCGCGCCCTGGCGGAGGATCCGCTGCAACCCCGGTTTCTGGGCTTCACCGCGCTGGGCCTTGCCGAAATTCTGCGCCCGCGCATCCACCCGATGCTGCACGAGACACTGGCCGGCCCGCATGCGGCGGGGCTTGCCGGCCTACGCCAGCTGTGCCGCACCGCGGCGGCCCAACCCGCCCAGGCGCTGGCCCTGCGGGCCAGTGCCGATGTGGCAGCCGCCTTGCAGGCCGACGGCTTCGCCCGCGAGGATGTGCGCGCCCGCACCGGGCGCGACCTGTTGTTGACCCTGGACCGCACGCTGCCGCCCTGCCGCTGCGTGGTGGAGACCGCGTGAGAGATGAGCGACAAACCGACCCAATGCCCGATCTGCCAGAAGCCCGCCCAGGCGAAGTATCGCCCGTTCTGTTCGGCGCGCTGTGCGGATGTCGATCTCGGCCGCTGGTTCACCGAGAGTTATCGCATCCCTGCCAGTCCCCCCGATGGCAGCGAGGATGCGGATGAGGATGATTTGGAGGGTTGATCCCCTGCCCCTGGTCGGCTATTCACCCGCCTCCAACGCGCGGCCTGTATGACGGGTTTGCGACAGGGCGCCCAGGTAGCTCAGTTGGTAGAGCATGCGACTGAAAATCGCAGTGTCGCTGGTTCGATTCCGGCCCTGGGCACCATCCTGATCTGGATGTGTTGGCGAAGCCGATGATGGTCGGTTGGCTGGCTTCATAACCTCTGCCGCATGCTGTCCGGACCCACTCACGATCAGATATCTGAGACGTGGCGCGAATGTCGTTGCATCAGCGCCACCTGGGTCAGGGCTGATTCCGGCGTTCAAAATCGCAGCGCAGTAATTGGGATCGACCGGACGCTGCTCTACGGTCGTTGTCTGACATGCTGCGCCATCGCGTCGCGCAACTCCTGCGTTGCCAGGTGGTCGAGGGCAGCGCCGATGTCGCGCAGCAGGCGGCGATGGGCGTAGATCTGGTCGAGCAGATGCAGCACGACGGGCAAGGCTGCCTCGTTGATGTCCAGTTCATCGCGAAGCTCCACGATGAGCTGGATACGGGCGATGTCGATCTCCTCGAATTGCGGCGCACCGGAGTGCAGGCTCGGCCGCACCCAGTCATTTTCAACCCAGCGCCGCACATCCTGCGCGGATACGCCTTCAACGCTCACGATCAGCTCTTCAAGTCCGGTCATCGCTCCATCCCCATGGTCTGGCGTGGATCTGCATCAACCGCCGGCTCCCAGCTTCTGAGGAACGCTTCGAGGGCGGCATCCGGTTTGCCGATCATCACGCGCAAGGTTGCGGTGAGATCGCCGGCCGGCAGCATGCCATGGGCCGGAACACCGCGGCCACGCAGGCGCAGCTGGGTCTGACTGTCCGAGCCTTGCGGAATGCGCATGCGCACCGGGCCCGCGGGGGTCGGCACCTCGATGAAGCCGCCAAGTGCGGCCTCCTTCAGAGAGACCGGCAGGTCGAGGCGGATATCCGCACCGTCGCGGTGGAAATACGGGTGCGCCGTGATGTGAATCGCGATCAGCGCATCCCCCCTCAGGCCGCCAGCACCACTTCCCTCCCCCCCTTGGCCGCGCAGGCGCAAAATATCGCCCTCTGTCGTGGCGGGCGGAATCTTCACGTCCAGCGTGCGGCCATCCGGCAAGGTGAGGCGGGTGGTGGCGCCGTTGACGGCATCGAGAAAGGCGGCGGCCAGTGAGAAATGCTGGTCCTCCCCGCGCATCGCCCCGCGCCCCGCAGTGCGGCTGCGCCCATTTGCGCCACGACCCGCGAACATGGATGCAAAGATGTCGCTGATATCGGGCACCTCCCCGTTATCCGCCCCGGCGTAGCGGCGGCCGGCGTCACTGTCTGCGTGCGTGTGATAGGCGGAGCTGCGCCTCACCTCATCGCCGCTCGCATCGATCTCGCCACGGTCGAAGCGCGCCCGCCTGTCCGCGTCGGACAGCAGCTGGTGGGCGGCGGCGAGGCGCTTGAACCTGGCCTCCGCCTTGGCATCACCCGGATTGAGGTCCGGATGATGCGTCTTGGCCAGTTTGCGATAGGCGCGACGAATGGTCTCCAGGCTCGCATCACGTGCGACACCCAGAATGGTGTACGGATCATCCGTGCCTGTCGTGTCAGAGATGCGCCCTGTCCTCCGCGCCTGGCCCCGCCTCAGGCCGTCAGCGCCGCGCGGGCGAGGTCGAGCAGTTGCGGGTCGGTCAGGCGCTCAATGTCCGCCACCACCGCGTTGACCACGCGGCGGAACATCAGCGGATGATGTGCCAGCAGGAAGCTCTCGAACATCTGCGCCGCGTTGCTGTGGCCGGCGCCGTGGCCGATCAGCACGATCTCACCGCCTGGCACCAAGGCCTGGGCGATCATTTCAAAGTATTTGTGGTCCGCTTCGGTGCGTCTGGCCTCATCGCGCCCCTGCTCGGCATGCTGGAGGTGGCGCAATATGCGATGCTGGTCGTGGGCCTGCAGCGTGTGACGGGTTTTGTCCGCCGCATGGATGTCCAGATGGTAGAGCCGTGCCTCATCGACCTCGACCACCGCAAGCCAGTCGCCAGGTGTGGCGGGCTGCGGCGATTCCGGCTCGGCAGCGCCCGCCTTGGGCGTGGCCGGCCCCCAGCCGGCGCGGGTCAGCAGATGACGCAGGTCGATCACCTCATCCGTCATCAGGCTGTGGCCGCGCGATTTGCCAACGCGGTGGTGCTCATCGCCGATCCTATAGGTCACGGCGGTGTTCTCGCCATGCTCCACCGAGCCCAGCCGGGTGAACAGGGCGGCCACATCGATGCGGTCCAGGTTATGGGCGAGCGGGTGGCGGAAGAACGCCTCCAGCGTGCGGCGGTTGGCGGCCGACAGGCCGGCACGGGCTTCGATATTGGCGTCTGACATGGCGCGGCCTTTTGCTGATCCGCGCCCTGGAAGCGCTTGGCGCGGTCAGCAAGTCTCGGCCGATGGCAGGCGGGAGGACAGGGGCGGGATTCACCTAGGAGCCTGTCCGACCTGACTGAACCGCGGCGCGATCAGTCGGGTTGGGCACGGCACCAGCTGGGACGATCTGCACCTGGGTTGCGAGCGGCCCGATGACGATGCCCTGACGCGGCAGTGCCTCCGCGATCCGGCTCAGCATGTCCGATCTTGCCGCCATCATCATGGCAAAATTGTCCACCGCAAACGCCAGCTGATAGGCCATCTCACTGCCGGTGATGCCACATGCCAGAGCCAGCGGCGCGGTGCCGCGGGCGATGTCGGGGCTTGCGTAGGCTGCGTCCTGCAGGGCCGCGATGACTTGCCTGGGCGCCACGCCGGCATCGACTGTGAGCTTGATCACACAGCGATGCGGACCGACGGGCCTGCTGTGGTTGGCAACCACGGCGCGGGCGGCGACGCTGTTGGGGATCACCAGCAGATCATGCGCCCAGCTTCGCAGCCGTGTGGCGCGCCAGTTGACCTGCATCACCTGACCGGTGACCACCTCCAGCCCATAGGTCTTCTCCGGCAGGGTGATCCAGTCACCAGCACCGAACGGACGTTCGATGTTGATGGCAAGCCCGGCCAGCACATCCCCCAACGTGTTCTGGAATGCGAGCCCAAGCACCACCGCCAGCACGCCGGACGTGGCAAGGAAGGTGGAGACCGGCTGGTTGAACACAGTGCCAACGATGCCGATCACCGCCAGCGCATAGATCGCAACCGTCGCCAGGTCGGCGAACAGGCGGCGCGCCTGCGGCTCATCGTTTTCGGGAAAGAAGGTCCGCCGCAGCGCCAGGTCCATCAGGCTCTTCAGCAGCCAGGCGCCCACCCCCCACCAGACCAGGCCGAAAACCTCGCGCGGCAGCCGCAGGCCTGCCTCCGTCTGACCGAACAGATATTGCCCAAGCCCGTTTTCGGTGCGGGGGTAGAGGGCGGTGATCAACAGCAACAGGCAGAAGCCACCCAGCAACGGGTGATATGGACGCGACCATGGCAGGCAGCGCAACACGAGCAGGCAGGCGGCGGCCAGGAGCAGGCCGATCTCGAACCAGCCGAACATGGCTTGC
This sequence comes from uncultured Rhodospirillales bacterium, assembly GCA_903924855.1. Lineage (GTDB taxonomy): Bacteria > Pseudomonadota > Alphaproteobacteria > Acetobacterales > Acetobacteraceae > CAIQQQ01. The sequence goes on along the minus strand of CAIYCW010000036.1, from coordinate 971 downwards.
GTCAAAGCTTTGGCGCCTGTGTCCCCGCGCCGAGGCGGCGCAGCACGCCGGGCAGCAGATCGGGCAGGTCCTCGGCCAACAGGCCGGGGCCGAAACCGCCCGCCGCGTCACCATGCAGCCACACGGCAGCGGCGGCGGCCAGGAACGGGTCCATGCCCTGGGCCAGCAGCCCCAGGATGATGCCGCTCAGCACATCGCCCGATCCGGCGGTTGCAAGCGTGGGCGGCGCGTTGGTGTTGATGATGGCCCGGCCGTCAGGGGCTGCGATCACGGTGTCACCGCCTTTCAGCACCATCACCGCACCGCTGCGCTTCGCCGCTTCCCGCGCGCGGGTCAGCTTGTCACCGGAGACGTTGAACAGGCGGCGGAACTCGCCTTCATGCGGGGTCATCACGCATGGGCCGGAGATGGCCTGAAACAGACCTGCCGCCGTGTCCTGAAACGAGGTGATCGCATCCGCATCCAGCACCACCGCCCGGCCGGTGCCCAGCATCGCAAGCGCGCGGGAGCGGGTGACAGGATCCACCCCCGCACCGGGACCGATCAGAAAGGCTGTGATGCGCGAATCTTCGAGCAGGTCCGCGAAATCCTCTTCGGTGTGCACCGGCACCACCATGACGCTGGTGAGAGAGGCCGCATAGATCGGCAGCGCATGCTCGGACACCGCGACGCTCACCAGACCGGCCCCTGCCCTGGCGGCCGCGCGCGCTGCCATCCGGGCCGCACCGGTGAGCGGAAAGCCGCCTTGGATCAGCGCATGGCCGCGGTGGTATTTGTGCCCATCATGCGACGGCACCGGCAGGTCGCCACGCCAGAGCTGCGGCCCATTCTCAAATGCGCCTGGTGCCACGCTGTCCCAGACGGCGCGCGGCGTGCCGATATCGACGACATGGATGTCCCCGCACAGCAGCCGCCCCGGGAACAGCACATGGCCGGGCTTCTTGCGAAAGAAGGTGACGGTGAGGGTGGCG
>CAIYCW010000035.1 GCA_903924855.1 uncultured Rhodospirillales bacterium | reverse complement strand
GTGAGGCCCCCGGCGGATAACGGCTTCGCCTCTTCCGCCCTACGAATCAGGCTTCGGGGGGGCTTTGCAGGATCTGGATTTCGCGGCTTTCGCCGGCGGGTTGGTCGCCGAGGCCGGCGGGCATGATCAGCGGTGGGATGATCTGCGCCTCTTCCCGGCGCTGATCGGCTTCGTCCTGATCGTCCTGCGCCTGGCTGTCGCTGCCCTGCAGCTCATGCGTGCGCTGCGGGCGCGGCGGCGGACCGCTTTGCTGGGTCTGCTGCACGGCCTGGTTCATCGCGTTCAGGATGCGGAAATAATGCTCGGCGAACTGGAAGTAGCTTTCCGCCGTCACCCGATCGCCGCTGCTGGTGGCATCGCGGCCGAGCTGCAGGTATTTCTCGAACAGCTGCTGGGCGGTGCCGCGGATGCGGACATCGGGGCCGTTGCTGTCGAAGACGTGATTTCGATTGAGGGGGGTGTTGCCGCCCTGCGAGCGGATCGGGGCGCCGCCGCCACCGCCGCCGCCACCATTGCCGCCGCGATGATTGCGGCCGCGCATACGCTTCATGTTCATGCGAGTGCCATCGCAAATTCCTCGGTGAATTGACCGGTTCCGGTGCTTCACGGCTGCTGGCACCATGCCAGGCCGGTTTGGTCTCCGGATGTCAGCTTGGGTGCCGCTTGCCACAGAACGGTGAGACGGGCCCAATTGCCTGCCCCGTCTGGTTTCATGCCGCCCGCGGTTTGCGGGCAATGCAGCGATGAAAAGAGGGGGGCCTGGCGAGACGCCGCTTCCGGCAGCCTCGCGCGAGCATCCCTACCTAGCGGCTTGCCGGCGTCCTGCCAAACGATTTTTATCGGGCGAGCACCAGGGCGCGCGCAATGCCGCCCAGATCGGCGCGTGTGGCGCGGTGGTTCAGACCGGCCGCAGCAGCCAGAGCTGCGACCGCCTCCGCCTGCCCTGCGCCCAGTTCGAGGATGGCGATGCCGGATGGGGTGAGCAGGCCAGGCAGGCAGGCGATGATGGCGCGATAGGCATCCAGCCCGTCCGCCCCGCCATCCAGCGCGCGGGCCGGCTCGTGCCCCGCCACTTCGGGCATCAGGGCCGGGATGGTGGCGGTTTCGATATAGGGCGGGTTGGACAGGATGAGGTCGAAGCGGCCGGCGAGCGCCGTGCCCCAGTTGCCGGCCAGAAAGGCGCTGCGATCCGCAAGGTTGTTCGCCTGCGCGTTGCTGCAGGCGAGAAAGGCTGCTTCGGGGTTGAGATCGACGCCGATGCCGAAGGCGCTTGGGAATTCCACCAGGGCTGCCAGCAGCAGGCAGCCCGTGCCGGTGCCGAGATCGAGGATGCGCGAAGGCGGCGTTGTGCACTGGGCAAGGGCCGCTTCGATCAGCGTCTCCGAATCAGCGCGGGGGATCAGGGTGGCGGGGGAGACGTGCAGGTCGAGTGTCCAGAAGCCCTGGCGGCCGGTGATGTAGGCGAGTGGTTCGTGCGCGAGCCTGCGGGCGAGCAGGGTGTTGAACGTGCCTGGGTCGATCTCGGCGGTGCGGTCCAGCACGGCGTTGTGCGCCATGCCCAGCGCGTGGGCGAGCAGCCAGCGGGCTTCGAGGGCGGCGTCCTCGATGCCGGCTTCGGTGAGCGCGCGGGTCGCCTGGCGCAGGAGGTCAGCGATTTTCATGGATGGCCTGTGTTCCATGGCCTTCGTGTCGAGGGGGGTGAGGCGACGCGCTTCGCCATGATGCGCGCTGGCGGTTCGGTGGATTGCTTCGCTTCGCTCGCAATGACGGATAATTCGCTCGCGAGGACGATAAACGGTGGATCACTCCTCCGCGGCCAGCCTTGCCGCCTGGTCTTCGGCGATCAGCGCCTCGATGAACTCGTCCAGCTCGCCCTGCATCACGCGGTCTATCTTGTAGAGCGTCATGTTGATGCGGTGGTCGGAGACGCGGCCTTGCGGGAAGTTGTAGGTGCGGATGCGCTCGGAGCGGTCGCCGGTGCCGACCTGGGATTTGCGGTCGGCCGAGCGGGTGGCGTGCAGGGCGGCGCGCTGCATCTCATACAGGCGGGCGCGCAGCAGCTTCATCGCCTTGGCCTTGTTCTTGTGCTGGCTTTTCTCCTCCTGCATCGCGACCGCGAGGCCGGTGGGGAGATGGGTGATGCGCACGGCGGATTCGGTCTTGTTCACATGCTGACCGCCGGCACCCTGGGCGCGGTAGACGTCGATGCGCAGGTCGCGCGCCTCGTCGATCTGCACGTCCGCCTCCTCGGCCTCCGGCATGATGGCGACGGTGACGGTGGAGGTGTGG
>CAIYCW010000034.1 GCA_903924855.1 uncultured Rhodospirillales bacterium | reverse complement strand
TTGGCTACGGCGCCGGCAAGGCACGCGAAGTGCCGGAGGCGATCCGCAAGGCGACCGAGCGCGCGAAGAAGACCATGATCCGCGTTCCGATGAAGGAAGGCCGCACGCTGCATCACGATGTGGTTGGCCATTTCGGGGCAGGCTCCGTGGTGCTGCGGTCCTGCTCGGCCGGCACCGGGATCATCGCCGGTGGCCCGATGCGCGCCGTGTTCGAAGCGCTTGGCATTCATGACGTGGTGGCCAAGTCGCTCGGCAGCCGGAACCCGCACAACATGGTCAAGGCCACGTTTGACGGTCTGGCCCGTGCGGCGTCCCCGCGTTCGGTGGCCAGCCGCCGTGGCAAGAAGGTGAGCGACCTGCTCGGCAAGCGCGATGCGCCGGCCGAAGCCGGTGTGGAGGCTGATCATGGCTGAGACTGAAACGAAGAAGACCGTCACGGTCACGCAGATCAACTCCGCACTCGGCCGCAAACCGGGCCAGAAGGAGACGTTGATCGGGCTTGGCCTGAACAAGATGCATCGCACGCGCACGCTGGAGGACACTCCGTCCGTGCGCGGGATGATCCGCAAGGTGGCCCACCTGATCAAGGTGGAAGGTGAAGCAAATGGTTGAACTGAACGAACTGCGCGACAACCCGGGCTCTCGCCTGAAGTTCAAGCGTCTTGGCCGCGGCATCGGCTCCGGCAAGGGCAAGACCTCGGGCAAGGGTGTGAAGGGTCAGAAGGCGCGTGAGGGTGTTGCCCTCAACGGCTTCGAGGGTGGTCAGCTGCCGATCTATCGGCGTCTGCCGAAGCGCGGCTTCAAGAACATCTTCCGCAAGGAATATGCGCCGGTGAATATCGGCGCGATCGTCAAGGCGATCGAGGCCGGCAAGATCAATGCGGGTGCTCCGATCACCGAGACGGTGCTCAAGGATGCCGGCCTGGTGCGCGGCGGCGGTGTGGTGGGCGTGCGCCTGCTCGCGGTCGGCGAGATCAAGCAGGCGTTGGACATCACGGTCTCCGGTGCTTCGGCCACCGCGATCGCCGCGATCGAGGCCGCTGGCGGCAAGGTTGTGACGACGGTTGCCGCCAAGGCCGCGCCGGACGCCTCGGCCTGAGTGCCGCGCCCGCACAGCGCAGCGTTTGGCAAAAGTGATCCGGTCCTGCCTGGGACATCGCTCCTGGCCAGCGACAACCAGGCCAGGTTTGGCTAGTCTTTCGGCGCTGCACGGCTTGACCGTGCGGCGCCGATTGCCTTTATGGCATCCACCGATGCCAGCCTGACCAGCGGCGCCGTTCGGGCCGGCCGGTCAGGGCTGCAAGAGATTTTACGGCGGGGCCGCACGCGGTGCGCCTTCGCATTAGACGAGGAACAGTTCATGGCGTCCGCCGCGGAGCAAATGGCTTCCAACATGAATCTCGGCGCCTTTTCCAAGGCAACCGAGCTGAAGGCCCGGATCTGGTTCACCCTGGGCGCCCTGCTGGTCTACCGGCTTGGCACCTATATTCCGGTGCCGGGTGTGGATGCCACCGTGATGGGCGAGATGCTGAGCCAGCATGGCGGCGGCATTCTTGGCATGTTCGACATGTTCAGCGGCGGTGCGCTGGGGCGCATGACGGTGTTTGCGCTCAACATCATGCCCTATATCTCGGCTTCGATCGTGGTTCAGCTGATGACCTCCACGATTCCCTCGCTGGAGGCGCTGAAGAAGGAAGGCGAGAGCGGGCGCAAGAAGCTCAACCAGTACAGCCGCTACGCGACCGTGGTGATCGCTATTGTGCAGAGCTATGGCATTGCGATCGGGCTTGAGAGCATTCATGGCAGCGTCGGCAATGCGGTGATCGATCCGGGCTGGTTCTTCCGCGTGTCGTGCATGGTGACGCTGGTGGGTGGGACGATGTTCCTGATGTGGCTGGGTGAGCAGATCACCTCGCGCGGGATCGGCAATGGCACGTCTCTGATCATCTTCTCGGGAATTGTGGCCAACCTGCCGCATGCGCTGGCCAGCCTGCTGGAGCTTGGCCGCACCGGGGCGCTGAGCCCGGTGTTCATCGTCTCGTTCATTCTGGTGGCGGGTGCGGTGATCGCGCTTGTGGTGTTCATCGAGCGCGCGCAGCGCCGCATTCTGGTGCAGTATCCGAAGCGCCAGGTGGGCAGCCGCATGTTCGGCGGCGAGAATTCGCACATGCCGCTGAAGATCAACACCGCGGGGGTGATCCCGCCGATCTTTGCCAGCTCTATCCTGCTGATCCCGGCCACGATCTCGGGTTTTGCCAATCAGAGCGGGGAGGTGGGCTGGCTGCAGACCATCGCCAACGCCTTGGCGCATGGCCAGCCGCTCTATATGGCGGCCTATGCCGGGATGATCATCTTCTTCAGCTATTTCTACACCGCCGTGGTGTTCAACCCGGAGGAGACGGCTGACAATCTGAAGAAATATGGCGGCTTCATCCCGGGCATTCGGCCCGGCACCAACACGGCGCAGTATTTCGACCAGGTGCTGTCGCGCCTGACCACGGTGGGCGCGCTTTATATGTGCGTGGTGTGCCTGTTCCCGGAAATCCTGATCAGCCGCTATGGCGTGCCGTTCTATTTCGGCGGCACCAGCCTGATGATTATCGTCTCGGTCACCATGGACACGGTGACACAAATCCAGTCCCATCTGATCGCGCACCAATACGAGGGTATGATCAAGAAGGCGCGCGTGAAGGGAAGAGGTCGGTGAATCTGATATTTCTGGGGCCCCCAGGGGCCGGCAAGGGCACACAGGCGAAGATCCTGGAGGAACGCTATGGCATTGCGCAGATCTCCACTGGGGACATGCTGCGCGCCGAGGTGAAGGCGGGCAGCGAGATTGGCCTGCAGGCCAAGGCGGTGATGGAATCGGGTGCGCTGGTGTCGGACGACATCATCATCCGCATGCTGGCCTCTCGCATCTCGCGCGCGGATTGCGCGAAGGGCTTCATTCTGGATGGCTTCCCGCGCACGGTGCCGCAGGCGCTGGCGCTCGACTCGATGCTGACCGAGCAGAACCGGCCGCTGGATGCCGTGATCGAGCTGAAGGTGGATGATGCCGCCCTGGTTGATCGCATCGCCGGGCGATACACCTGCGCCAAATGCGGGGCGGGCTACCATGACAGCTTCCACCAGCCGGCGGCGGCGGGTGTGTGTGACAAATGCGGCGGCACCGAGTTCATCCGCCGCGCGGATGACAACCGTGAGACCGTGGGCGCCCGGCTGCAGGCCTATCACCAGCAGACGGCACCGATCCTGCCGCATTACGCGGCGCAGGGGCGCCTGCACAGCGTGGACGGCATGGCTGATATGGCTGAGGTGACGCGTCAGCTCATTGCTGTTCTGGACAGCGTGAAACGCGCCTGATTTCGGCCCTCTGGCCGGTTTGGAAAACGAAGCCCGATCACGCGAATGTGATCAGGCTTCGTTGACTCTGTCGGCTTCCTGGCTATAGTGCGCGCCCTTGGCAGACCCCGTCCGCGGGGGGTGTCATCAGAGTTTAACCAAGTCCCAGGCTTCCCGGCGCTCGGCCGGAAGTGTCTCGCCGCTGGGGGCAACAGACAGACCGCATGGCGCCAGACCGGCCCTTGCGTGTGATCAGGAGACGACAGCGTGGCGCGTATTGCCGGCGTGAACATCCCGACCAACAAGCGGGTGCTGATCAGCCTTCGCTACATCTACGGCATTGGGCCGACGAAGGCGCAGGAGATCTGCACCAAGTTGTCCATCCCGGATGACCGTCGCGTGAACCAGCTGTCCGATGACGAGGTCCTCAAGATCCGTCAGCTGATCGAAGCTGATTACCGCGTGGAAGGTGATCTTCGTCGCGAGATTGCGATGAACATCAAGCGCCTGATGGATCTCGGCTGCTACCGTGGCCTGCGCCATCGTCGTGGCCTGCCGGTGCATGGCCAGCGCACGCACACCAATGCCCGCACCCGCAAGGGCAAGGCCGTGGCGATCGCCGGCAAGAAGAAAGTGACGAAGTAAGACCGACGCTTCGGTCTTCAGTGGAAATTGCCGCGGCGGGCTCATCCCGCCGCGGCCTGATTTGGACAGGATCATTCGAACATGGCGAAGCCAGCCGCCGCGCGCCCTCGCAAGAAGGAACGCAAGAACATCACGTCGGGCGTGGCCCATGTGGCAGCGACCTTCAACAACACCATGATCACCATCACGGACGCCCAGGGCAACACCATCGCCTGGTCGTCTGCCGGTGCTCAGGGCTTCAAGGGCAGCCGCAAGTCGACGCCTTACGCCGCCCAGGTGGCCGCCGAGGATGCCGGCCGCAAGGCCCGCGATCACGGCATGGAGACGCTGGAGATCGAAGTGAATGGTCCGGGCTCCGGCCGCGAGAGCGCGCTGCGCGCGCTGCAGGCTGTGGGTTTCTCGATTTCTGCCATCCGCGACACCACCCCGGTGCCGCACAATGGATGCCGTCCGCGCAAGCGGCGGCGGGTGTGATCCGCACATGAGATTGTCCCTCGTTCTTCAAAAGAACTGGCAGTCGCTGATCAAGCCGGAAAAGCTCGACGTTGAGCCCGGCTCCGATCCGGCGCGTGTCGCCACAATCGTGGCCGAGCCGCTGGAACGCGGCTTCGGCATGACGCTCGGCAACGCGATCCGTCGCGTGCTGATGTCGTCGCTGCAGGGCGCTGCCGTCACGGCCATTCAGATCGATGGCGTGCTGCATGAATTCAGCTCGATCCCGGGCGTCCGCGAGGACGTGACGGACATCGTGCTGAACATCAAGCAACTCGCCCTTCGCATGCATGGCGATGGCCCGAAGCGCATGATGCTCAACGCGGTGGGCCCGGGCGAGGTTCGCGCCGGCCAGATCACCGCCGGCCACGATATCGAGGTGATGAACCCCGATCTCGTGATCTGCACGCTCGATGACGGCGCCAAGCTCGGCATGGAGCTGACGGTAAATTCCTGGAAGGGCTATGTGCCGGCTTCGGCCAACCGCCCGGAAGACGCGCCGATCGGCCTGATCCCGATCGACAGCATCTTCTCCCCGGTGCGCCGCGTGTCCTACAAGGTGGAGCCGACCCGCGTTGGCCAGATCACCGACTATGACAAGCTGCTGCTGACGGTTGAGACCAACGGCGCTGTGACCCCTGAAGATGCGGTGGCGCTGGCCGCGCGCATTCTGCAGGACCAGCTCCAGCTGTTCATCAACTTCGATGAACCGCAGGCCGTCCGTCATGAAGAGCCGGAAGATGATCTGCCGTTCAACCGCAATCTGCTGCGCAAGGTCGACGAGCTTGAGCTCTCGGTCCGCTCGGCGAACTGCCTGAAGAACGACAACATCGTCTATATCGGCGACCTGGTGCAGAAATCCGAACAGGAAATGCTGCGCACGCCGAATTTCGGTCGCAAATCGCTCAACGAGATCAAGGAAGTGCTGTCTTCCATGGGTCTGTCGCTGGGCATGAGCGTGACCGGCTGGCCGCCTGAAAATGTTGAAGACCTCGCAAAGCGGCTCGAAGAGCCCTTCTAAGCGTTTAGTTAAGGATTTAGACCCATGCGTCACGGAGTAGCCGGCCGCAAGCTCGGTGTGACCGCCAGCCACCGCTTCGCCATGTTTCGCAACATGGCGCACGCGCTGATCAAGCACGAGCAGATCACCACCACGCTGCCGAAGGCGAAGGAGCTCGCCCCGGTGACGGAGAAGCTCATCACCCTCGGCAAGCGCGGCACGCTGCACGCCCGCCGCCAGGCCTATGCGCAGCTGCGCGACGACGTGATTGTGGCGAAGCTCTTCACCACCATCGCCGAGCGCTACAAGGATCGTTCGGGTGGCTACACCCGCGTTCTGAAGGCTGGCATGCGCTATGGTGACGCTGCCGACATGGCGGTGATCGAACTGGTCGACCGCGACCCCTCCGCCAAGGGCCTCGACAGCGGCCCAAAGCCGGAAGCGGCGAATGATGAGGGCGAGGCGTAAGCCTTACCCACCTTGCGATGCTGAACGAGCCGGCCCGGGAAACTGGGCCGGTTTTGTTTTGTCTGCCGTTTGGTGCGGGTCGAGGCAGCGTCTCCGCCGCTGGTTTTTGCTTGAGTCCAGCCACCTGGTGTGGCGTAGGGTGGTGAATGGATTTGGCCCCCGCCCCCTCACCCTTTGCGACACTCAGCGCTGATCTGCGGTTGATCCTTCGCGGGCTGTTGGCCGTGTTGGGGGGATGGCGGGTTACGCCTGCTGTAGCGGTGGCGTTCTACAACCGGGTGGTGCGGATCGCAGAGCGCATTGAGCGGCTGCTGGTGCGGTTTCAGCGCGGGGCGCTTTGGCGTGTGGCGCAGCGTAAGCCCGGCGCGCGCTGCGGCGGCGGGCGGGCGGCGGTCCTGTTGCCGCGGCGGTTCGGCTGGCTGGTGGCGCTGGGCGGGCATCATGCGGCGGGGTTTGGCTCTCAGTTGCAGCATGTGCTGGCAGCGCCGGAGATGGCGGCATTGCTTGCGGCCTCACCGCAGGCGGGGCGCATTCTGAGGCCGTTGTGCCGGGCCTTGGCGGTGGATGTGCCTGGCGTGTCTGTCGCGCCCTGCGCGGCCAAGGTGGAGCGCTGTGAGAAAGCGCCGCGCGTGCGCAAGCCGCGGCCGAAGCCGGAGCCGTTTCGGATTCCCTTGCCGCGCGGGGTGCTTTCAGCCGCGCGGCGGGCCGGGTTTGGAAAATGGTGTTGAGACGTGCCGGGGAGTTGCGTTCTGAATGTTCCGATGTGTGACTGAGAAGGAGGGTTGGGCGCCGGAAGGGCCTGGCTTGGGTCGGTGTTTCGCAGCGCCCACTCGCATCCGGGGCCGCGTGGTGCCACTCTTGGCACACAAGCAACGTTTCGAGGCCGCCATGCCGGCCTTCGCCGTTCTGTCCAGCGAGGGTGTTGGCTGGGGCAACCGGGTCGCGCTGAGCAATCCGGTCCGGTCTTGCGATGGATTGCCACGGCGCCTGCGGCGCCTCGCAATTGTCTCTTGAGGTTGCCGTATAGGTTGGTTGTTCCGGAGAATAGGAATGCCCCGGGCCGGGTGGCCGCCCGGCCCGGGGCGCGGTGGAGCCGAGCGTCTCGCAATTGGGTTTTGACACCCGCCGTCATCTCGCTCGCCCACCGCCCCTGCCACGCTTGATGAGTTGCAAGGGTTCTCGCCCGCAGACAATCGCAAGCAAGCCGAGGATAACCACCATGGGCCAATCTGTCAGCTTTCCTGTGCACTTCGTTGGATGCGACGTCGGCAAAGCCGAAATTGTCGTGTTCGATCAATCGACTGGAAAAACAACCACGCTTGCCAACCAGCCAGACATCCTGGCTGGCTTCGCCGACAGCCTCGATGAAACCAGCCTTGTGGTTTGCGAAGCCACCGGCGGGTATGAGGCTGCCTTGTTGTCGGCCCTTGTAACCGCGGGGCGGGCGGTCCATCGCGCCGATGCCCGCAAGGTCAAGGCCTTCATCCGCTCGTTTGGCACACTGGGCAAGACTGATCGCCTCGATGCCCAGGCACTTGCGCGCTACGGCTGTGAGCGACATCAAGACCTGACCCGTTGGACCCCGCCCGCCGTTGCACAAAGCCGCCTGCAGGCCCTGGTTTTGCTGCGCCGTGATCTGGTGGCCGATCACACCGCCTGGAACAATCGCAGCCAGGCACCGAACGCCGAGCACGCTCAGCATGTCCATGCGGCGATGATTGCCGCACTTCAAACGCAAATCCAAACGGTCGACCAGCAGATCAAGGCGGTCATCAATGCCAGCAGCACATTGAAGACGCTTGAGAAAACCTTGCGGCTGGTGGCAGGCATCGGCCCTGCGGTGTCGGCCGGGCTGATCGCTTTGATGCCCGAACTCGGCACGCTGAACCGGCGCGAGGTTGCAAGCCTGGCTGGCCTCGCACCGCACCCGCAGCAAAGCGGTCAGAGCCACGGATACAGATCCACAAGAGGCGGCAGACCGGAGGTCCGCCGCCTGTTGTTCATGGCCGCAATGGCCGCCAGCCGAAGCAAATCCGAGCTCGCCGCGTTCTATAAAAGGCTGGTTGCAAACGGAAAAAAACCTATCGTCGCACTGACAGCTCTCATGCGTAAGATCATCGTCATCGCAAACGCAAAAATCCGAGATCAACGCACTCAACTGAGTTGATGACG
>CAIYCW010000033.1 GCA_903924855.1 uncultured Rhodospirillales bacterium | reverse complement strand
GGCGCGGTCGGCTTCGAGCACGATCTTGCTGGCGAAGGTGCCCTGGGCCCAGCCGAGCAGGGCTGCGAGCATCTGGCCGGTGGCGTTCATGTCGTCATCGATGGCCTGTTTGCCCATCAGGACGAGGCCGGGTTGTTCGCGCTGGACGAGGACGCGCAGCATCTTGGCGACGGCGAGCGGCTGCAAATCGGCGTCTGATTCGACGAGGATGCCGCGGTCGGCACCCATGGCGAGGGCGGTGCGGATGGTCTCGGCGCAGGCGGCGACGCCCATGGAGACGGCGATGATCTCGGAGGCGGCGCCCTTTTCCTTCAGGCGCACGGCTTCCTCGACGGCGATCTCGTCGAACGGGTTCATCGACATCTTCACGCCGTTGGTCTCGATGCCCGATCCGTCGGCCTTGACCCGGATCTTGACGTTGTAATCGACCACGCGTTTGACGGGGACCAGGATCTTCATCGGATTTCCGCAGCTGGGGTGACAGGCGCACGGGGTGTGGAGGCCCTGCGCGCCCGGTTTCCTTCGGCGGACCTTATGGGCCGCCGTGTTGGCAAGTCAAACCTCAGAACTGTGAGATCAGCGGTGCTGGGAGGCCAGCAGCAGCAGAACGAACAGCACCAGGGTGACACCCTGGAAGATCACGCGCAGGCGCATCAGCCGGTTGGAACGGGCGGCGTCCCCGGTCTTGCGGGTGAGGCCAAGCATGCCGAACAGCAAGGTGGCGAGGGTGCCGAGGAGGCCTGCGATGACAAGGACGGTCAGGATCGTGATCATGGCCTCATATATGCCTGATTTGGCGCTATGACATCCCCCGGCTGATCTGGGTGCGGAGTGATATGATGCGGCTTGGACCAATCTTGCGTCTGATCGGATTGCTTGTGCTGCTGGCATCGGCGCGGGCTGCCTGGGCGCAGACGCCTGCCTCGCCGTTGGCCGCGGCGGTGGCGGCGGTGGTGGCGCCCGCCCCTGCCCCCGCCGCGGCACCGGCGGCCTCGCCACCGGCCGCTTCCGCCGCCCCGGCCGAGGAGAAGCCGCCGGTGATCGAGCTGGCGCCGGACAGTGTGGGTGCCGCCCTGCTGGTCAGCGTGTCGAAGCAGCTTTCCACCCTGGCCGACACGGTGGTGCATCTGGTGCGCGCGGTGACGGATTTTCCGCTGCTGTGGGGATGGCTGCGCCGCATCGCGACCGACCGGCAGGAGCAGCTGGCGATCCTGCAGGCAGGCTGGCGGCTGGCCTTGGTGATGAGCCTGGGGATTGCCGCCGAGATCGCGGTGCGTCGCGCGCTGCGGGGTGCCGGGGCGGCGCTGCGCCGCCATGTGCCGGTGCCGCCGGGGGAGGATCTGCCGGAGGATCTGCAGGGCCAGGCCGATGCGGAGCAGGGCCGCACCGAGTGGAATGGCAGGCGTGCCTCGCTGCTGCTGGCGATCCGCCGGCTGCCGTTTGTGGTGGCTGGGTTTCTGCTCGATCTGCTGCCGGTTCTGACGGTGGTGGCTGTGGGGGCGGTGATGCTCGCCTCCGGCATGGCGGGCACGCTGACCAGCCGGCTGGTGATTCTGACCGTGGTGAACGGCTATGTCGGCTGGCGTGTGGTGGTGGCGATGGCGCGCGCGATCGTGGCGCCGCATTCCGCCCGGCTGCGTCTGCTGCCGATCGACCGCGCGCAGGCGCAGGCGGTGGTGCATGAGGTGTCGATGATCGCGGCGATCGCGATCGGCGGCTATGCGATCGCCGAGGATGCGCTGCTGTTCGGCCTGTACAAGCTGGCGCATGACGCGTTGCTGAAGTTGATCGCGCTGGTGATCTATGCCCGCGTGGTGCGCATCGTGCTGCGCAACCGGCGGCTGGTGAAGCATGCGATCCGAGCACCGGAGGGCAGTTTCGGGCCGCTGGCCGTGCTGCGCAACCTGCTGGCGGGAGCGTGGCATCGCATCGTCATTGTCTATCTGCTGGCGCTTTGGGTGGTCTGGGCGCTGGACGTGACGGATGGGTTCAACCGTCTGCTGCGGCTGATGCTGGGCATGTTCGCGGTGGTGTTGCTGATCCGGCTGGCGAACTGGGTGGTGGATGGCGCGATCAACCGGGCCCTGTCGGCGACCGAGGGGTTGGATGAGCGGTTCCCGGGGCTGGAATCCCGGCTGACCGGCTATCACGGCATGGCGCGCTGGGTGTTCAACGTGGTGTTTGCCACGGTGGCGTTGCTGGGTCTGGGCCAGGCGGCCGGGTTGGACGTGCTGGCGTGGTTCGGCCCCGCGACGCTTGGCGCACGCGCGGCCTCGGCGCTGGCCACCATCGCCGTCACGCTGGTGCTGGCGCTGGCCACCTGGGAGGGTGTGAACCTTGCCATCGAGCATCATCTGGCGAACCTCACCCGATCATCGCAACTCTCCCGCAGCGCGCGGCTGCGCACGCTGTTGCCGATGCTGCGCACCACGCTGCTGGTCACGGTCTGCCTGGTGGCCAGCCTGGTCACCCTCGCCGAGATCGGCGTCAACATCGCGCCGCTGCTGGCCGGTGCTGGTGTCATCGGCCTTGCGATCGGCTTTGGCAGCCAGAAGCTGGTGCAGGACATCATCACCGGCCTGTTCCTGCTGCTGGAGAACGCGATGCAGGTGGGTGACGTGGTGACGCTGGGCGGCATGTCCGGCACGGTGGAGGCGCTGTCGATCCGCACGATCCGGCTGCGGGCGCTGGATGGCTCCGTCCATATCGTGCCGTTCAGTGCCGTGACCACGGTGAGCAACCAGACGCGGGACTATTCCTTTGCGGTGGTGGACATCACGCTCGGCGTCAACGAACAGCCGGATCATATCGCCGATCTGCTGCGCGAGATCGCCGAGGCGATGCGGGCCGAACAGCCCTGGCGTGGGCGGGTGCTGGCGGATCTGGAGGTGTTCGGCCTCGACCGGTTCAATGATCTCGGCTGGGTGATGCGCGCGCGGGTGAAGACCCTGCCTGGCGCGCAATGGGGGGTCAGCCGCGAGCTGAACCGCCGCATCAAATACCGCTTCGACGAGCTTGCCATCGAATCCCCGATCACCAGCTATCGCGCGCTGGGCATGGCAACGCCGCAGGTGACCACCATAATCCGCAAGGCTGAGTGACCAGCCCAGGAAGAAGTATCGTGACACGCCCCAGCACCGACGCCATGGCCGACCTCACCGCAAGCGGTTTCGCCTTTCTGGACGGCGCGGGTGCTGCCGCCTGGTTCGACAAACACGGCGCCCTGCCGGATTGGGACAGTTTTGCCCAAAGCTGGGACAACATGGCGCTGGACGAGCACATGGCGGATGGCGGTCGCTATCGCAGCCGTCGTTACGCAGTCTTCACCGCGGGCCCGGGTGGCATCACGCGGCAGCCGCATCAGCCGCATTACCAGACCCAGGATTACAACCGCCTCAATGGCGGCGTGCAGCGCTGGTTCGAGGCCACGCCCGAGGCTGTGGCCAACCTCGCCAGCTTCCGCACCATCCTCGCCGCGTGCCACGCTCTGTTCGGCGGGCTTGCCCCCGGCAAGACCTGGCATGTGGAAACCCATCAGTTCCGCATCGAGGCGCGTGCCGGCGAGGCGGGCCAGCCGACGCCCGAGGGCAGCCATCGCGATGGGGTGGATTACGTGCTGGTGCTGATGGTGCATCGGGAGAACATCAAAAGCGGCACCACCACGATTCACGCGCCGGATGGGACGAAGCTTGGTCAGTTCACCCTGGAACACAAGCTGGAGGCGGCTTTGGTGGATGACCACCGCGTGTTCCATGGCGTGACGGCGGTGGAGCCGCTCGACCCGGCGCTGCCGGCGCATCGGGATGTGTTCGTGGTGACGTTCCGCGCGGTGTAGGGAGGGACGCGCTTGGGGGTCCCACCATTCGTTGCGCGGGTCGATGGTGGGACGCCCGAGCGCGTCCCACCCTACAGATTTTAAATGGGGCTGGGCTGGATAGAATTGCCTGACGGCTCATACGACATTCAGATTCAAGCATTTATCCGATGGTTGCATTGTCTGCTCGATTCCAAAGCTGCGTCAAGGGTTTACCGGCTTCGCCGGCGCGAAGCGCCCTTGACGCAGCTTTGGAATCGAGAACACCGCTGACATCGGATCAATGCGTAGATGAATGCTTATCTGGGCCAGCCCCATTTCAATTTTCTTGCAGTCAGCCAGACAGCGTGGAATAGGCTGGCGGATGGAGATTTCGGCCACATCTTCCGGCGCTTTGAGCCTGCCCTACGTGATCCGCGCGTTGCGGGCGCGGGTGGCGGCGTGGGGTGGGGTGCGGCTGCTGGAGACGGTGCTGGTGCTGCTGCTGGATCGGCGCCTGGGCGAGATCGGCCGCCGGGTGGAGGGGATGCTGGCACGGTTTCGGGCCGGGATTGTCTGGCGGCGCAAGGCTGGGTCTCGGGCTCTGGCGCGGGTGGAGGCGGTGTCGGCGGATGGCGGCTCGGCGCCGCCCCGCAAGCGGGTTTGGCCTTCGCGGTTTGGCTGGCTGGTGCTGGTGGGCAGGCATGAGGCGGCGGGTCTGTCCGCGCAGCTGCGAAGCGTGTTGAGCAGCCCCGAGATGGTGGCGCTGTTGCAGGCGGCGCCGCAGGCCAGGCGGGTTCTGCTGCCCTTGTGCCGGGCGCTGGCGATCGAGGCGGAGCTTCTGCGGCCGGGCGAGGTGGTGGTGCCGAAGCCCAAGGCGGCGCCGAAGCCGCGGGTGCGCAAGCCGCGCCCGAAGGTGGATTGGGGGCGGATTCCGTTGCCCCGGGGGATGCTGTCGGCGGCGCGGCGGCAGGGGTTTGGCAAAATCCGGTGATTGTGTGTGCCGCGAGGGTACGGCTTATTTGTTCCGGGTCGTGTATGGGTTGGGGCGGTGTGTGGCAGGCGCGCGCTGGTGGCTCGGTGGATTGCTTCGCTTCGCTCGCAATTGTCTCTTGAGGTTGCCGTATAGGTTGGTTGTTCCGGAGAATAGGAATGCCCCGGGCCGGGTGGCCGCCCGGCCCGGGGCGCGGTGGAGCCGAGCGTCTCGCAATTGGGTTT
>CAIYCW010000032.1 GCA_903924855.1 uncultured Rhodospirillales bacterium | reverse complement strand
TGCATCTGGGGCATCTGCCGCCCAGCACGCTGATGACCGGCAACTCCACCCAGATCGCGCTGGATCTGGTGGGGATCGGTCTGGGCAGTGCCGCCGTGTCGCCGGAAAGGTTGCGCAGCTTTGTCCTGGGCGTCGCGGCCTTCGCACTGGGCTGCGCCCTGGCCACTCTTGCCTTCGTCACGCTGCACATGGGCGCCTTTGTGCCGCCTGTGCTGCTGATTGCAGCGGCCGCCCTGCACTGGCAGGCTCGCCCCACCACTCAAACCTGACCGGAACCCCAGCCATGGAATTGCTTGCACAGCACGGTCTTGTCTCGGCCAGTCCGGAGCTGGTGATCGAGCCTGCCAGCAAGGATCTCGGTGATTTTCAGGTCCGCCGTGCCTTGCCCAGCATCAAGCGCCGCCTGGTGGGGCCGTTCGTGTTTCTGGACCATATGGGCCCTGCGGTGTTCGCGCCAGGGCAGGGGCTTGATGTTCGCCCGCATCCGCATATCGGGCTTGCCACCCTCACCTATCTGCTGGACGGCGCCATCCTGCACCGCGACAGCCTGGGCAACGCGCAGACCATCGTTCCAGGCGGTGTGAACTGGATGACCGCGGGGCGCGGCATCGCGCATTCCGAGCGCACCGAGGCAGGGCTGCGCAGCACCGGGCAGAGCATGACCGCGGTGCAAAGCTGGATCGCCCTGCCGCAGGCGCATGAGGAAACCGATCCGGGCTTTTTCCACCACCCAGGCGCCGTCCTGCCCCTGCTCAGCGATCGCGGTGTGCAGGTCCATGTCGTGGTGGGCGAGGCGTTCGGCGTGCGCGCCCCGGTCAGCACCTTCTCGGACACGTTCTATCTCGACGTCCTGCTGGATGCCGGGGCCGCGATCAGCGTGCCCACGCTCTATGCCGAGCGCGCCGCCTATCTGCTGGAGGGGGAGGTGGAGATCGGGGGGGAAAACTTCGCCGAGCACCGCCTGCTCGTCTTCCGCCCCGGCGATGAGATCATCATTCGCGCCCGTGCCAAGGTGCGGCTGGTGATCCTGGGCGGTGAGCCGCTCGATGGCCCGCGCCATCTGTGGTGGAACTTCGTCTCCAGCCGCAAGGAGCGCATCGAGCAGGCAAGGCAGGAGTGGCGGGACCACAGATTCGGCGTGATTCCGGGTGACGAGTTCGAACGCATCGAACTGCCGGAGTGAACACCAGACCCCACATCACAACGGCGCCGCATGCTATGCGGCGCCGTTGTGTCGTGTCTTGCGATTCAGGCGCTGCCCGGATCAGGGCGTCTTGATGCGACTGATCTTGGTGCCCTCGATGCTGACACCAGCCATCAGGCCCTGCTGGTCGAAGATGAACGCATAGGCGTCATCCTGCATGGTCGTGCTGGACAGGTTCTTCGCCACACCTTCATTGACCAGCACCACTGTCGGGCCCACGCCGATCTCCCAGCCATGCGACTCATGGATGTAGGAGACCGCCTTCTCCGTCATCAGGAACACCACATAGCCATAGGATTGCGCCCCCGCCTGCAGGCCCCACGAGCCGGTGAAGGAGTTGTAGTAGCCATCAACCGCCTGCCCCACCTTCAACTCGCCTTCGCCGTAGGCGCCGCCGAAGATCAGACCGGCCTTGACGATGTTCGGGAACACCAGAATGGCACGTGCGTTCTTGGCAATTGCTGCCGCCGCCGGGTTGGTGCTGATCAGCATCCGGATGGCTTTTTCCGAATCCTGGTTGAGATCGGCAACGCTCGCCGCATGGGCGATCTGCGGCATCGCCACGGCGCCGACCGAAGCGGAGAGGATGCAGGTCGCCAGAAGAATATTGCGGAGTTTCATTGGGGAATTCCTGTCTTGGCTTGCAACGCAGGCAATCATTCCGCGGGTATCGCAGAACGCGGCCTGATTGCGGCAGTGTTTATAATAGTATCATAACTATATTTTGTGCAGCGGCGGAAAATACTCAGAATATCGTGATGCGCCTTTCAGTAGGGCGGCCACTCGTAATGACCATGCAGGTCAGTCTGATACGCTGAACTTACCGTCTCCGCAGGCTTCCAGGGCGGGCTGGAGCGGATCTTGGCCTTGAGGATGCGCAGCAGGATCTTGCGGCCCGGACAATCGATCTCGCTCACTGCATGCGGCGAGATCAGCACGTGCTGGCCCATCCACCAGTTGCTGGTGTCGACAATCAGGTAATCGATCACCCACCTGGCGTCGTCCAGCAGCATATCCTGCACATGGCCGATATCGCCGTCGGTGGCATGCACATGATAGCCGCGCAGCTCGGACAGGCTGCGCAGATGCGGATCGCCGTCATCGAGGCGAAACCCGTCCGCGGCCGCACCGCGCAGCGTGTCCTGGTCGAAATACATCACCGGCTCCAGGTCGCTCGCCATCGTCCCCTGGCCGAAGGAACTGCCTCCCCAGGCCGGGTCCCAGTCATAGTAGTCGTAAAGGCTCTTTTCCTGCTGCTGCGACACCGGCCGGTCCAGCAGACTGCCCGGGGCATTTTCGATGGTCTGCCGCGCCAGCTTGATCTGCAGCGCCGCACTTGCCGGATCAAGCCGGCCGACCGCGGAGGGATGGATCAGCACGCGCCGCCCGCTGAGCCAGCCGCCAGTGTCGATCACCAGCCAACGGATTTTCCAGCTGGTGTCGTCAAACAGGATGTCCTGCACCTTGCCGGCCCCGCCATCCGATGCCTCAACGTCGTAGCCGACAAGCGATGATCCAACGCGCAACATGGTGGCACCTCGTGTGCTGGTGGCATGCGATGGACAGGCCCATGCCGTTCGGGGCCTGTCCTGCAGACGGATTGATCAGGCGAGTGCGGGCATCGGCGTCACATGCACGTCCACACGTGTGGCCGCGGTCGTGCCCAGCACCTCGCGGGCCCGCTTGATGTCGGCAGCGTCGCCATGCACCACAACGAGGAAGTCATCCGCGGCCAGGGCGGTCTCGTAGGTGATCACGCTGTCCTTCGGCACGCCGATGCTGGCAAGCGCCGCCCCGATCACACTCAGCCCGCCCACTACAACGGCGCCCTCGATGGCCGAGATCGCCGTGGCCGCCAGATAGCCGAGCACGATCACATGGCCCAGCACCGGCACCGACATGAACACGCCGCCAAAGAACAACCCCCACATCCCGCCCCAGAACGCACCGCGCGTGCCCCAGAACTTCATCCGGTCGGAGGTGTTGTAGAACCCGACCACCTTTTCTTCGGTGTGATAGCCCTTGCCGATGACGCTGAGCTGCTTCATCGGGAAACCTGCACTTGTCAGCGTCTTGATGGCGGCCTCGGCGGCGGTGTGGTCGGCGAAAACACCGATTGCGGCGTCTGTGGTCTTCATCGCGTGCCTCGTTCATCTGTGGGGCGCGCCATATGCCGCCCGCTTGCGCCATCGGACTATCCGCCGCGCCATGCAGGTGGGGCAGGGTCGGAATTCACCCAGGCCTGATGCTACGTATTTCCCGATCCTGCTGCGGCAGACAGCGCTCGCCTATCGTCATGATCTTTGGAGCGGCCCTTTCGGGCAAGGAGCAACAATGAGCCATGACGGCAGACGCAATCATGCCGACTGCAACGCCAGGATATGGGAGCCGATCATCGAGGCCTGGCGGCATCTTCCGGATGATCAGGAGGTCGTGATGGTCAGTGACATCGTCCCACATGGATTTCCCGGTATCGACGCGCCGCAGATCCATGCCACCAAGCCAAGTTGGGTGTGGCGCAAGGTCTGATATTGCGTGAGGCGGGAAACTGATGTTTCTTGAACAAAACATCCCGGCAACCGCCTGTGGCGCTTACCGGGATGTTCGGGCAGGTCACGCCCGGCTTTGCACCTACGGGCGCGGTGCTTCCTGGCGCGGTGCCTCCTGGTGCTGCGGAGCGGCCTCGTGCGGTGGCGCCTGCGGACGCTCGGCGGCCGCCGGATGCGCCTGTGGCTGACCGCCGCCCAAGGGCCCGTTCACCGTGCGGGGCCGGCTGGTTGCGGCAGTGTTGGCTGCCGGATGACCGCCATTGACCGTGGCGCGCAGCTCCTGGCTTTGCACCGCCGATTGCTGATGCTGCATCTGCTGTGGTGTGGGCGGCACACGACCCTGCCGGCTTGCCGCCTGCTCCTGCGGGGAGGGCTGTGTCGCCTCGCCGCCATGGCCGTTGAAACTTGGCCGCAAGCCAGGCCGCGCGCCGCCGATCGGCCGGTCATAGGCATTCTTCACCGGCACGCCGCCAAAATTGGTGGCCGAGCGGTTGTAGGAAAATTCCCGCCCATGCCATTCCCCGCCCTGATAGCCCGAGCCGTCATAGCCATAGCCATAGTTGATCCCACCGTAATACCCAACAGTCGGGCCCCAATAACCCGATGAGAACACATAAAGCCCATCGCGCAGACCCCAATATCCCGGTGTCCAATACACCCCGGGGGAGGGTGGTTCGACCCATGTGCCAGGCACCCAGTAATAGCCGTTGCTGTCATGGCTCCAACTGCCAGGGATCCACATTGTCCCGTCAGCCGGCATCGGCGGCTGCTCATAGACCGGCAGCGGCGGCGGGGCGGTCACGATCGCCTCGCCGATGCCGATATCGATGCCGATCTGGGCCTGGGCATCGCGGATGGGGGACAGCACGAGCGGCGTTGCCAGCAGAAACATCGCAAAATGAGACGGGCGCATATGGAGGGCTTTCGATGGGCGGCGTTCAGATTGGAGTATTTTGAGATCGAAATATGGAGCCGAAGGCGGCAGCGGGGGCTGGGATCATCTCCCAGCGCCCGTCTTCCTCAGCAGGACCGCTTAGCAGGCCGCTGAAAAACCTCGTGCGGTGAGATCGTTGTTGTGATTCGCTTTCGTTGTGAGACGGAGGCCAGTGATGCGCGGTTCTGACAATCAGCCGGG
>CAIYCW010000031.1 GCA_903924855.1 uncultured Rhodospirillales bacterium | reverse complement strand
CGTGAGACCTTCGATAAACCGAGGTGCAGGGGCTCGGCCCCTGCTGGGGGTCGAGGGGGCAAAGCCCCCCGCCTTGCCTTGCGCGTCCCCACCCACGCCAGCGCCGACGGACAGTGCGCGGGCAGGGCGGATGTGACAGGGGGGCTGGTTTTTGGGTAACCTTCAAAAAAAACTGGAGGAGAGCCCCCATGGAGCGCCGTCACTTTCTTGCCGCTGGCGCCGCCTCGGCCGCGGCCCTGGCCTGTCCCGCCATTGCCCAGCCGGCTTCGGCGCGCACGCTGGTGTTTGTGCCGCAGGCCAATCTCACGAGTTTGGATCCGATCTGGACCACGGCGACGGTCACCCGCAATTACGGCTTTCTGGTCTTCGAGACGCTGTATGGTCTTGATGAGCGTTTGACGCCGCGGCCGCAGATGATCAGCCAGGACAAGGTGGAGGAGGATGGCAAGCGTTGGACCATGGTCCTGCGCGAGGGGCTGACCTTCCATGACGGCAGCAAGGTGTTGGCGCGTGACTGTGCCGCGTCGTTGCGGCGTTGGATGAAGCGCGACGCGCTGGGACAGACGGTGGCCGAACGCACCGAGGCGCTCGAAACCCCGGATGACCGTACTTTGGTGTTCCGGCTGAAGAAACCCTTTGCGGCGCTGCCCTTCGCGCTTGCCAAGACGCAGCCCAGCCCGCCCTTCATCATGCCCGAGCGCATTGCCAACATCGATGCCTTCACCCAGATCACCGAGGTGGTGGGCAGCGGCCCGTTCCGCTTCGTGAAGGACGAATATGCGGACGGCAACCGCGCCGTGTTCGCGCGGTTTGAGGCCTATCAGCCCCGCAACGAAGCGCCGAGCTTCACCGCCGGCGCCAAGCGCGCTTTGGTGGACCGCGTCGAGTGGCGGATCATCCCTGACCAGGCCACCGCCGCCAACGCGTTGATGACCGGTGAGGTCGACTGGCTGGAGATCCCGATCGTCGATCTGCTGCCGCAGCTGCAGCGTTCGCCCAATGTGCTGGTCTCACGGCTGGACCCGTATGGCCTCTACCCGGTGCTGCGGCCGAACCATCTGCAAGGCCCCACCACCAACCAGGCACTGCGCCAGGCGATCTTGGCCGCGATCAACCCGGTGGAGGTGGTGCAATCCTTCATGGGCGATGATGCCAGCACCTACAACGCCCCGATCGGCTGTTTCCTGCCTGGCACCGCCTCTGCCAACGAGGCCGGGATGGACCGGCTGGGCGGGCGCAAAAACCAGGCTGAGCTGCGCGCCATGGTCAAGGCCTCCGGCTATGATGGCGAGAAGATCGTGCTGATGCACCCGACCGATCAGCCCTTCTACGATGCGATGTCCCAGGTGGTGGCCAGCCAGTTGAAGGCGATCGGCCTGAACATTGACGACCAGACAACAGACTGGGGCACGGTGGTGCAGCGGCGCGCGAAGAAGGACCCGCTGGACAAGGGCGGCTGGTCGCTGTTCTGCACGTCCTTCCCCGCGGTTGACTATCTCGACCCGCTGAGTGCTCCGGCCATTCGCGGCAATGGCGGGGCGGCCTGGTTCGGCTGGCCCACGGACGCCAAGATCGAACAGCTGCGCGACGCGTGGCTCGACGCAACCGACCCGGCCGAACGCAAGTCGCTGTGCGCACAGATCCAGGCGGAGGTGTTTGCCAACGCGAACTACATCCCGCTCGGCCAGTATTTCCAAAGTGCTGCCTGGCGCCGGAACCTCACCGGCCATCTGAAAGGCCCGGTCCCGCTGTTCTGGAACGTGCAGAAAGGCTGAGCCACCTCGGTGGTGGGGTGTTGACGAAGGAAGGCGGGGGGCTTTGCCCCCTCGACCCCCAGCAGGGGCCGAGCCCCTGCACCTCGATGTCTGGAAGGTCACAAGGAAAGGGGGCGGCCACGATGCGCGCCGTGATGGCAGGCTCGCCTGCCCCCTTTCCTTGAGACCTTTAAAGAATGGGTCCAGGGACCCCTGTCCCTGGCGGGGTCAAGGGGCAGAGCCCCTTGCCTTCCTTTTTCAGCCCCCCGCACCCGAGGAAGCTGATCCTTCGGCAGGTGGCGACAGCACGGCGCTTGCGGCGGCGAGGCCTGTGGCGAGCAGGGTGGTGAAGGCACGGATGCGCGGGGTGTGGCGCAGATCGGCGTGCAGGCCGAGCCACAGATCGCGCGCCGGCGGTGGATTGGGCGGCTGCAGCCGCACCAGACCGGCCGTGTCGCCCAGATAGCGCGCAAGGCAGGCGATGCCGAGGCCTGCCGCCGCCGCCTGGCGATGGACCAGGCGCGAATTGCTGGCCAGCGCCAGCCTTGCCTGCGGGAACAGGGCGCGCAGATAGACCATTTCCGGTGTGTCCATCAGATCATGCTCAGTGGTGATCAGGCTGTGATCGGCGGAGGCGGTCCAGTCCGGCGTGCCGTTGCGGTCGAGATAGCTCTGGCTGGCGTAGAGGCCGTAGCCGAGGCGGCCCATGCGGCGGACGACGATGTCCGCCTGGCGGAACGGGGCGACGCGCAGGGCCACGTCGGCCTCACGTTTCAGCAGGGACAGTGAGCGCGTGTTGGCCACGATCTCCAGCTCCACCAGAGGGTGGCGGGCGCGGAATTCGGCCAGGATCGGGGCCAGCACGAAGGCGGCCAGGGTTTCCACGGTCGTCAGCCGCAGACTGCCGTCCAGCCTGATGTCGTGGCCCGCGATCTGCCGGGAGATGGCCTGGGTTTCCGCCTCGATGCGTTCGACATGGCCGAGCACCGCCTCGCCGGCTTCGGTGAGCACGTAGCCGGTGGGGGTGCGGGCGAGCAGCCTGGTGCCGGCGCGCGCCTCCAGCGCTGCGAGCCTGCGGCCCATGGTGGGCTGCTGCACGCCCAACACGCGGGCGGCCGCGGAGAGGGTGCGGTTGCGGGCGATGGCGAGGAAGAAGCGCAGATCGTCCCAGTCCAGCTGTTCGTACATGGGTGTGCCTATGCATTTATGCATGGGAATTGTACGAAGTTCAGGAAATCCATGCATCAATCATATATGCCTAGATGCACCCACACCCCGTTCGGGGATTTGGGAGATATGATGATGATCGACACGCGTTTTGCCCCCTATGCGGCGCTGGCCCTGCGGCTGGCGCTGGGCGCTCTGTTCCTGGCCCATGCCGGGTTGAAGCTGTTCGTGTTCACCCCTGCCGGCACGGCTGCGTATTTTGCGAGCCTTGGTCTGCCTTCGGCCCTCGCCTATCTGGTGATTGCGGTGGAGCTTGCCGGTGGTGTCGCGCTGATCCTGGGGGTTTATGCCCGGATTGCCGCGCTGCTGCTGATCCCGGGCCTGCTTGGCGCCATCGTGACCGTGCATTTCGCCGCCGGGTTCTTCTTCAACGATCCCAATGGCGGCTGGGAGTTCCCGGCGTTCTGGGCGGTGTCGCTGGTGGTGCTGGCGGCGCTGGGTGATGGCGCGCTGGCGCTGAAACCCACTCGGGTGTGATGATCCGGGCGGGTGCCGTCTGGCACCCGCCCGGCTTGCGGAAGGAGATGTGCCATGCTGCCGAGCCTGTTCCTGAGCCATGGGGCGCCGAACATTCTGTTCCAGGATGTGCCGGCGCGCGATTTTCTGCGCGACTATGCGAAGGACCGCCCGCGCCCGCGCGCCATCGTGGTGGCAACCGCGCATTGGGAGACGGCGCAGCCCGCCGTGGGGGCGGCAATGGCGCCGAAGACCATCTATGATTTCGGCCGCTTCGATGACCGGCTGTTTCAGATGCACTACGCCGCACCCGGTGATCCGGCGCTGGCGGCCCGCATCGCCGATCGTCTGGACGCGGCCGGTCTTTCGGGGCGGATCGATCCGGCGCGCGGCTATGACCATGGGGTCTGGGTGCCGCTGTCGTTGATGTATCCGGATGCGGAGATCCCGGTGGTGCCGCTTGCGGTGCAGTCCCGCCAGGGGCCGGCGCATCATCTGGCGTTGGGCCGGGCCTTGGCCGGGCTGGGGGCGGAGGATGTGCTGGTGATCGGCTCCGGCAGTTTTACCCATGATCTGCATCGGTTTTTCGGCCAACCGATCGGGGCGCCGGAGCCTGAGGATGTGCGCAGCTTTGCCGCCTGGATGGATGAGAAACTGACCCAAGGGGCCACGGAGGATCTGCTCGCCTATCGCAGCCAGGCGCCGTTTGCCGTGGAAAACCACCCGACCGACGAGCATCTGCTGCCGTTGTACGTGGCGATGGGGGCGGGCGGCGGCGTGGCGCGGCGCGTTCACAGCAGCGCCAATTACGGCATATTGCGTATGGATGCCTACGAGTTCTGCTGAGGCACAGGGTTTCCAGCCCGGATGACAGCGGCGCATAGTCGTGCGCCATCGCATCGCGGGATCACATGAGCCAACCAACAACCAGCCAGCCCAGCACTGACGATCTGCGCGATGGGCTGCCGCCCGCGGCGCGGCGGGCGGCGATGGCGGCGGTGCTGCTGGCGGTGATGACGGCGACGCTGGACACCGCCATCGTCAACACGGCGCTGCCGCGCATTGCCCTTGATCTGCACACCGATGCCGGAACCTCGATCTGGGTGGTCAACGCCTATCAGCTGGCGATGCTGGCAACGCTGCTGCCGCTGGCGGCGCTGGGCGAGATCGTAGGCCACCGGCGCGTCTATCTCGGCGGGCTTGCGGTGTTCACCCTGTCCTCCGTGCTGTGCGGGCTTGCGTGGTCGCTGCCGGTGCTGGCGGTGGCGCGGCTGGTGCAGGGTCTTGGGGCGTCTGCCGTGGTGGGCGTCAACCTGGCGTTGATCCGGCACATCTTTCCGGCCCGGCTGCTCGGCAAGGGCGTGGGGCTGAATGCGATGATGGTCGGCATGTCGTTCACCGCAGGCCCGTCCGTCGCGTCGCTGATCCTGTCGGTGGCGTCCTGGCATTGGCTGTTTCTGATCAACGGGCCGGTGGGGCTGCTGGCCTTTGGCCTGGCCTATCGGCATCTGCCGCGCATCCGGCTGGCGACGCACCGGTTTGATGGGGTGGCGGCGGGGCTGACGGCGTTGGCGTTCAGCCTGCTGATCCTGGGGCTCGATACCGCGGGGCATGGCGGGCAGGCGCTGGTGGCGGTGGCGGCCCTGGGGGCCGCGGTGGTCTGCCTGGGGCTGCTGCTGCGGCGGCAAAGTGGGCATCCGGCGCCGATGCTGGCGCTTGATCTGTTCCGCATCCCGGTCTTCGCGCTGTCTGCCGTGACATCGGTTTGCGCGTTTGCCTGCCAGGGCATCGCCTTCGTGGCGCTGCCCTTTCTGTTCCAATCCGTGCTGGGGCGCAGCCAGGTGGCGGCGGGGCTGCTGCTGACGCCGTGGCCGGCCATTGTGGCGTCCCTCGCACCGGTGTCCGGCCGGTTGGCGGATCGGTATTCGACAGGATTGCTGGGGTTTGTGGGGCTGAGCACGCTCGGGGTCGGCATGGCGCTGCTGGCCACCATGCCTGCGGCTCCGACCACCTTTGATATCGTCTGGCGGCTGCTGCTGTGCGGTAGCGGGTTCGGCTTCTTTCAGGCGCCCAATCTGCGCGCGCTGATGGGCAGTGCGCCACCGGCGCGCGCCGGAGGGGCCAGCGGTATCGTCTCCATCGCGCGCAATCTGGGGCAGGCCAGCGGGGCTGCCCTGGTTGCGGGCTGCTTTCAGATCAGCGCCCAGAACGGGCCGATCATCGCCCTGTGGCTCGGCGGCGGCTTTGCCGGTGCCGCCGCCATCGCAAGCGTGCTGCGCCTGGCCGCCTCACGCCCCCAATCCGCCGGAGACTGACCATGCTCGACCACACACATGACCCAAAAGCCACCTCCTGGGAGGTGTCAGCCAACGGCCACAGCGATTTCCCGGTGCAGAACTTGCCGTTCGGCGTGTTCAGCCGGCCCGGCAAACCGCCCCGCGGCGGGGTTGCGATCGGTGACATGATCCTGGATCTGGAGCTGGTGCACACGCTCGGCCTGGTGCCGGATGACGCGGCAAAGGCGCTCGATCTGGCGCGTCGGCCGGTGTTGAACGACTTCCTGGCCCTGGGTGCCCCCGCCCGGACAGCCTTGCGCCGCGCGCTGTTCGATATTCTGGTGCGGGAGGCGCCGGCGCGGCCCGGCCTGCTGGTGAAGGCCAGCGAATGCATGCAGCACATGCCGCTGACCGTGGGCGACTACACGGATTTCTATGCCGGCTACCACCACGCGCTGAATGTGGGCCGCATGCTGCGGCCGGAGGCGCCACTGGCACCCAACTACCTGCATCTGCCGGTGGGCTATCACGGCCGGGTTTCCACCCTCAAACCCTCCGGCACCCCCCTTCGCCGGCCCAGCGGGCAGCGCAAGCCGGCGCGCGACCCGGAACCCAGCTTCGGCCCGTCCCGCAATCTGGATTACGAGCTCGAACTCGGCATCTGGGTCGGCCGCGGCACCCCACTGGGCCGGCCCATCCCGATCAGCGAAGCCGCCCAGCATATCGGCGGCTACTGCCTGCTCAACGATTGGTCCGCCCGTGACATCCAGGGCTGGGAAGCAAATCCGCTCGGACCGTTCCTGGGCAAAAGCTTCCTCACCACCGTCTCGCCCTGGATCGTCACCCCCGAAGCGCTCGCGCCGCATCGCATCGCCCAGCCAGCGCGGCCGGATGACGCACCCGCCATGATGGACTACCTGATCGATGCGCGGGATCAGGACCGCGGCGCGCTCAACCTCGCCCTCGAAGCCTATCTGATCACCCCAGGCTTCGCCGCAGCCGGACTGCCGCCGCATCTGCTCAGCCGAACCCACGCCACCGCCATGTTCTGGACCGCGGCCCAACTCGTCACCCAACAATCCAGCAATGGCTGCGAACTCAACACCGGGGATATGATCGGCAGCGGAACCCTGTCCGGCCCCACACCCGAATCCGCAGGCTCCCTGCTGGAACTGACCCAAGGCGGGCGCAAACCCATCCCACTCGCCTCCGGTGAAACCCGCCGCTTCCTGGAAGACGGCGACACGGTCCTGCTCTCCGCCCACACCACAACCCCCGGCCACCCCCGCCTCGGATTTGGCCTCTGCGTTGGGACGGTCCTACCGGGCTGAGGGGTGCGCTTTGCGGTGCGTCCCAGGGGGGCTGCTCGCCCCCCTGGACCCCCTCGCCAGGGGCCGAGCCCCTGGACCTCGGTCTTATTTTTGGGTGACGGGAGGGGGCAACCCGCACCTTCATGCAGGCGCGCCCGGCCCCCTCCCATCACCCAAAAACAGACTGGGTTCCAAGGGCCCGGCCCTTGGCGCGGGGATGCAAGGGGGCGCGCAGCCCCCTTGCGAACGTGCCGCGAAGCACCCCTCAGTCCCGCAGGAACGTTCCAAAGTGGGAGGCCACTTCCGTGTAGATGCGTTCGCGGTCGGCGGGGCGGATGAAGCCGTGGCCGGCGTAGGTGAATTCGACGTAGCGGACCTTTTTTTGCCGTTCTTCGAGGCCTTTCACGAACTGGTCGCTTTCGTGTTTGGGCACGCGCGGGTCGCGTTCGCCGTGGGCGACGAGGAGGGGGGCGGTGACGCGGTCGATATGGTGGATGGGGGAGATTTGGGCGAACAGGTCCTGGTGGGTTTCCGGGAAGCCGTATTCGCGGGCGCGGTGGGAGCGGCGATAGGTGCTGGTTCGGTTCAGCAGGGTGGTGAAGTCTGCGATGCCGTAATAGTCGACGGCGGCTTTCCACAGATCGGGGTAGAGGGTGATGGCGCCGAGCACCATCCAGCCGCCGTAGGACTGGCCCATGACGCCGATTTTGGTGGGGTTGATGTTGGGTTGGGTGGCGAGCCAATGGCGGCCGGCGGCGAGGTCGGCCAGGGCTGCGGGGCGCAGTTCGACGTCATCGCTTTCCATGGCGGCGCGGCCGTAGCCGGAGGAGCCGCGGACATTGGGTAGCAGCAGGGCGTAGCCCTGGTCGACCAGCATTTGGAAATCGGGGCGGAAGCTGGGGCGGGACTGGCCGACGGGGCCGCCATGGACCCAGATGACGGCGGGGTGGCCCCCCGGGGGGGCTTTGGTTTTTGGCATGGCGAACCAGCCGGGGATGGTGGTGCCGTCTTCCGCGGTCCAATGGACGAGTTGGTAGTCGGCGAAGCTGGTGGGGCTGATGCCGGCTTCGGCCTCGGGGTTGGGGGCGAGCAGGCAGCGTGCCTGGCCGTTCTGCCAGAGCCAGATGGCGGGGGGGTGTGTGGGGCTTTGGGCAATGAAGGCGAGGGTTTCGCCGTCCGGTGACCAGTTGAGGTCGGAGACGGTGCCGTGGGGCAGGCCTTCGACGATCGTGCCGTCGATTTTCAGCACGCTGTAGCCGCGGTCGTTTTCGACCACGGCGAGTTTGCCGCGATTGGGGGCCTGGGCCCAGGCGTCGATCTCGCGGCCGGGGGCTTCGGCCACGATGGCGGTGCCGCCGTTTTGAGGGTCGATCCGGCACAGGCGCATCATGTCTGACCCGCCATGGTCGGTGAGGGCCATCAGGGCGCCGTCCGGTGTCCAGCGCACCGAGGCGTAGCGGGTGGGGCCGGGGGCGGGCACCAGGTGGCAGGCGCCGGTGGTGAGGTCGATCACGTGCAGGCGTTGATCGGAGCTGCTGTAATCCTGAAGGAAGGTGATGCGGTCCTGGCCGAGGGCGGTGGACCAGCCGGAGATCGAGGTCTGGTTTTCGCCTTTGCGCAGCTGGGTGATGGCGCCGGTGGCGAGTTCCATCACCAGCAGGTCGAAATGGGCGGGGTCGTGGTCGTTGGCGGTGTAGGCGATGCGGGTGCCGTCCGGCGACCAGGCGCCGAATGTGTGCATCACCTCGGGGGCCGCGGTGAGGGCGGTGATGGTGCCGTCGGGGGCGATGAGGTGGAATTGCTGGCATTCATCGCCGCCGGCATCGATGCCCACGATGATGCGTTCATCGGTGGGGGCGCGGCGGACGGTTGCCACTTTTTCGTCGAAGAAGGTGAGTTGTTTTGCGTCCGACCCGTCGAGGGCCATGGACCAGAGCTGTGGCAGGCCGGCGCCGCGCAGATGCAGCAGGCGTGTGCCGTCCTTGCTGAACGAGGGCGAGGCGAAGCTGCCGATGCGGGTCCAGGCGGTGGGGGCGTGGGGCATTGCGGGTCCTTGCTGAAGGGAAGGTGAATGCGACGAGCGTGGCTTGCAAAGCGGCAAGAGGATACTAGAACATATAGTGAACATGAAGGCGGGGCGGGGATGGAGCTGCTCGACAAACTGGCGATATTGGCGGATGCGGCGAAATATGATGCGTCCTGCGCGTCATCGGGCACGCAGCTTCGGGATTCGCGCAGCGGGGGGTTGGGCTCCACCGAGGGGGCGGGCATCTGTCACGCCTATGCGCCGGATGGGCGGTGCATTTCGCTGCTGAAGATTCTGCTGACCAATGCGTGCATGTATGACTGCCTGTATTGCATCAACCGCCGGTCCTCCAACGTGGCGCGGGCGCGGTTCAGCGTGGCGGAGGTGGTGGAGCTGACCTTGGGCTTCTACCGGCGCAACTGCATCGAGGGGTTGTTTCTGTCGTCTGGCATCATCCGTTCGCCGGATCACACCATGCGGCAATTGGTGGAGGTGGCGCGGACCTTGCGGGAGGAGCATGGGTTTCGCGGCTATATTCATCTGAAGACGATTCCGGAGGCTGATCCTGCCTTGCTGGCCGAGGCGGGGCTTTATGCGGATCGGTTGTCGATCAATGTGGAGATGCCGACCCAGGCGGGGCTGGATGCGCTGGCGCCGGAGAAGGATCTGCCGGGCATTCGCCAGACCATGGCGCGGCTGCGCCAGGCGATCGAGGCGCCGCGGGTGAAGGGGGTGCGGCGGTTTGCGCCGGCCGGGCAGAGCACGCAGATGATCGTGGGGGCGGATTCCAGCTCGGATGCGGAGATTCTGGGGGCCTCCACCAGCCTTTACAGCTCCTACGGTTTGCGGCGGGTGTATTACTCGGCGTTCAGCCCGATTCCGGATGCGTCATCGGCCTTGCCGCCGCGGCCGGCGCCGTTGTTGCGCGAGCATCGGCTGTATCAGGCGGATTGGCTGTTGCGGTTCTACGGGTTTGTGCAGGACGAGATGCCGGTGGGGGCGGATGGCAATCTGCCCTTGGGGATGGACCCCAAGCTGGCCTGGGCGTTGGCGCATCGGGAGGCGTTTCCGGTCGATGTGAACACGGCCGGGCGGGAGGCGTTGCTGCGGGTGCCGGGGCTTGGGGTGCGTTCGGTGGAGCGGATTCTGGTGGCGCGGCGGCACAGCCGGCTGCGGCTGGATGATCTGGCGCGGTTGCGGCTATCGCTGGCCAAGGTGCAGCCCTTTGTCGTGGCGGCGGATCATGTGCCGCGGGTGACCGACTCGGTGCGGCTGGAGTGTGTTCTGCCGAGGCTTGGCAGGCCGGGTGCGCAGCTGGAGCTGTTTCACTGACATGCATGCGGTGGTGCTGGCCCATGAGGTGGACTGGCAGGGGTTTCGCGCCGCTGTCCGCAAGCTTGCGGTGGCCGGAGTGGCGCCGGAGCATGTGGTGTGGTCCGTCCGTGAGGCGGATGATCTGTTTGCGCAGGACCCGCCGCCGGAGGCCGTGGGTGGGTTTGTGTTGCCGCGCAATCTGGTGAGCCTGGCGGAGACGGTGATCCAGGCGCGCGATCCCAGCCGGTTTGCGCTGCTGTATCGGCTGATCTGGCGGGCGCATCGCGGTGAGCGGCATGTGCTGGAGCGGATCACCGATCCGGATGTGGATCGGGCGCGGCGGCTGGCGCAGTCGATCCGCAGGGACACCCACAAGATGCGCGCCTTTGTGCGGTTTCGGGTGGTGCGCGATGGCGGGCTGACCCGGCATGTGGCGTGGTTCGAGCCGCAGCATTTCATTGTGGAGAGCAATGCCGGGTTTTTCATCCGCCGCTTTGCGGGGATGAAATGGTCGATCCTGACCCCCTATCGCAGCGCGCATTGGGATGGGCAGGAGCTGTGTTTCACCGAAGGGGCGCGGCCGTCTGACGTGCCGGATGATGATCAGCTGGCGGAGTATTGGCGGGTGTATTTCGCCTCCATCTTCAATCCGGCGCGGTTGAAGGTGGGGGCGATGCAGTCTGAGATGCCGCGCAAATACTGGAAGAACCTGCCGGAGGCGGCGGCGATTCCGGAGCTGGTGGCGGGGGCGGCCGCGCGCACCCAGGCGATGATCGAGCAGCCAAGGCTGTCCGACCCGCTGCCTTCGGGGCGCAGGCGGGTGGTGGCGCCGCGCGCCAATTCGGCGTGGGGCCAGGCGGTGCAGGACGCCAAGGGCTGCCGGCGGTGTGAGATTCACCGCCATGCCACGCAGATCGTCTTTGGTGAGGGGCCGCTCGATGCGGCGATCATGCTGATCGGCGAGCAGCCGGGCGATCATGAGGATATCGCGGGCAAGCCCTTTGTGGGGCCGGCGGGGCAGTTGCTCGATCAGGCGCTGGCGGAGGCGGGGCTGGATCGGGCGGCGTTGTATGTGACCAATGCGGTGAAGCATTTCAAATACGTCTCACGCGGGCGGCGGCGGCTGCATGCGCGGCCGGATGCGGGTGAGATTCAGGCCTGCCGTTGGTGGCTGGACATTGAGCGCGCGGAGATTGCCCCGCGGATGACGGTGCTGCTCGGTGCCTCGGCCGGGGAGGCGGTGCTGGGGCGCAAGGTGGAGGTGCTGCGCGAGCGCGGCGTTGCGATGAACCTGGCGGACGGGCTTGCGGTGTTGACGGTGCATCCGTCCTTTCTGCTGCGCTTGCCGGACGAGGCGGCGAGGCGGCGCGAATACGCGGCGTTCGTGGCGGATCTGCGTCTGGTGGCGCGGTTGGCCGGCCCCATATCAGCGGGGAAGGAGAATTGAGATGAAGGCAGTGTGGAACGGCGTGGTGATCGCTGAGAGCGATGACATCGTGACGGTGGAGGGCAACGCGTATTTTCCGCGCGCAGCGCTGAACCAGGCGGTGATCGCGCCATCGACCCACACATCGGTGTGCGGCTGGAAGGGCACGGCGCAGTATTACTCGCTGGTGGTGGACGGCAAGACCAACGCCAACGCGGTCTGGTATTATCCGACGCCGAAGGATGCGGCAGCCGAGATCAAGGGCCGGGTGGCGTTCTGGAAGGGTGTTGTGGTGACCTGACCCTGGGGGCGGGTTTGCTGTGGTGGCTTTCGACGGACGCCCTGTTCTTTTGACTATCCGCCGAGATAGGCGGCCGCCACCGCTTCGTTGGCGGCCACATCGGCGGCGGTGCCGCTGAGCACGATGCGGCCCTGTTCCAGCACATAGGCCTGATCCGCCACTTCCAGTGCCGCGGAGGCGTTCTGTTCGACCAGCAGGATGGTGGTGCCTTCGCGCCTGAGGTCGGCGATGATGGCGAAGATCTCATCCACGAAAAGCGGGGCGAGGCCCATGCTGGGCTCGTCCAGCAGCAGCACGCCGGGAGCACCCATCAGGGCGCGGCCCATGGCGAGCATCTGCTGCTCGCCGCCGGAGAGCGAGCCTGCGTGCTGGGCCAGGCGTTCGCGCAGCCTTGGGAAGCGCTGCAGCACGCGGGCCTGGCGGGCGGCGATCTCGGCGCGGTCGCTCACCAGATAGGCGCCGAGGGCGAGATTGTCGGCAACCGTCAGCTCGCCGAACACCTGGCGGCCTTCCGGCACCTGCAACAGGCCCTGGGCCGCGATGCGGTGGGCGGGCCAGGCGGTGATGTCGGTGCCGTTGAGCCGGATCTGGCCCTGGCGGATTTTGGCAAGGCCCGAGATGGCGCGCATGGTGCTGGTCTTGCCGGCGCCGTTGGCGCCGATCAGGCAGACGACCTGGCCGGGTTGGACCGAGACGTCGATGCCGCGCACCGCCTCGGTGCGGCCATAGCTGACGCACAGGCCGGAGATTTCAAGCGCGGGGGCCATCGGCCACCTCCAGCGTTGCGGCATGGGACGCGCGCAGGCGGGCCGCGAGGCGGGCGCCCAGATAGGCTTCCACCACGACAGGGGCGGCGCGCACCTCGGCGGGGGTGCCTTCGAAGATCTTGCGGCCGAAATTCAGCACGGTGATGCTGTCCGACAGGCCCATGACGAAGCCCATGTCGTGTTCGACCAGCAGCACGGTGGTGCCGGTCTGTGCGATGCGGCGGACCAGGGCCGCCAGTTGCACGGTCTCGGCCGGGTTCATGCCGGCGGCCGGCTCGTCCAGCAGGAGGAGGGCCGGGCGGCTGACCAGGGCGCGGGCGATCTCCAGCAGGCGCTGGTCGCCATAGGGCAGGCTGCCGGCGGGCAGGGCGGCCTGGGCTTCGAGGCCCACCAGCTCCAGCGCCGCGCGGGCCTGTGCCACGGCGGCGCGTTCCTCGGCGCGGAAGGATTTCAGGCGCAGCACGGTCGGCAGCAGGCCGGTGGAAAGCTTGGAATGCGCCCCGGTCAGCACATTCTCCAGCACGCTCATGCTGCGGAACAGCCTGATGTTCTGGAAGGTGCGTGCCATGCCGAGGGCCGTGCGGCGATGGGCGGGAAGGGCGGTTATGTCGGTGCCCTGGAAGCGGACCTGGCCTTCGCTTGGCATCACCAGGCCGGTGAGCAGGTTGAACAAGGTGGTCTTGCCGGCGCCGTTGGGGCCGATCAGCGCGTGGATGCCGCCCGGCTTGAGGGCGAGGTCGACATTGTCCACCGCCACCAGGCCGGCATAGCGCCTTGTGAGGCCGTTGGTTTCCAGCAACATCAGCGCGCACCCCCGGCCAGCTTTTCCGGCGTGCGGCGCATGCGCCAGCCGAGCAGGCCGTGCGGCAGGAACAGCACGGCGAGGACGATGATGATGCCGTTCAGCGCAAGCCGCAGCTCCGGCAGGTCGCGCATCAGCTCGGGCAGCAAAGTGAGGAACCAGGCGCCGGCGATCGGGGCGAACGGGTTGCCGATGCCGCCGAGCAGCGCGAAGGACAGGATGGTGACAGCGGGTTCGAAGCCGTATTCGTTGGGGCCGATGAAGCTGGATTGGTGGGCGGCGAGGCAGCCGGCGATGCCTGCCAGCACGGCGGAGGTGACCAGGGCTGCGAGGTGATAGCGCGCGACGTCGATGCCCATGGCGGCGGCGGCGGTGGGATCTTCGCGCATCGCCTCCATCGCGCGGCCGAAGCGGCTGCGGCCGACCAGGACCAGGGCGGTGAGGGAGAGTGCCAGCAGGGCGAAGATCATCCAGGTCTCGGCGCGTTCCGGAATGCCGTTCAGGCCGAGTGCCCCGCCAAGTGCGTCGATGTTGAGATAGGCGGAGCGCAGCACCTCACCGAGGCCGATGGTGGCGATGGCCAGATAGACGCCGGACAGCCGCAAGGTGGGCACGCCGATGATGAGGGCGAACGCCACCGGCGCAACGCAGGAGGCGGGCAGCACCAGATAGAAGGGCAGGCCTGCCTTCATGGTGAGCAGGGCACCGGAATAGGCGCCAAGCCCCATGAACGCCGCCTGGCCAAGCGAGAGCTGCCCGCAGGCCAGCACCACATACATGGCAAGGGCGAGCAGCCCGTTGATGCCAAGCGAATGGATCAGGGTCTGGTAGGTCCAGAGCAGATCGTCGAGCCAGGCTGGCAGTGTCATGCCCGTTGTCCCACGGCGCGGCCGAACAGGCCCTGCGGCCGGGTCCAGAGCACGGCGACCAGGATGGCGAAGGCCACCATCTCCTTGAGGCTGGAATCGATGTAGCCCGCGGTCAGCACCTCGATGATGCCAAGGGCGAGGCCCGCGATCAGGGCGCCGCGCATGTCCCCCATGCCGCCCACGATGATCACCACGAAGCCGCGCAGCATCATGCTTTCGCCCATATAGGGCTGGATGGCGTTGAAGTTCAGCCCGATGAGCACGCCGCCCGCTCCACCGAGGGCGCCGGAGAGCAGCGAGACGAGATGGGCGATGCGTGGTGTGTTGATGCCCATCAGCCCCGCCGCGTCTGGCTTTTCGGCGACGGCGCGGATGGCGAGGCCGAGTTTGGTGGTGGTCATCAGCGCCATCAGCAGGCCCACCAGCAGCAGGCTTGCGGCGAGGATGAGCCCTTGGGCGGCGGTGACGCGCACGCCTGCCAGTTCGATGGCGGTGGCTGAGATGGTGCCGGGCGGGAAGCGGCGGATATCGGGGCCGAGCCAGGCGGTCATCAGCGAATAGAGTGCCAGCACGGCGCCCAGCGTGACCATGAGGGAATCAAGCTCGGCGCTGGGGCGGCGGCGCAGGCGGGGCAGCAGCAGGCTGTCCAGCAGCACCGCGATGAGGCCGGAGCCCAGGGCCGCCAGCGGCAAGGCGAGGGCGATGTTGAGACCGACCTGCCGGGTGAGGGCGAGGGCGATGAAGGCGCCGGCCGAGAAGGTGAAGCCATAGGTGAGGTTGATCACCCGCAACACGCCGAACATCAGCGTGAAGCCGAGCGCGAAAAGCGCGTAGGTGGCGCCCAACAAGACGCCGTTGACCAGCTGCTGCGCAAGCATGGGGTTGAACCGGACCAGCAAGAAAAAGACCCGTGCGGCACATGCCGCACGGGCCGGGTTTCATAGAACAGCCGTGCTGCGACGCAAACTGTCTATTGCAGGATGGTGAACTTCCCGTCCTGCATGGTCAGCACCACAACGCCGGCCGCAGTGGCCGGGTCGCGGTGGTCGGTGAAGGCGAACGGGCCCATCACGCCGCTGAACTGCACCTTGCCGAGAGAGGTTGCGATCTTCTCCGGATCGGCGGCGCCGGCCTTGTCGATGGCGATCGCCATGATCTTCATCGCGTCATAGGCCTGGGCTGCGAACTGGTCCGGATCGACCTTGTATTTGGCGCGGAAGGCCTCGACGAAGGCTGGGTTGCCGTCGGTGGTTTTGCCGATGAACCAGGGAGAGCCCACGATCAGCCCGTCCGCCGCAGCGCCTGCGATGGCGCCGAGTTTGGGCGAGTTGGAGCCGTTGCCGCCGATGAACAGGGTCTCCTTGCCGAAGCCGAGCTGGCGGGCCTGCAGCAGCACGCCGGAGACCGGCTCGACGAGGGCGGAGATGCCGACGGCGTCGGGCTTGAGGCCCTTGATCTTGGTGAGCTGGGCGGAGAAATCGGTGTCCTTCGAGCCAAAGCTGTCGATGGTGACGATGTTGAGCCCGGCCTTTTCTGCGGCGGCCTTCATCACGTCGAAGCCGGATTTCGAGAAGGCGTCGTCATTGGCGTACATCAGCGCGATGGTCTTGACACCGCGGGTCATCGCCTTGGCGAGGGTGACCGGGATCACGTCGCTTTCCGGCAGCGAGGTGCGGAAGATGTAGGGGCCGATATCGGTGATGCCGGTCGCCGTGGTGGAGGTGCCGAGCGTTGGGATCTTGCGCTCGTTGGTGACGGGGCCCACGGCAAACATCTCGTTGGAGAGCGTCGGGCCGATGATGGCGACCACCTTGTCGCGGCCGATCAGCTTGCGGGCGGCGTTGATCGCCTGGTCCTTGTTGCCGGCGCTGTCTTCGACGGTGAGGGCGATCTTCTGGCCGCCGAGCACGCCCTTCTGGTTGATCTCATCGAGGGCCAGCTCCATGCCGGCCTTGATGGCGATGCCGTAGGCGGCGGCGGGGCCG
This sequence comes from uncultured Rhodospirillales bacterium, assembly GCA_903924855.1. Lineage (GTDB taxonomy): Bacteria > Pseudomonadota > Alphaproteobacteria > Acetobacterales > Acetobacteraceae > CAIQQQ01. Next base: position 15,543 of record CAIYCW010000031.1, on the reverse strand, counting down.
GACAGGATCTCAATGGCGCCGACCGGCACGGTCTGCGCCTGGGCGAAGGCGGGGGCAGCGATCAGCGCGGCGGCCAGCAGGCCGAGATGGCGGCGTTTCATGACGGTTTTCTCCCGTGAACAGTGGCGGGAGGCTACTGAAACGCCGTGCCACGTCAAGCGATGCGCTCAGTAGGAGAGGCCCAGATTGACCGACCAGCTGTCATAGCGTGCGGCGGTGTCGTCGCGACGTCCGTTGGTGTAGTTGGCCGACACGGACAGCGCCTTTTTGGGCCCGAAGCTGACCTGGGCGGCGGCTTCCTGCAAGGCCAGGCTTTTGTGAAAGCCGGCCGGCGCCAGGTAGTTGGTGTAGGTGTAGGAAAGCGTGATCGGGTAGGACGGGAAGAGATCGATCTCGACATAAGGGCCGACGCGACCGCCGACACGCTCGAAGTCCTTGGCCAGTCTGAGGTCGAAACCAGACGGGTGCGCGCCGTTCATCCCGTAATTGCCGATCTTGGCGCGAAGATCGAAGATCATCGTGCATTGCAGCAGCCAGGTCTTGCAGATATCGGCCAGGCCCGGCGCCTGCCCGGAAGCCAGCTGGTTCACCGGCACGAGGGCCGTGTCAGGCGTGATCGGCGTGTAGCGCAGCTCGGTCGTGAGCAGGGTGTTTTTGTTGACCGCGTCGTTCAGGTTGTCGAAGCGTGCGCTGACGATATGCGACCATTGATCCTTGTCCGCCCAATAGCTGTCCAGCCCTTCACGCGGAGTGCCGGCTTGCAGGCGCACGGCAACGACCACGCCGTAATCCCACAGATTGGTGGCGTATTTGGCAGGCGGGGTCTTGCTGCTGGAGGAGGTCGAGGTGTTCAACTCGCGATCGATCGCAGCGTAGGGAACCACGTTGATCCGTTGTGCCAGCGAGGTATCTCCGCCCAGCGCCTTTGCGAGCGGGGAGATCGCCTCGAATCCGACCGTGCCGATCAGGCTGTTGGACTGTTTGCTGTTTACCGTTGTCTGGCCGAGTTGGAGACTGGCGCTGGCGCTTTTCAGATAGCCATCCTCCGAATGGGCGGGATCGGAGGTGATGTCCTTGGCCGGATTGTCGAAATCCGCCGCCGAGAACATTTCGGCCGGATAGGCGCGTGCGCGCAGCAGGCCAAGCCCGCTGCTGGCGTTGTCCTCGACCCGGTTGGCGTACTGCGACAGGCGTGACGGTTGGGGCTGGCCTGGGAGGGCACCGATCGGTGCATGATCGTCAGCAGATGCCTGTACCGTTGATGTTGCGCTCTTTTTCACCGCCGCTTGGGGCGACGCGGTGCCCGCGGGCTGATTTTTGTAGGAGTCAATACAGTAGGCGGTGTGATAGTTCGCGCTGAAGACGCTCGCCAGTGGGCGCCGTCCGATCGTGGCGTTGCCCGGATCGTAGAACGCCACGGCGAGATCACTCTGATGATTGACCGGCGAAATCATCGTGGTTTCCAGATAGGTGCCGATGTCCTTGGCCACGCTCTTCAGATCGTCATCCGAGACCGGCAGGGCCTTCAGCGCCGGTGGACGCGTGCCCTTCGCTTGCGCGCTGAGGGACAGCGCGTAGCCGATGATCGCTCTGTTGACTGCGTCCGGCGTCGTCTTCGGTTGCGCGTGCTGTGCGTTGTAGGCCTTCATGGCGTTTGCCAGATCGTCCGCCCTCTGGTTGCGCTCGGCGGGCGCTGAGGCCGTGAGCGCCTTGGCGGCTTCGTTCAGGCGCGCATAGGCCTGCTCCGTGTGCTGATCGATATCTGCATTCGCGGCTTTGACGGCCTCGGCTGCCGCGGAACCGAGTCCGAACTGGCCGACCAACTCGGTGGCAAGCTTGGCTGGATCGATCGTCCATATGCCGTCCGTGCTGGTGCAGACTGCGGCAATGCGGGTGAAGCTTGGCACCGAGCTGCTCTGTGCAAGGACTGACCGCGGCAATGCCACGCCGGACAGCACCATCACCGCCAGCACCCCAGCGCTGCGATTGGTCCAACGCGGTCCTGCAGGGAATGGGATCATGGGATCATTCCTCCTTCACGCAATCATATGCACAAAGAGGTCGTTACAATTTATGAATCAATCGGCTTATGAAGACGATAGGGTAACATTAATTGTTACTGCTTGACACTCAATGTGGGTGTTGACAGCACGGCCCTTGCCATCGCGGCCAACTCACGCGATGCAGGTGCATGAGCACCATTCGCATCGCCACCTGGAACATCAACTCGCTGCGGCTGCGTCTGCCGCTGCTGCACCGGCTGGTGGAGGCATTGCAGCCGGATGTGCTGTGCCTGCAGGAGACCAAGGTGCCCGATGAGCTGTTTCCGGCCGAGGGTGTGGCGGAGCTTGGCTTCGGGCATGCGCTGCATTGGGGGATGAAGGGCTATAACGGGGTGGCGATCCTGTCGCGTCTGCCGTTGGAGCGGCTGGAGGCGCCGGATTGGTGCGGCAAATCCGATTGCCGGCATATCTCGGCCCGGGTGGCGGGCGATGTCACGGTGCATAATTTCTACGTGCCGGCCGGCGGTGACGTGGCGGATCGGGCGGTGAACGAGAAATTCGGCCACAAGCTGGATTTCATCACCGAGGCCCGCGCGCATTTCGAGGCGCAGGCACCGGCGCGCAGCGTGCTGGTGGGCGATCTCAACATAGCCCCGCTGGAGCATGATGTCTGGAGCCACAAGCAATTGCTGGATGTGGTCAGCCACACGCCAGTTGAGACCGAAGGTTTGTTGGCGTGGCAGCGTGCTGGATTTCAGGACGCCCTGCGTCACTTTGTGCCGGAAGATCAGAAACTTTACACATGGTGGTCGTATCGCAACCGTGACTGGCGCGCCTCCAATCGCGGGCGGCGGCTGGACCATGTGTGGACGACGCCGGATCTGACGCCGCTCAGCCATCAGATTCTGGTGGATGCGCGCGATTGGCCGCAAGGCTCGGACCATGTTCCGGTTTGCGTTGAGATCGGGGTCTGAAAGAGTCTGGCCAGCGCCAGCCGGTTGCGGTATCTGAGCCGGCGTTGTTCGCCGATGAAATAAGAAGAGATTACGCTCAATGGAAAAGTCCCTCGGTCTGCTGGTGGTGGCCGTCATTGCTTTGGCGGCTGGAATCGGCATCGGCTATTATGGCCATGGTCCGGCCTCGGCAGGTCTTGGGGTTGCCAGCCGTGATGCCGCGGCCAGCGCCGTGCAGGCGATCACCGCGCATTGGGATGTGCAGGAGTTGAACCGCCGTCAGTCGGTGGAGCTGGTGCGCAGCACGACTCCGGACCAGGTGGCGGGGATGTTCAACGCGCTGCGTCCGCTCGGGGATCTGACCGGGATCCAGGGCTGCCAGGGCAGCGCGCGCGCGGTGCCGGGCAATGATGGCAGCGAGGCGGTTTCGGCGGATTATGTGTGTGCCGCGCGTTATCAGGCCGGGGCTGCGCAGGTGGAGATCAATCTGGTGAAGGCCGATAGCGGCTGGCAGGTGGCGGGCTTCCGCGTCAGCTCGCCGCAGATCGCGGCGGCCCGTCCGGCCCAGTGATTTGTGCTCAGTGATTTGGGGCCAGTGATTTGGGGCCAGTGATCAGGCTGCGTCCCTGATAACGGCCAGGACGGCGGCGCCGTAGCGGGCGAGCTTGCTGGCGCCGACGCCTTTGACCTGACCCAACTCATCGAGTGATCCGGGTTTCATCAGCGAGACCTCGCGCAGCACGGTGTCGTGGAAGATGACATAGGGCGGCACGGATTGGCTGCGTGCCTCGTTGCCACGCCAGACCCTGAGGGCCGCGAACCGCAGGGCAGCGTCCGCATCCAGCGTTGGGGCGTCGGCGGAATGCGTGTCGGCGCGGCTGGTGCGGCTGCGCGCGGCGGTGGTGCTGGTGTCGTGGCGGAGCATCACGCTGGCCTCCCCGCGCAGCACCGGGCGGGCGAGCTCGGCTGCGAGGCGCAGGGTGGCGTATTCGCCCATGTCCACCTCCACCAGGCCGCGGGCGATCAGCTGGCGCAGCACGCTGCGCCAGAACTCCTGGCTGCGATCGGCGCCGATGCCGAAGACGGCGAGCTTGTCGTGGCCGGCGCGCTGCATCGGCTCGGTTGATTTGCCAAGCAGCACGCCGATGACGTGCAGGGCGCCGAAGCGCTGGCCGGTGCGGTAGATGGCGGAGAGCAGTTTCTGCGCCTCCACCGTGCCGTCGAACTGGCTGACCGGATTGCTGCAATTGTCGCAATGGCCGCAATCCTCGCTCAGCTCCTCGCCGAAGCAGCGCAGCAGCAGGCGGGTGCGGCAGGTGGGGGCTTCGGTGAGGCTGATCATCGCCTCCAGCCTGCTGCGCATGACGCGTTTCTGTGTTTCGGGTGCGGCGGATTGGCCGAGCCAGTGGCGGGCGCGGGCGATGTCCTCGCCGCCATAGAGCAGCAGCGTGGTGGAGGGCTCCCCGTCGCGGCCGGCGCGGCCGATCTGCTGGTAATAGGCTTCCGGGCTGTCCGGCATGTCCAGATGCACGACGAAGCGGACATCCGGCCGGTCGATGCCCATGCCGAAGGCGATGGTGGCGACCATGACGATCGGCTCGCCGGAGCGGAAGCGGGCGAGCGCTGCGCGCTTCTGCTCAGGCGGGATGCCGGCGTGGAAGGCGAGCGAGGGATGGCCTTTGGCGGCAAGCGAGGCGGTGACGCGTTCCACCTTGGCGCGGCTGCCGCAATAGACGATGCCGGTCTCGCCGGGATGGCGGGCGAGGAGGTGCAGAAGTTGGGCGGTTTCGCCGGATTTCGGCTCGGCTGCGATGTGCAGGTTGGGGCGGTGGAAGGAGGCGGCGAAGATGGCGGCCTCTTCCATGCCGAGGGCGTGCAGGATGTCCTCGCGGGTGCGGGGGTCGGCGGTGGCGGTGAGCGCCATCCGCGGCACGCCTGGGAAATGCTGGGCGAGGCTGGCCAGTTCGCGGAATTCGGGGCGGAATTCATGGCCCCATTGGCTGACGCAATGCGCCTCGTCGATGGCGATGAGGGCGATGCGCTGGCGTTGCAGCCGCTCCAGCGTGCCGGGGGAGAGCAGGCGCTCGGGCGAGACGTAGAGCAGGTCGAGGGCGCCGTCATCGAGCGCGCGGCCAAGGCTGCGGGCTTCATCGGGCGGCAGCTCGGAGTGCAGCGCGCCGGCGGCGACGCCGAGCTGGCGCAGGGCGGCGACCTGGTCGTCCATCAGGGCGATGAGCGGTGAGATGACGAGGGCTGTGCCGGGGCGGCACAGGGCCGGGATCTGGTAGCACAGGCTTTTGCCGCCGCCGGTTGGCATCAGCACCAGCGCGTCTCCGCCGGCCATCACCTGGCTGACCGCGGCCTCCTGCAGGCCGCGAAAGGCGGGGAAGCCGAAGACGCGGTGCAGCACCTCATGCGGGGAGGCTTCGATTGAGGGGCGTGTGCCGTCGGGCATGCTCAGGCTGCGATCCGGGCTGGGGGCGTGTGTCTTGCGGGCTCAAATTTTCTTCTCCCACGGATCATCGATTCGGCCCACCCCGCGCGGTCCATCGGCAGAAATGGCCCGGCAGATTTTGCCGGGTGATGTGGGTGGGTCACGGCAAATCAATGGGTTGACGGTGGCATGGCGGCTGCAAACCTGGCGATATCCACATGGGAGATCCGATCATGAGCATTTCCGCAGCAAGCCTGCACAGCAGCCTCTGGAACAACGTGGCGACGGCACTGCCTGGTACCCCGCAGGCGACCGGCAGCCGCCCGAAATTCCACCCCAATGACGCCGGTGACAGCAACCGGGCGGCGCCGGCGTTGGCCGCGCAGGGGAGCACTCTGCTTGATGCGCTGAGCAGCGCCAGCCAGGCGGCGTTGATCCAGGTGCAGGGGCAGCGGTGAGAGGCTGCGTGCGCGAGGCCTAGCGCAGCAGGCGCATGCCGATGGCGATGGCGCCGAGGCCCGCGAAGAGCGGCCAGCCCAGGGTTTCGCCCAGCAGCAATCCGCCGGCGAGGATGCCGAACAGCGGGGTGAGGAAGGTGAGGCCGGAGAGCTGGGTGGCGGGGTAGACGCGCAGCATCCAGAACCAGATCTGGTAGCTGATCGCGGCCACGATCACCGTCTGGTAGAACAGCGCCCACCAGGCCAGGGCTGTGACATGCGGCAGGGCCGCGAAATCGCCCGAAAGCCAGGCGGCGGCAAGCAGCAGCGGGGCGGAGCCTGCGATCTGGTAGAGCAGGATGGCCGCAGCCGAGGCGTTGCGCAGGGCGGGGTGCGCCTTGACGGTGATGCTGGAGGCGCCCCAGAGGGCGGCTGCCAGGGCGCACAGCCCGTCTCCCAGCAGGGAGCCGCCGCCATCGGTGAGGCCCTGGGCGAAGGCGCCGGCAACACCCGCGAAGGCGATGGCCAGACCCAGAAGCTGGCGGGGGTGCAGCCGGCCACCCGGTAGCAGCAGATGGGCGCCAATCGCGGTGAAGAACGGCGCGGTGTAGAGGAACAGCACGCCGCGCGAGGCGGTGGTGAGGCGGATGCCGGGATAGAGCAGCAGGAATTCCACCCCGAAGGACAGCGCGATGAGCCAGCCGCCGCGCAGCGTGCCGCCGGGGCGCATCATGGCAGCGATGGCTGCGGGGCCTTCCCGCCAGGCCATCCAGCCTGCCACCAGCACGGAGGCGCCGACGCCGCGCAGGGCTACCTGCAGCAGCGGCGGCATGCCGCCTGCGACCGCCGCCTTGATGGTGACCTGCTGCACGCCCCAGACCGCGCACAGCACCACCATCAGCGCGATGCCCGCGGCCGGCACCCGCGCCTGGGCTGCGGTTCCTGGGCCTTGGCTCAAGCGGGGAACACCAGCTCCGCGTCGGTTGCGGCTTCGAGCGCCTCCCGCGTGACACCGGGGGCGAGTTCGACCACCGCGAAGCCGGTGCCGGTGACGTCGAGCACGGCCATGTTGGTGTAGACGCGGCGCACGCTGCCGATGGCGGTGAGCGGGTAGGAGCAGCGGCGCACCAGCTTGGGCCTTCCGTCCTTGGTGGTGTGCTCCATCATCACCCACAGGCGTTTGGCGCCGGCGGCGAGATCCATGGCGCCGCCGACGGCGGGCGCGGTGTCGTTCTCGGAGGTGGCCCAGTTGGCGACGTCCCCGGAGCCTGCGACCTCGAAGGCGCCGAGCACGCAGAGGTCGAGATGGCCGCCGCGGATCATGGCGAAGCTGTCGGCGTGGTGCACATAGGCGCCGCCGGTGCGCAGGGTGACGAGCTGCTTGCCGGCGTTGATCAGCCAGGGGTCTTCCTGGCCGGCTTCGGGGGCGGGGCCCATGCCGAGTACGCCGTTCTCGGAGTGGAAGATCACCTCCCGCGTTTCGGGCACGTGGTCTGCCACCATGGTGGGCATGCCGATGCCCAGGTTCACATACCAGCCCTCTGGGATGTCATCCGCCACGCGGGCGGCCATCTGGGCGCGGGTCCAGCTGCTCATGTGTTGTCTCCCTTCGGCGGCACGGCGACGACGCGATTGACGAAAATCCCTGGTGTGACGACGGCTTCAGGGTCCAGCTCCCCGAGCGGGACGATGTGGTGGGCCTGGGCGATGGTGAGCCGGGCCGCGGTTGCCATCACCGCGTTGAAGTTGCGGCCGGATTTGTTGTAGGTGAGGTTGCCCCAGCGATCGGCGCACCAGGCTTCGACGAGGGCGACATCGCCGTGCAGGGCGTATTCCAGGATATGCGGGCGGCCGTTGATCTCGCGCACCTCCTTGCCTTCGGCGAGGCGGGTGCCGTGGGCGGTGGGGGTGAAGAAGGCACCGACGCCGGCGCCGGCGGCGCGCATGCGTTCGGCGAGCGTGCCCTGAGGGACGATTTCGAGTTCCAGCTTGCCGGCGCGGTAGAGTTCCTCGAATACCACGGAGCCGGCGCTGCGCGGGTACGAGCAGATGATGCGGCGGACGCGGCCGAGCTCCATCAGGCGGGCGAGGCCAATGCGGCCGGTGCCGGCGTTGTTGGCGACGATGACCAGGTCCTTGGCACCCTGTTCGATCAGCCCGTCGATCAGCGCATCGGGCTGGCCCACCGAGCCGAAGCCGCCGAGCAGCACGACGCTGCCATCCTGGATCCCGTCCATGGCTTCGGCCATGGTGCGCACGGTCTTGTCGATCATCAGCCCCTCAAACGAATGAAATGTCCGTGGCTCCTTTGTGCAAAAGGAGCCCTGCCGGGACTCAGGTGCTGATCACAAAAAGCGCGATGACGCAAACGAAGGCTGCGATCCAGCAGATCGAGCGCAGGCTGGCGCGATCGGTGAGGTAGCAGGCGGTGTAGAGCACGCGGAACAGCACCCAGAGCCCGGCCCAGAGATTGATCGCGCCCTGTGGCGCGTGGGTGATGGTTGCCACCAGCACGGCGGCGGCGAAGCCCGGCAGCGCCTCGAAATGGTTGCGATGCGCCCAGTCCGCCCGTTTGCGCCAGCCGGTGAGGCTTTCCTGCCAGATGCGTGGCTGGTTGTTGTCCAGGCCCGGGGCGCCCCATTTGGCAATGCCGGTGGTGATGATGGGCAGCAGGATGGCGACCAGGATCATCCATAGGGCGAAGTTCATGTGCGCTCTCCTTGGGTGTCGGGGGTGGGGGAGGCAGGTGGCTCGGCGATGGTGCGCGCGGAGCCCAGCGGCAGCCAGACGGAAAATATGGACCCCTGACCTTCGGTGCTCTCGATGGCCAGCTGGCCGCGATGGCGGTTGAGGATGTGCTTGATGATGGCAAGCCCCAGCCCAGTGCCGGAGGGGGCCGCGTTTGTGCGGCTGCGCGCCTTGTCCACCCGGTAGAAGCGTTCGGTGAGGCGGGGCAGATGTTCGCGCGGGATGCCGCGGCCGTCATCGCGCACCGACAGCACGATTCCGGGCCGGCCCGGCCAGCGGCCGCCTTGCGGGGCCTGCTTCAGGGTCACCTGGAGCAGGCCGCCCTGTTTGCCGTATTTGATGGCGTTGTCGACCAGGTTGGAGACCACCTGGGTGATCTGGTCGGAATCGGCGATCACCGCGGGCAGGCTGCGATCGAGCGAAAGGTCGAGGTTGAGTTTGTGTTGGGTGATGCGCGGCTCGAAGCCGGCCATCACGCTGTCCACCAGCTCCGCGATATCGACGAGGTCGGCGGGGGGCTGGTGCTCGGTCATCTCGATGCGGCTGAGGCTCATCAGATCGTCGATCAGCCGGTTCATCCGCTCGGCCTGGTCGGCCATGATGGCCAGGAAGCGTTGCTGGGCCGGGGTGTCATCGGCGGCCGGGCCCTGCAGGGTTGCGATGAAGCCGATCAGGCTGGCCAACGGGGTGCGCAGCTCGTGGCTGGCATTGGCGATGAAATCGGCGCGCATCCGCTCCAGCGCGCGTTCGCGCGAGCGGTCCGACAGCACGGTGATCGCCTGGCCGCCATCGGCCAGTGGCGGGTCCATGAAGATGACGGTGGCGGCCACTTCACGCGGCACCGGCACGGGCAGGACGATCTCAGCGGTCTGCGTGTCCTTGCCGGTATAGGCGCGTTCGATGGCGGTGCGCAGGTCGGGGTGGCGCAGCACGGCCGGCATGTCCGCGCCATAGGCGGCGCGGGCGGCGGCGTTCGCGCGGCGGACGCTGCGATCCGGCCCCAGCACCAGCAGTGGGTCCGGCAGGCGCTCGACGATGGCTTCGTTGGCGGCCAGCAGCTGGCCCACCATGGCGGCGCGGTTGGCGAGGGTGCGGGAGAGGCGTTCGATGTTGCGGGTGGCGCGTTCGATGGGCGCCAGCCGGGGTGAGGCAGCGGCCTGGGCGAGGGCTGAGGCGTTCTCCAGCGCGGCCTGGCGGATCGTCTCGGAGAGCATGTCCACGTCGCGGACCCAGATGGCGGCGACCAGCAGGGAGGCCGCGATGCAGGCGGCGGCGCCCAGCAGGGCCTGGTGGGCGGTGAGGGAGCCCGCGGCCCAGAACAGGGTGAGCACGGCGCAGGGTGTGGCGGAGAGCACCAGCACGACGCCTGCCATCTGCCCGGTTTTCATGGCCCGCTCCCGATCCGCCCGCAGGCTCATGTGCCGGGGGCTTGCAGGGAGTCGGGCGCCGGTTCGATCATCTGCGGGCCGCCGCGCTGGATTTCGAACAGCGCCAGGCCGCGCCGGACATGGCCGTCCGGCTGCAGGCCGAGCACGCCGTCCACCCCGTTGAAGCCGCCGGGGCGGGTGAGGGAGTCGGAGCCGAAGCCGCCATCGGCCGCGACCACCCGGGCGATGGAGGCGGCGTCATAGGCGAGATCGGCGAGGCCGGGGGCAGGGGTGGCGTAGCGGGCGGTGTAGCTTTGGTCGAACGCGGTGCGGGCGGCGGGGTCGGGCGCGGCATACCAGGCGCCGGTGAGGTTGCCGGTGCCGCGGGCTGCGGGGTTGGCCCACAAAGCGGGGCCGAGCACGCGCACATCCGGCGCATCGATGTCGTAATAGGGCAGCAGGCTTGCCACGGTGTCGAGCCCGTCTCCGGTGGAGGCGAGCAGGAGGGCGTCGAACGGGGCGGGCGGGATGGGGCTCTTGCGCAGCTCGGCGGCCTCCTTGCGGCCGTCCGCGCTGTGTTTGGCGATGGCGGCGCGCAGCTTCGCCTCGATCGGGCCACGGCGGTCGGCGTAGTCCGACAGGTCGCGGACGGTGGCGTTGGCGGATTGGATGTTGGTGTCCTCGATGGCGCGGATGGTGGCGCCGGGGGCGGCGCCGCGCAGCGCCTGTTCCATGGCGCGGCCATAGTCGGTGGCCGGCAGCAGGGCGGCGAAGCGGGTCTTGCCCTGGGCGGTGATGGCGCCGACCAGGCGGCGGACCTGCTGGCCGGGGGTGAGGCCCATCACCCAGACGCCGGGGCGCTGCTGGGTTTCGTCGGAGGTGAAGGCGAGCATGCCGATATTGGCCTCGGTTGCGATCGGGGCGGCGGCGGCGGTCTCCGGTGCGGTGAGCGGGCCGAGGATGAGGCCGGCGCCCTGGGCCACGGCCTGGCGGGCGGCGGCGGCGGCGCCTTCGGCGGTGCCGTGCGTGTCGATCACGTCAAGCGGGGGGGCGCCTGGGGCGTCGAGCGCCAGCTGGGCGGCCTGGACCAGAGCGGGGCCGCGTTCGGCGTTGGGGCCGGAGAGCGGGGCGAGCAGGGCCACGCGGGTGCCGGCGGGGGCCTGCGGACGGGCGGGGGCTGTTTGTGTTGCGGGCAGCGGGCGCAGCACGGAGCCCTGCATCGGCATCGGCGTTTCGGCGTAGTGCTGCTGATTCGCAGCGCAGCCGGCAAGTGCTAGGCTTCCGGCAAGGAGACCCCATGCCGCAACCCGTCCCAGCAGAGACTGCATCCGATCCAAGCGATCCAGCTTCAGACGCATCCGACACTCTCCTGTCCGCGGAGCCGATCTCCGGCCATGAGCTTCGGCCATCGCCGGTGCCCGATGGTCTTGTGCTGGTTTCCACGCCCATCGGCAATCTCGGCGATATGACACCGCGGGCGGTGGCGGCGTTGAAGGCGTGCGATCTGATCCTGTGCGAGGACACGCGCACCAGCGCGCGGTTGCTGGCGGTGTTTGACATCCGGGTGCGCACGGCGGCGCTGCATGATCACAACGAGGATCGGGCGATTCCGGGGTTGCTGGCGGAGCTGCGGCGGGGCAAGCGGATCGGGGTGATTTCGGATGCCGGCATGCCGGTGGTGTCCGACCCTGGGTTTCGGCTGGTGCGCGCGGCGTTGGAGGCGGGGATCCAGGTCTCGGCGCTGCCGGGGGCGAATGCGGCGACGCTGGCGCTGGTGCTGTCCGGCCTGCCGCCCTTGCCGTTTCTGTTCCAGGGGTTTCCACCGCCGCGCCAGGCGGCACGGCGGGAGATGTTCGCACGGCTGCGTGCGGCCGAGCAGGCGGGGCTCGCGGCCACCAGCCTGTGGTATGAGGCGCCGCATCGTCTGGCGGAGACGCTGGCGGACATGGCGGTGGAATTCGGCGCAAGGCCTGCCGCGGTGGCACGGGAGCTGACCAAGCGGTTCGAGGAGGTGCGGCGCGCCACGCTGCCGGAGCTTGCGGCCCATTACGCGGCGAACGAGGCGCGCGGTGAGATCACCATCGTGGTGGGGCCGGCACCGGCGGAGACGACCAGCGAGGCCGATCTGGATGTGCTGCTGAGCCAGGCGCTGGCCGGCCATTCGCTGAAGGATGCGGTGGCGGCGGTGGTGGCGGCGACGGGGCTGAACCGCAAACTGGTCTACGCCAGGGCGTTGGCGCTGCAGGCCTCCGGGTGAGGGGGCAGATTTCTGACAAATCCTGATACGGCATTCGGCGGTGGGCGTGCGAACGTGAAACGCCAGTTGCGGAATGAGGCAGGGCGATGGTGGCTGTTGTACAGCACATGTCTGTGTCGGGGCAGGAGTACGCGCAGGCGGGCTGCCCGTTCAACACGCAGGCCTATGCCGCTGGGCTTGGCAATATCGGCACCGTGGCGGCGCTGCGACCGGGGCGCTTGCCGGTGCTGCGGCGGCCAATTCCGGGGACGGGGCATTTCGACGGGATGGGGGTTTGGCCCTATCTGTGGATCGACACGCCGGATGATGTTGCATCGCTCGAACAGGATTTTCCGGAGCTTGTGACGGTCACCGCGGTGACCCAGCCGGGTTACGTGCCGCGTGGCCACAAAGGCGGGGTCAGCCTGCTGAAGCAGCATTACGTCTACGACCCTGCACGCCCCGCGCCGGAGCTGAGCGCGCGCGCCGCCGGCCGGTTGCGCCGGTGCCAGGACAGGGCGGAGTTCGAGGTGGTGTGGGATGCGATGCGGGCGGACCGCATGAGCCGGATCTATGATGGGCTGAAGGAACGGCGTGGTCTGGCCGGCACGCATATGGATTTTTCGCTGCCGCATTTTCAGGTGATCGCAGAGCTTGAGGCCGGTCGGTATTTTCAGGTGCGCGACCGCGACGGCACGGTTGGTGCTATGGCGTGTGGCGTGATGTTCGAGGACATGCTGCAGATTCTGCACACCGCGAGCTCGCCGGACGGGCTGCGGTGGGATGCGTCCTATCTGATGATGGACGGGTTGCAGCGCCATGCGCGCCAGACCGGGACGCGGCTGTTCACCGGGGGGATGCCGATGCACGGATCGTCCGGATTGCAGACGTTCAAGGCGCGCTGGGCCAATCACTTCGAGCCGGTGTACATGGTGAAGATCATCAACGATCACCGTGCCTACGCGGCCCTTTGCCGGGGGCAGGCGCAGGATATCGGGTTTTTCCCGGCCTATCGTCAGCCGGTGGTGGCATGTCCGTGACGTTTCTGATCTGGGCGCCGCGGTATCAGCACAGCAGTTCCGGCATCCGTGCGCTGTATCGGCTGTGCCACCATCTGAACACCGCGGGATACAGGGCTGCGATGTTGATCCGGCCGTTGGATGACGGGGCGGGCGGTGTGCCTGTGACCGCGATGACCTGGCGCAGCCGGGTGGTGGCGATGGCCAGGCTGCCACGCCGCATCGCGGGGCGGGTCTGGCGGCGGGTGACGGGGCGTGATGTGCATCGCCATGGTGATATCCCGCGCGATTGGCGGGCGCCGGTGCATCATGGGCGGGTTGGCCGGAGCATTGTGATCTATCCGGAGGTTGTCCCCGGCAATCCGTTCGCGGCGGAGAAGGTGATACGCTGGGTGCTGAACGTGCCGGGGCTGCTCGGGGGTGACACCGCCTATGCCGATGATGAACTCGTGTTCTGTTATGATCCGCAACGGCTGGATGACGTCAATCGCGCGGTGAGCCAGCCGATCGGTGCGGAGCGGGTTTTGTGGCTGGGGCTGGTGGACCCGGCGCATATCTATCCGGATCCGTCTGTGCCGAAGACCATGGATTGCAGCTTCACCCACAAGGGGCGGGCGCTTCGGGCGCGTTTTCCGCTGCCGGAGGGGGTGAGCGCCGTGGCGCTGGAGGCGCTTACGCCGAACATGGCGGCGCTGGGGGACGCGTTGCGGCGGACCCGCACACTCTATTCCTATGATCACTACAGCAACGTGCTGCGCGAGGCGGTGATCTGCGGGTGCGATGTGCGGGTGGTGAGTGCGGATGGAAGGTGGCATGACCCGCGCGGCTGCGATTGCGTGTCCAACATTCTGTGGCCCAACGGGTTTGAGACGGCCTATCGCGCGCAGTTCCAGGACAATTCGTTCGTGCCTGGGTTCATCCGCGAGGTGCGGCGGCGCTGGGACGTGCCGGAGCCGAACGCTCCGGCTGCGCGGCTTGTGGCGCGGGCCCTGTCTTTCGTTCGCCTGTGTTGCGCCCGCCTGTCTCGCAATGGCCTGTGCGGCAATCGGGTGTGATGCGGATGGGTTTGGGGTCAGGCCTGGCTTGCGCGCAGCAGGCGCATGGTGGGCTGCGGGGCTGGGTTGGGCATGATCTTGCGCAGGAATTCGCCCCAGGCATTTCCTGGCACCAGGCCCGCGCGGGCCACGCGGTGCAGGTCTTCCTCACGCGCCAGCGTTTCGGCATCCATGTCCGGGAAGGTGATGTCCGGGAAGTTGATGTCCTGGGACAGCAATCCGGCCTTGCGGGAGGTGTCGAGGTTGGTCATGCGAAAGACTCCTGAAACGGGGCGTATCGGGCAAATGATGGGTTGGTGTTACTCGGGCGGTCTGGGGTTGAAGACTGTGTTGGTGAAGTCCTGAGATGTTTTGACAGGTCTTGATGTCTGGTATGTGACGGTGGATGCCATAATTTGCCTTATTCAGGTAAAAACTTCGTGAATCGTATCGCGGGAGAATCGTCAATCGCGCGACAATGCGTGTGATGGGATCGGGTGGCGTTGATTCATGTTTGGATAATATTGGTGGGATAGTCTCGTTTTATGAGACATGTTCCGCACCATGAGCTGATCCCGTTTCCTGCCAGCGCTGTCTCGCCGCCGGCGCGTGGGCCCGTGGCGCCTGGTGGGTCGTTCTGGCGCGATCGGATTGCCGTCTGGCTGCGTCGTCCGCAGCCGGTGGCGCCGGTGTCGGTGCCCGTGCTGGCGCCTGCGGAAGGTGCGGCGGCGATGGCGCAGGAGATCGCGGCCCTGTCGCTGTTGCGCAGTGATGCCGAGGAGATCGAGCTGCGCGAACAGGAGCTGAGCGAGACGCAGGACCGTCTGGCGGCAGCACTCAACACCATGCCGCATGGTCTGCTGATGCTGGATGGTGATCTGCGCGTGGTGCTGTGCAACCGGCAGTTCCGCGCCTTGTTCGGCTTTGATCCCGACATTGTGCGCCCGGGCACGCGCATCGAGCAGGTGCTGGCCCATTCGGTGGCGCTGGGCAACCACCCGGGACGGTCGGCGGAGGAGGTGGCGGCGCTGATGCGCGCGCGTGTTGCCAATCGGGTGCGGGTGGCGTTTCAGCAGAGCCTGCCGGATGGGCGGCTGCTGTCGGTGAACTGGGAGCCGATGTCCGGCGAGGGGCAGAGGGATGGGTGGGTCTGCACTTATGAGGACATCACCGCGCGAATCGCCGCGGCCGAGCGCGCCGCCCATATGGCGCGGCATGATCCCATCACCGGCCTGCCCAACCGCGTGGCGCTGCAGGAGGCGATGCTGGCGGCCTGGCCGCGGCGCAGGCTTGCCGGGTTCAATCTGCTGTG
>CAIYCW010000030.1 GCA_903924855.1 uncultured Rhodospirillales bacterium | reverse complement strand
TCGCGGAGGGGCGGCGAGCAATTTTTCGTGCCAGAAAGGCCAAGGCGAAGACACGATGTGAGTGCATCGTGGCAAGCCTTGAACGAATCTGGCGCGGAAAAGTGCCGCCGCGCCGACCGACAGAGTTTTTCAGCAGCCTGTTAAAGCCGCGTCCTGTCGGACTGAACCGCTGTGCGGTCCGTCAGATAGAATGAAGTTGCTTGGGATACGGCGCTCTGGCCCCGGGGCCGGCGCTACGGTTCCGACAGACGATACAAGGCCGCCACGTCGCACAGGATGATGTGGCTGCCATCGGTCTCGATGATCCCGGCCTCGCGCCAGATGCGAAGCTGCTTGTTCACGCTCTCCCGCGTGGCCGCCACCAGGTTGGACACGTCGCGCTGGGACAGGCGGATATCGATGCGGATGCCGCGCTCGGTGGGCCTGCCGTAATCGGCGCCGAGCTTGGCCAGCAGCCTTGCCAGGCGCGTCGGCAGATCCAACAGGGCCAGTTCCTCAAGGGCGGCGCTGGTGCGGCGCAGACGGTCGCACAGCACGCCCAGCATGCGCTCCACCAGACCGTCATGGCGGATCAGGAAGGGGACGAAGAACCGGCGTTCGATGACCATCATCGTGGTCTCCTCCGCGGCCACCGCATCGGCGCTGCGGGGCCTGCCGTCGAGCAGAGCGATCTCGCCCACGATCTCGCCGGGGCCGATGACGTTGAGGGTCACCTCGCGCCCATCGGCGGAGGTGGCGCCGACCCGGATCAGCCCGGTCAGCACCGCGAGCATGAAATGCCCGGGATCGCCCTTGGCGAAGATCAGCGTGCCGCGCAGGGCGCGGCGTTCGCTGGAATGGGCGATCAGCTCATCCAACTCATGCGGGCGCATATGGGCGAAGAACGGGCTGGTGAGCAGCGCGTCGCGCTTGATGGAAGCCAATTTCTGCGCGCTCAGCCGCGGTGGTGTGGCCACGCTCAGGCGACCGGGGCGAGGCTCTTTGCCGGTTGCGGTTCAAGATCCATCAGCCCGGTGTCGCCGAACGGGCGGATGCGGCCCTCGCGCAGCTCGGGCCAGGAGGGCGCGCGCTTGAAGCCGGGCTGGCGCAGCGGCAGGGCCAGAAGATTGGGGCCTTCCTGCATGATGAAGCCCGCGGCATCGAGGGTGGCTGCCGCCTGCTCCAGCTCGGCCTCCGCAAAGCGGCCGCCCAGCGTGTCACGCACCGTCCGCCAGGAGGTGACCTGCCAGACCAGGGCCAGCAGGGCCGCCTCGGCGCCGGTCAGGGTGATCGATTGCTGGGTGAATCCATGGCGTTCGTCGTGCACCGTCACATCCTCCCCGTCCTGGGTCATCCACAGCGCGCTTTCGCTGTGGTGCCGTTTCCAGGCCTTGAAGGCGGCCTCGGCGGGGGCAGTGTAGACCGGAACCTGATCGAGCGCATCGGATCGCATGATGAAATGATACCCAAGCCTACGGATCGAAGCGTCATCGACCGGGTAGATGTATTTATAGGCGGGCAGCGGGTCGAGTGTGACACCGAACCCCTCCGGATCGCGCTGGAACGGGCTGAACCGGTCGGCGCGGGCGCGGTAGAAGCCGGCGGGGGGCTGGAGATGGATCAGTCGCGGCATCAGCCGAGCCATGATCTCGTAGTTCTCCGCGGTCTCGCCGGGGAAGCCCACCAGGTTGAGCCATTCCATGTAGATGCCGGCCTCGGCGGAGAGTTTGAGCGCCGCCACGTTCTGAATGCCGGTGACGCCCTTTTTCATCAGCTTGAGGATGCCGGTTTCCAGCGATTCGATGCCGGCCTGGATCTTGCGGATGCCGGCCCGGCCGGCCGCCGCCCATTGCCAGGGCTTCATGTTGGATTTGGTCTCGTAGAAGATCAGCAGGTCGAGCCCGCTTTTCTCCAGGCGGGGGATGAACTCCTCGAAATAGCGCATCTCCAGGATGTTGTCGGCATTGGCAACATCACGCGTGCCGTGGCGCTTGACCAGATATTCCAGCTCGGTGAAGGCACGGTCCTGGGTCTTGGCGCGGTAGTTCATGGTCACGCCGTTGAGGCCGCAGAAGGTGCAATGCGACTTGGCACCCCACCAGCAGCCGCGTGAGGTTTCGAACACCACCGCGGTGGGGTGGCGTTTGGTCAGCCCCAAGGCTGCGTGCTGGGCGAAGAACTCGTCGAAATCCGGGATCGGCAGCTTGTTCATGTCGCTGACCGATTCGGTCGAGGCGGCCGGCACCACGGTTTCCTCGGCCACGCGCACCACCATGCCGGGAATGCCGCGCAGATCGCGGCCTTCCGCCACGCGGCGCAGCAATTCGGGGAAGCTGGTGTCGCCCTCACCCTGGCAGACGGCATCGAGGAACGGATATTGCCGGTGCAGCTCGGTGCCCATCTCGTCCTGGCAGTTGGCACCGCCCATGACGATGAACATGTCAGGGAAGTCCTGCTTGATGCGCCGGGCGAGGGCCAGGGAGGACATGGTCTGCTGGAAGGAGCTGGTGAAGCCCACCATGCGGTATTTCGACCAGTCGACGCTGCGATAGCATTCCTCGATGAAGGCGGCAGCGCCAGCGCGGGCGGCGAGGAAGGCCATGACTCGGCCGGGCTGATAGAAATCCGGGAAGTCGCGGGCGAACAGCTCGGTCAGATAGGCCGTGCCGTTGTCATCCGGGGTGCCGTTGGCAACGCCGGTGAACACCCATTCGCCGACCTGGGCGTTGTAGTAGCGCACATCGGTGAGCACCGCGTTGGCGTCGTCACCAAGGGCTGCCACATGGTCGAGCGAGAAATATTCGGTGTCGCAGCCCCAGCCTGCGCTCTCGGCTGCCGGTTTCAGCAGGCCGAGAGCGAGGTTGGGAAAATAGGCGAGGGAAAACGGCATCGAGACAAGCAGCAGTCGACCCGCCTCATGTGACGTTGCCATCGCCTTTGGATCACATCTCAGCCATGCCGAGAGCCGGATCCGGATGGGCCGGTGCGAAGGCGTCGGCCGCGGCATGGAAGTCAGCGCCGCTCAGCGAGGCGAAGAACTTCACCGCATCGCCATGGGCCTCGTAGTTGAGGCGGGCGAGGGTCTGCTGCGGATTGGCGAACATGTCCGAACGGATGGACGGGTTCTTGACCAGGATTTTCAGGATGTTGCCGAGATCCGACAGGTTGATCGGCTTCGGCTCACCCTCAGGCATACCAGCGACGTTATAAAGGGACATTTTGCACCTCCAGGTTGGGCAAGCTCACGCTAGGGCAGTGGGCCAATCCTTGCCTATACGTACCTGGTACACAAATTTGGGAATTTCCGTGAAGTCAGAGGCCACATCGGTGAGAGCCGCCCTGATGGTGGTGAAGCCGTGTCCAAACGGATAGAAGTTTTTTGGTTCTTTTTTTCAAAAAAGAACAAAGTGCTGACTGTTTTAAGAATCAGGGTCAAAAAACTTTCACCCTCTCGCACGTGACTTGGGCAGCAGCGAAACCGGCGCGTCGATGCCGAATTGCCGCTTGGTCGTTGCAATCGCGGCCAATTCGGGGCGCATGCCGAGTTCGAAGGCGAGTTTCTCCGCCGAAAGCAGCGCGCGGCGGGCATCCACGATCCGGCCCTGGGCGAAATGCGAGCGGGCGAGCAAATGCCAGCCATGCGCCTCCGCCGGACGGTAGGAATGCGCGCGGGCCAGATCGACGCTGTGCTCCAGCCGGCTGATTGCATCGTCATGCGTGCCGCCCTCCAGATGCGCGTGGCCGGAGGCGAGGCCGCACCAGATGCTCAGCGCCACCATGCTTTGCGAGCGGCAATGCTCGATCGTGTCGTCCAGCAGGTCATGCGCCTCGTCGGACCGGCCGACCTGGGCGTAGGCACGGCCCAGATAGCGGGCCACCGACGGGATCAGCACCGGCACGTTGCCGGAGCGGCAGTGATCCAGCGCGATCACCAGATCCGCCACCGCCTCCTCGGCGCGGCCGGCCAGCAGATGGGCGAAGCCCGCGGCAATCTGGCCATAGGTGAGATCGTAGGGTTTGCGGGTCTCGGCCGCGATCGCCTGCGCCTCGGCGGCCAGCTCGCTTGCATGCTCGAAGGCGCCGGTGATGGCGTAGGTCTTGGACAGGCAGACCAGCGACAGCACCGAGATGCTGCCGGTGGTGCCGGCGCTGCGCAGCCGCATCTGGCCGCGCAACAGGGGCAGGTTGACCTCCAGCACCCGCTCGGCCTCGGCGAAATGGCCGGCGAACCAATGTGCCTGCGCCAGGGCGTAGGAGGCGTTGAGCCGGGGTGCCGGCTCCTCCAGCCGGGCGGCCTCGCGCACGCTGCTGGTGCCGACGGCGATCGCATCGTCCAGATGGCCCAGAATGGTCTGGAACACGCAGCGGCTGACATCGATCTGCGTCATCCGCGGCAGATCGCCCAGCCGTTGGGCGATGCCGGCCGCCTCCTCCAGCACCTGCAACACGCGGTCCATCCGGGTCAGCGGTCCCAGCGCCACGCGCAGGCCGAGGCGTGTGTCGATGCCCTGGCGCAATGTCTGCGGGGTTTCCGGCAGATGGGACAGCGCCTCCAGCGCCTGGTCGAAGAAGGCCACCGCCGCCGTCCAGGCGGAGCGCGTGTTGGCCCGATGCCCGGCGCGCATGGTGAGTTCGACGGCGCGCTGCCAGACCTCGCCGCGCATCGCGTGTTCGGCCAGCGTGTCGGTCAGCTCATCGGCGCGATCGGCTGCGTGTTCCTCCAGCGCCAGCAGCACGCGGGCATGCAGTTCGCGGCGCTGCCGCCGGAGCATGCTCTCATAGGCCACCGTCTGGGTCAGGCCGTGCTTGAACGTGTATTCCTGCCCGGCCGAGGAGGTGACCTCATAAAGGAACTCCGCCGCCTGCAGGGCGCGCAGCTGCTCGACCAAGGCGCGTTCGGTGAGATCGGCGGTGGCGGCCAGGATGTCATGCGGCACGTCCTTGCCGATGACGGCCGCCACCTGCAGCAGCCTGCGGTGATCGGCTGGAAGCTGGTCGATACGCGCGGCCACCACGCCCTGCACGCTGGCCGGCAGTTGCAGATCGACCATCTCGCGCGTCAGCCGCATCGCCGGTGGATCGGCCACGACGATGCCCTGCTCGATCAGCGAGCGGGCGAGTTCCTCGATGAACAGCGGCGTGCCGTCCGATTGCTCGACGATGCGCGCGCGCAGCGGCGCCAGCTGCTCGCCGCGCCCCAGCATCTCCTCCAGCAGGCGGTGGGCGGCCTCCGGCAGCAGCGGGCCGAGATGCAGGAAGGTTGCGAAGCTGCGCCCGGCGATGCCGGTCCAGCCGGCGCCGGACACCGGGCGGCTGGTGAGCAGCAGCATGCAGCGCGCGGCCCCCAGCCCGTCCACCAGCACATCGAGCAGGGCTTCGGATTGGGGATCGGCCCAGTGCAGATCCTCCAGCAGCAGCAGCAGCGGGCGGATCGCGCATTCGCGCAGCATGACGGTCTTGAGCACCGGCAGCATGCGCTCCTGGCGCGCATCGGGGGACAGCTCGTTCCAGGTGGCATCGGTCACCGGCAGGTCGAGCAGGCTCTCCAGGGGGGCTGCATCCTCCGGCGAATCCAGCCCCAGCAGGGACAGCGTGTGGGCCAGCTTGCGGGTGACCTCGGCGCGGTCATGCTGTCGGTCCACGCCGAGGACGGCGCGGATCAGATCGGCGGCCAGCCGGTAGGGGGCGTGCACGCCGTGGCTCATGGCGGCCGCGGTGACCACGTTCCAATAGCCCTGCGGCAGCCGGCTGAGGAATTCATGCACCAGGCGGGACTTGCCCATGCCGGGCTCCGCGATCAGCGCCACGACCTGGCCGCGGCTCATCGCGGCGCGGCCGAGCGATGTCTCCAGCTGGCGCATCTCGGGGTCGCGCCCGAGGAAGCGCGTCATCCGCCCGGCCGCCGCGCGCACCTCCCAGGCCGGGCGCTCATGGGCGGAGATCAGCCGGAACAGCTCCACCGGCTCGGCGATGCCCGCGATGCGACGCGGGCCGAGCAGTTCGAGATCGACGGTGCCATGCGCCAGCAGGGCGGTGCGCCCGGTGAGGCAGGCGGTGTTGGGGGCGGCGAGCTGCTCGATGCGATGCGCCAGATGCGCGGTGACGCCGACCGCGTCGTAATCGGACGGATCATGGCCCACGGCGCGGATCACCACCTCGCCGGAATGCATGCCGACTCGCACCGCGATATGGCCGTGCAGCGCCTGCACGCCGCTCAGTATCGCCTGGGCAGCCAGGCAGGCGCGGGCGGCATGGTCCTCGCTCGCCACCGGGGCGCCGAACAGCGCCATGATGCCATCACCCTGCACGCGGTTCACCGTGCCGCCGAAGCGCTGCACCGCCTCGGTCATCGCGGCCAGCGCCGGGTCGAGCAGCCCCATGGCGGCTTCCGGGTCCAACGCGTCGATCAGCTCGGTGGCGCCGCGTATATCGGCAAACAAAACCGTTACTTGCTTACGCTCACCTTCCTCGATATGCCTCGAAAATGGATTTTGGCGTTCTTCTGGCGCAACGACCTGTTCCGGAACCGGTGCCGCCGGTTTGCCGCCGCCCAGCCGCGTGCCGCATTGCGAACAGAACCGCGCGCCGGGACGGCCGACTGCACCACAACCACCGCACGACACAACTAGGGAATTGCCGCAATTGTCACAGAAGCGGCTGGTGTCAGAATTGTCCGACTGGCAGTGCGGGCAGAGCATGCAATCACCGTGGTGCATCATGCACCGATCATCCTCTTCATATTGCGCCCGCCCGCACACCGCAGCAACCGTTGACGTATCGGAGTTGACCCATGCACGCCACTGACGCTTTTGACGGGATTGACTGGCACAATTCGCAGTCGCTGCAGGATTTCATGGCCAGCGTGAAACCGCTCTCCGTGGAGGAGAAGCGCATCATCGTCGATGCGGCGGCGCGCGTGCTGGCCGATCACTACGCCCATCTGCCGCACAAGCGCATGGCGCATGGCTTCGACCCGGTGGCCCGTCTGCGCTCGCTGTCGCACTCGGTGCAGGACCTGGCCACCGAGACGTGTTTTCATTCCGAGCTGGTGGGTGTGTTCGCCGAGCTGCGCGACCTGCACACGGTCTACACCCTGCCCGAGGCCTATGCGAGCAAGGTGGCCTATCTGCCGTTCCAGGTGGGGATTGCAACCGATGCCGGCGTGCGCCGCGTGATCGTGACGCATGTGATGCCGGGCTGCGTGCACGCACCGTTCGCGGAGGGCGTGCAGATCCTGGCCTGGAGCGGCATTCCGATCTTCCGCGCCATCGAGAAGCTGGCCCGCTTCACCGGTGGCGCCAACCGCGCCGCCTCCCAGGCCCGCGCGGTGGCGGCCCTCACCCAGCGGCCGATGCTGCGCCTGGCGCCGCCCGATGAGATGTATGTCGAGATTGAATACCAGGCGCATGACGGCCATCGCCATCGCACCCATATGGATTGGCGGGTGTGCGGGCTGAATACTGACGCGCATGTGCGCCACAAGCCGGCCGCCCCTGCGCCGGCGCATTCGCTGGTGCTGGCACTGGACGACATGGGCGATGCGCTGCGCCGGCACCGCAAGACGGTGTTTCACCCCAAGGTGGTGCATCACGAAACCCACGGCCATGAGGTGCATCACCACGAGGTGCATGACGAGCATCCGTTCGAGGAGGGCGTGCCCACCCGCCTCACCCAGGTGCGCGCCTGGAAGGGCATGCTGGACGGCAAGCCCTTCGCCCATCTGCGCATCCGCAGCTTCAACACCTCCGACCCTGACGGGTTCCTTGATGACATCGCCATGCTGCTGCAGCGCCTGCCGCAGACCGGGCTGATCATCGATGTGCGCGACAATCCGGGCGGGCTGGTCACCGCCGCCGAACGGCTGCTGCAGTTCTTCAGCGACCGGCCGGTGCAGCCGATGCGCATGGAGTTTCTGGCGACCGAGGCCAATCTGAAGCTCTGCCAGATGCAGACACGCGACAACCCGGCGATGTCGGAGAATCTGTCGCGCTGGATTCCGTCGCTGCAGCGCGCCCAGCAGACCGGCTCGGTGTGGTCGAGCGCCTATCCGATGACGGATGTGAACGAGATCCGCTCCGCCGAGCGGATCTATCCGGGTCCGGTGCTGCTGATCACCTCGGCCCTAAGTTATTCGGCCACCGACATCTTCATCGCGGGCTTCCGCGACCACCGCATCGGCAAGATCCTGGGCGTGCACGCCAACACCGGGGCGGGTGGCGCCAATCGCTGGAAATACAGCGACATCCAGACCCTGCTGCGCGGCGAGCGCCTCACGCCCGGGCGCCCCACCGGCCTGCCCGGCGGTGCCGATCTGAGGGTTGCGATCCGCCGCGCGGTGCGCGTGGGCATCGGCGAGGGGATGGAGCTGGAGGAGACCGGCATCGTGCCCGATGAGGTGCATCACCTCACCACCGCCGATCTGCTGGAGGGTGATGTCGATCTGATCACCCATGCGGTGCGCATGCTGCGCGCGCAGGGCTAGAGTTCGGTCCGACCGATTGGACTCAATCGGTCGGATTTTGCTGTCGGGTCGGACGATGCCGTCGCGCCGTTCAGCCTTGCGGGCGGCGGCGGCGCAGGATGGGCAGGAGGGCTGCGGCGGTGGCGAACAGCCCGAGCGAGGCGGGTTCGGGGATGTCGCTGACCAGCGTCATCGAGCCCGTCATTTCGAAATTGGTCTCGCCATAGGTGACATCCATCACCGTGCTCGGCGTGCCTACCCCGATCTGCGCCGCATTGGTAAACCCGCCGGTGGTGAGGAGTCCAAGATCGACGCTGACGTTGTTGGTAAAGACGTCGAGATAGATTGAACCGTTCTGGCTCAGGCTGTCCTGCTCATACCCAGTGATGGTGGGCGTGCCAATGCCAGCGAACTCCGGACCGCCATAGGTCAGATTGGGAACGATAGCGAACGAATAGACGGAATGCGGCGGGCTGCCGACGAGATTGCTTCTGCTGTAGGTCTCGGCGGTGTCGATCGTGATCGTGCCCGTGACGTAGTCGCCGGTGACGGTGCTGTAAGAGAGATCATACGTCTGGAGGTCCGCCCGAGCGACCGGGGACAGCAGCAGGGCTACGGCAAGTGCTGATACAAACAATGACGATTTCATGATCGATCCTTTAGCCTAACAAAGTTTCGATAACATGAAATGAAAACATCAACAAGATGAAGCGGCCGCCCCGCGGATGGAAACGATTGAGGAGAACGCACGTCTCCACACGCTTCGCAGACGCATGGGAGCCTCGAGCGCGGTCGGGCTGGAGACTGCGGCCAGACACCCGGGCCAAGCAGCCGGATCAGCGCACGTAGACGCGGATCTCCTGTGCCGGCTGGCCTGGCACCTCGGACACGCCGAGATGGATGCGCGCAGGGTCCACGCTGCGCTCGGCGATCTCGCGCGCAACCTCGGTGGCATGGGCCTGAATCGTGGCATCCGGGGCGGATGCATGGGTCAGCGGTGACACCACGTTGAACTCGACATCCGGCTTGCGGGCCAGCGCCGCGTCGATGGCGGCGTCAAGCTGCGGGCGGAAATCGACCTGCACGCTGTCGAACCGCACCACGGCCAGCGGCAGGGGCGGCAGCTTGGTGGCCGGGCTGGGCTTCGGTGCTGAATAACCTGCCAGATCGCGCCGGTCGATCAGATGCACAAAGGGCGGGCCGGACAGGCTGGGCGTGCAGCCGGCCAGCAGCGTCAGCAGCGGCAGCAGGTGGCGGGCGATGCGTGGCAGGGTCACTGGCGATATTCCGGCTCATGCCGGTCCAGGATGCGCTTGACGCTCTCCAGATGCAGCCGGGCGCTGGAGCTGTCCTCGGCCCGCATCTGGGCCGCGGTGCGCGCCGCCACATCCGGGTCCACCTTGCGCAGGGGGCGGCCGGTGGCCATGGCCAGGCGTTGCACCTCGCAGGCGCGCTCCAGGTAGTAGAGATCATCCCAGGCTTCCGCGATGCTCGGCCCCACCACCATCACGCCGTGATTGGCCAGGAACACCACATCGGCATCGCCCATCGCGGCGGCAATCCGGTCGCCTTCGGTGGAGTCAAGCGCCAGGCCGTTATAGGCCTCGTCCACCGCGGTGCGGCCGTGGAATTTCAGCGCGGTCTGCCCGGCCCAGAGCAGAGGCGGGCCTTCGAGCATGGCAAGTGCGGTGGCGTTTGGCATATGCGTGTGCAGCGCCACCCGGGCGCGCCTGTGGCGGGCGTGCAGGCGGGCGTGGATGTAGAAGGCGGTGGCCTCCGGCACGCCATTGCCTGCCAGCACCGCGCCGTCGAGGCTGCAGATCAGCAGGCGCGAGGCGGTGATCTCCTCGAACGCCCAGCCATAGGGGTTGACCAGGAACAGCTCGTCACTGCCCGGCACCATGGCGGAGAAATGGTTGCAGATGCCCTCCTGCAGCCCGAGCCGCGCCGCCATGCGGAAACAGGCTGCCAGATCAACCCGGGCCTGCCAGATCTCGGCCGTGTCGAGCTCGGTGTTGCGTAGAATGGCGGGGGCGGGTGGTTCGAAGGAATGGGCCATGCCCGAAAATCGCAGGATCAGCCCTGCGATACAAGCGGCGCGCTGTCTGGCAGCGTCAGGTTTTCCGACCCCGGGGCGAAGGGGAAGAACCACAGATTATAGTCCGGGCAATCCTCCCAGTTCGGCGTGTCCAGCGCGGTCGGATACCAGGTTGTGTTGGGGGCGGTCCGCACCAGATCGCGGCGCACCAGGGTGAGTTCCAGCGTGCGGCTGACGGTGAAGCCGCCGGAGGTGCCAAGCGGGCTGAAATTGTTGCCGTGCACATGCACCACCGCAAAATCCTGCGTCAGATGGCGCAGCGCCTGCACCGCCAGCGTGTTGAACGCCGTCTGGTGCAGGCTGAGCAACTGGTGCAGCTCGATGGTGATCTGCGCGAACTGGCGCAGCACGGCGGGCGGCGTTGCCGCCAGCACCGCCCATTCGGCGTTCTCCACATCCATCTTCAGGATCGGATCGCAGCCGGTTTGCGGCAGGCGGGCGGCCATGTCCGCCAGCGAACGCATGTTGCGCGCCGGATCGGTTTCGGGCGCCACGCCGATCTTCTCCCAGGTGAAGCTCGGGTGATCGCCAGGCAGGGTCTCGATCGTGTGGTCGTAGAGATGCAGCACATGGCCGCGCTCGGCCATCTCGGTGTCGAAGGTCACGCTGGGGCCGATGCCGATGCTGAGCACCGGCTGGCGCGGATCGAGCTGGTCCACCAGCACGTAGCCGCCATCCAGCTGCCCGCCGATGCGGATCTTGCCGGTGCCCACCACGTCGCAGGGCGCCAGCAGGCGCAGCGCCGCGTGCACGCGCGCCGCCTCGGCCGCGCTGAACTGCGGCACCAGAGGGATGTGTGCCGGCGGCGGCAGCACACCGAGCTGTTCCAGCATCGATCGGCCGCGACGGACATACCAGCGCATCGCACGGCGGAAATCGGTGTTGGGCACGCGCTCACTCTCCATCATCGCTCGGCTGCGCGTCATGGGTGCACGCGCGGCTCCGTTCGCGTCAAGCAGTGTCATTCCCATGTCGCACGCACACATGTGCCCCGTGATCCGCAGGGCATCAGGCGGGCGGGCGGGGCTTGCCGGGGCGGCGGGGGGATTATAGGAGAACGCTCGCGAAGGAGATCGCCCATGGCGTCGATTGCAGAAATTGCGGGCGAGAATCCCGCTCTGGCCGCACAGGCCGCCATTCTGGCGCGTCCCGCCACGAATGAACGCCGGATGGCCGATGCCATCCGGGCCCTTTCCATCGATGCGGTGGAACGCGCCAAGTCCGGACATCCGGGCATGCCGATGGGCATGGCCGATGTGGCGACCGCGCTGTGGACACGGTTTCACAAATTCGACGCCGCCGATCCGCGCTGGCCGGACCGCGACCGCTTTGTGCTGTCCGGCGGTCATGGCTCGATGCTGCTCTACTCGCTGCTGCATCTGACCGGTCATGCCGGCATGGGCATCGAGGATCTGAAGAATTTCCGCCAGCTGCATTCCCCCGCCGCCGGCCATCCAGAATATGGCGAACACCCGGCGATCGAGACCACCACGGGCCCGCTCGGCCAGGGCCTTGCCACCGCCGTCGGCATGGCGCTCGCCGAGCGCATGCTCGCCGCCCGCTTCGGCCGCTCGCTGGTCGATCACCGCACCTGGGTGACCTGTGGCGATGGCGACCTGATGGAGGGCATCAGCCAGGAGGCGATCAGCCTGGCCGGCCATCTGAAGCTGAACAAGCTCGTCGTGCTGTGGGACGACAACTCGATCAGCATCGACGGCAATGTGAACCTGTCCTCCACCGAGGATCAGCTGAAGCGCTTCGCCGCCTGTGGCTGGGCCACCAAGCGGGTGGACGGGCATGACCCGGCCGATACCGCTTCCGCCATCTCGTCCGCGATGCGCGCCTCCAAGCCCACGCTGATCGCGTGCCGCACCATCATCGGCTTCTCCGCGCCCACCAAGGCCGGCACCGCGGGCTCGCATGGCGCGCCGCTGGGGCCGGAGGAGGCGCAGGCTGCCAAGGCCGCTTTGGGCTGGAACCACGCGCCGTTCGAGGTGCCGGAGGGCATTGCCGAGGCCTGGCAGGCCGCCGGCAGCCGGGGTGCCACCGCGCGGCGCGCCTGGCTGAAGCGTCTGGCGCATCACCCGATGCGCGCCGAGTTCGAACGTGTGATGGCCGGCCGCCTGCCGGAGAATTTCCACGAGACGATGGCGGCCCTGCGCGCCGACATCGCCGAGAAGAAGCCCAAGCTTGCCACCCGCCAGTCCAGCCAGAAGGCGCTGGAGGCGTTGGTGCCGGCGGTGCCGGAGATGGTCGGCGGCTCGGCCGATCTCACCGGCTCCAACCTCACGCTGGTCAAGGGCATGGGGTTTGTGACGCCTGGCAATTTCGCCGGCCGCTACATCCATTACGGCATCCGTGAGCACGGCATGGCCGCCTGCATGAACGGCATGGCGCTGCATGGCGGGCTGATCCCGTATTCCGGCACGTTCTTTGTCTTCACCGACTATATGCGCCCGGCGCTGCGCCTGGCTGCGCTGATGCGCCTGCGCGTGGTGCATGTTCTCACGCATGACAGCATCGGGCTCGGCGAGGATGGGCCGACGCATCAGCCGGTGGAGCATCTGGCCAGCCTGCGCGCCATGCCCGGCGTGCTGACCTTCCGCCCGGCCGATGCGATGGAAACCGCGGAGTGCTGGGAACTCGCCCTGCGTCGCGCCGATGGCCCGAGCCTGCTGGCCCTGTCGCGCCAGGGTCTGCCGGCCTTGCGGACCGACACCGGTGAGAACCGCTCCGCCCGCGGCGCCTATGTGCTGGCCGAGGCCGAGGGGCCGCGCCAGGCCACGCTGATCGCAACCGGCAGCGAGGTGGCGATCGCCATGGAGGCCCGCGCAGCACTGGCCGCCGAGGGGATCACGGTGGCCGTGGTGTCGATGCCGTGCTGGGAGCTGTTCGCCCAGCAGGACGAGGTCTATCGCACGCAGATCCTGGGTGGCGCCCCGCGCGTGGGTGTCGAGGCCGGCAGCTCGTTCGGTTGGGAGCGCTGGCTGGGTGCTGATGGCGTGTTCATCGGGCTGGACAGCTTCGGCGCCTCCGCCCCCATCGACGTGCTCTACAAGCATTTCGGCATCACGCCGGAGGCGATCGCGGCCGCCGTCAAGCGCCGCCTGTCCGCTTAATCCTGTGTCCGTTTAACCCCTGAGGGAGTGAGTTCCATGGCTGTGAAGATCGGCATCAACGGCTTCGGCCGCATCGGCCGCCTCGTGCTGCGCGCCATCATCGAATCGGGCCGCACCGATGTGGTGCCGGTGGCGATCAACGATCTCGGCTCCGTGGAGGCGAACGCCCATCTGTTCCGCTATGACAGCGTGCATGGCCGCTTCCCCGGTGAGGTGCATGTGGACGGCCAGGCCATCACCATCACCATGAACGGCCGCACCTATGGCCCGATCGTGGTCTCCGCCGAGCGCGATCCGACCAAGGTGCCGTTCCAGGGCGTGGACGTGGCGATGGAATGCACCGGCATCTTCACCTCGAAGGAGAAGGCCTCGGCGCTGATCACCGCGGGTGCCCGCAAGGTGCTGATCTCGGCCCCTGGCGACAATGCCGATGCCACAATCGTGTATGGCGTGAACGAGAAGACGCTGACCGCCGACATGACCGTGGTCTCCAACGCCTCCTGCACCACCAACTGCCTCGCCCCGGTGGCCAAGGTGCTGCACGATGCCTTCGGCATCGAGCGCGGCTACATGGTGACCATCCATTCCTACACCGGCGACCAGCCGACGCTGGACACGCTGCACAAGGACCTGCACCGCGCCCGCGCCGCCGCCTCCAACATGATCCCGACCTCGACCGGTGCCGCCAAGGCCGTGGGCCTGGTGATGCCGGAGCTCGCCGGCAAGCTGGACGGCACCGCCATCCGCGTGCCGACGCCCAACGTGTCGCTGGTCAGCCTGGACGTGGTGCTGAAGACGAGCGTCACCAAGGAGCAGGTCAACGCCGCGATGAAGGCCGCCTCGGAAGGCCCGCTGAAGGGTATTCTCGGCTACAACACCGACAAGCTGGTCAGCTCGGACTTCAACCACGTGCCGGCCTCCTCCACCTTCGATGCCACGCAGACCGCCGTGGTCGATGGCGGGCTGGTGCGCGTGATGAGCTGGTACGACAATGAATGGGGCTTCTCGAACCGCATGGCGGACACTGCCGCCCTGTTCGGCAGCCTCTGACACCCAAGCGCCCGGCAGCAATGCCGGGCGTTTTCGTTTGATCCGCAAGAATGAAGGCTTCGCTTATGTCCTATCGCACGCTTGATGGTCTTGATGTTGCCGGCAAACGCGTGCTGCTGCGCGCGGACCTCAACGTGCCGGTGCGCGATGGGCGGATCACCGACCTCACCCGCATCGAGCGTCTGTCGCCGACCATTCGGGAGCTGGCGGAGAAGGGTGCCCGGGTGATCGTGTGCAGCCATTTCGACCGGCCGAAGGGCAAGCGCGTGCCGGAGATGTCGCTGGCCCCGATGGCAGTGGCGTTGGGCGAGGTGCTGGGCCAGAGCGTGGCGTTCGCCGATGACTGCCTGGGCACGGTTGCGCAGACCGCCGTGGCGGCGCTTGGCAACGGCCAGGTGCTGGTGCTGGAGAACACCCGCTTTCACGCGGGCGAGGAGAAGAACGACCCCGCGATGGCAGCCGAGCTGGCGGGCCTTGCCGATCTCTTCGTCAATGACGCGTTCTCCGCGGCCCATCGTGCTCATGCCTCCACCGAAGGTGTGGCCCACAAGCTGCCCGCCTATGCCGGCCGCCTGATGCAGGCCGAGTTGGAGGCGCTGACCAAGGCGCTCGGCACCCCGGTGCGCCCGGTGCTGGCGATTGTCGGTGGCTCCAAGGTCTCCACCAAGCTCGATCTGCTGGGCAATCTGGTCGGCCGCGTCGATCTGCTGGTGATCGGCGGCGCCATGGCCAACACCTTCCTGGCGGCGCAGGGGATTTCGGTGGGCAAGTCTCTGCAGGAGGCCGAGATGCATGCCACAGCGCTTGAGATCGTGGCCAAGGCGAAGGCCTCCGGCTGTGAGATCGTGCTGCCGGTCGATGCCGTCACCGCCGCCGAGTTCCGCGCCAACCCGCCCACGCTGACCGTGGGCGTGGATGCGATCCCGGCTGATGCGATGATGCTGGATGTGGGGCCTGCCACCGTGGCCGCCCTGAATGCGCGGCTTTCTGGCGTGAAGACGGTGGTGTGGAACGGCCCGCTCGGCGCGTTCGAGACCGCCCCGTTCGACGCCGCCACCGTGGCGCTGGCCAAGGCGGTGGCGTCCGCCACGCAATCTGGCGCGCTGCTCAGCGTGGCCGGCGGTGGCGACACGGTCTCGGCCCTGCGCCATGCCGGCGTGTCCGACCAGTTCAGCTATGTCTCGTCCGCCGGCGGGGCGTTCCTGGAGTGGATGGAAGGCAAGACGCTGCCGGGGGTTGCCGCCCTCGCGGTGTGAGGCAGCCAGCGCGCTGCCAATTATTGAGACGCATGGACACGCCGCGAGAATGATATCATTCTCGCGGCGTGTTTGCGTTTACGATTGGTTCATCCATGGATGCCATACTTCGCCGCATGATCTCCTCTGGTTCCCTTGCCGCCTTTGGCAGCGCTGCCCTTCAAGGCCCCACCCCGATTGCCGGTGCACGTCCGGTGCAGTCCGCCGCCGCCCGCGCGCCGACCAGCCAGGGCGGTGGCAGCCAGCCAGGCGGGCAGGGGGCTGTGCAGCCGGCGCCGATGCAGTTGCAGCCTGGCCAGATTCTGCCGCGCGGGTCCTTGTTGAACCTCACGGTCTGAAGGGCTGGGATCTGACGGGTTGGGTCTGACGGGCGGAGGCCTGACACGCAGGGGGCTGGGGCGGCGTTGGACAGCCCTGTGGGACGCCGCGTTTCAAGGCGTGGGACAGGGGTGGCTCGGGCAGCGTGTCTTGGTGAGGCTGTCTCGGTGAGGGTGGCTTGGCGAGGCTGTCTTGGCCAGGGTGTCTCGGACGGAGCGTCTTGGACAGCGTGTCTTGGCCTAGAGGGGCGGGCCGCATGACTTGGCCAGCGAGACCCAGCAGCGTGCACCAGCAGCGTGCACCAGCAGCGTGTCGCTGCCAGCATGTGATGCGTGGCAACAGGCTGCCGGCCATGCGGCGCGCGCGGGTTGTGCCATGGTTCTGCCGTTTTTCCGCCGTGCTTCCGATGAGGGGCGGTGCTACAGGGCTTGCTCATGTATCGCACCCTCGTCCTCTGCGTCGCAGTGCCGGTCGGGATCGCCATGGCCGGTTCGGTTGTGCCGCAGGCTGCGCGGGCCGGGCCGGCCGCGACGGCGGCCCCCGATCTCGCCAGACCGCCCTTCCTGCAGGCCTCACCGCCCGTGCAGACGCCGCCAAATGCAAAGCAGGCGCCGCCGCCGGCCGCGCCGCAATCCAGCCTGGTGCCGCCGCCCCCGCCTTCAGCCCACAGCCACCTGACCACGATCTGGCTGCAGCAATCCGACACCCATCGCGGGGACAGCTTCACCCCCAGCTCCACCAACGATCCCTACGCCCACAAGGCGCATGTGCCGATCCCGATGGTGGGTGTCGTCATCCCGTTGCAGTAGAGCCGGTTTTATCCGCATTCCCGGGTTTACGTCGGCACCGGCGCGGTTCAGCCTAAGCGTCATGCTGAACGCGTTCACCTTGCTCATCGTCTGTCAGTTCGTGGGGGAGGTGATCGCCCGCTTCCTGGACCTGCCCTTGCCGGGCCCGGTGATCGGGCTGGTGCTGCTGCTTGGCCTGCTGATCTGGCGCGGGGGGGCCACGCCGGCGCAGGAGGCCACCGGCAACTGGCTGCTGCGCCATTTCGGGCTGCTCTTCGTGCCGGCCGGCGTCGGCGTGATCACCCAACTCGACGTGCTGGGGCGCAACTGGCTGGTGCTGCTGGTGGCGATCCCGGTTTCAACCGCCTTGGGCCTTGCGGTGACCGGTCTGGTCATGCAGCGCCTCGCCCGGCGGGATGAGGGCTGAGATGGACAAGATCTTCCATCTCTGGGTCTATCTGGAGACCACGCCGCTGCTTGGCCTGGTCAGCACGCTGGTGGTCTGGCAACTCGCCATGCAGATCGCCAATCGCGCACCGGGGTTTGCCCTGGCCAACCCGATGCTGATCAGTGTCGCGATCCTGTCCGTGCTGCTGCTGGCAACCCACACGCCGTACAGCGCCTTCTTCCAGGGCGCGCAATATGTGCATTTCCTGCTGGGGCCGGCGACGGTGGCGCTGGCGCTGCCGATGTATGCCAATCTTTCGCGCATCCGCCGCTCGGCGCGCGCCATTCTGCCGGCGCTGCTGGCCGGCTCGATCACCGCCGCCGGCTCCGCCATGCTGATCTCCCGGCTGATGGGCGCCCCCGATGTGGTGGTGCGCTCGCTGGCGCCGAAATCCGTCACCACGCCGATCGCCATGGGCATCGCCGAGCAGATCGGCGGGCAGCCATCGCTGGCCGCGGTGTTCGTGCTGCTGACCGGCCTCACCGCCATCGTGCTGATCCCGCCGGTCAATCGGCTGCTGGGCATTCGCAACCCGATGGCACAGGGCCTGGCCGCGGGCATGGCGGGGCACGGCCTGGCCACGGCCCGCATGCTGCTGGTGAGCGAGACCGCAGGCGCGTTCGGCGGTGTGGCGATCGGGCTGAACGGGCTGATCACGGCGGTGCTGGTGCCGTTGCTGGCGAGTTTGCTTTGAGGGCAAGACAGCGGTTCTTTTTTTGAAAAAAAGAAGGCCTAACCCCCCGCCAACCGCCGCAGTTCATATTTCTGGATCTTCCCCGTCGCCGTCTTCGGCAGCGCCGTGAAGGTCACGTATTTGGGCACCTTGAAGCGTGCCAGATGCTCGCGGCAGAAGGCGACGATCGCCTCCTGCGTCGGCACCTCGGCCTGGGGGCGCAGCGTGATGAAGGCGTGCGGCACCTCGCCCCATTTGTCATCGCTGGCGGCAACCACGGCGGCCTCCATCACGGCGGGATGGCGGTAGAGCACCTCCTCCACCTCCAGCGAGGAGATGTTCTCGCCGCCGGAGATGATGATGTCCTTCGAGCGGTCCTTCACCTCCAGATAGCTGTCCGGATGCGCCACACCAAGATCGCCCGAGTGAAACCAGCCGCCTTCGAAGGCGGCGTCGGTGGCGGCCTTGTTCTTCAGATAGCCCTTCATCACGGTGTTGCCGCGCAGCATCAACTCCCCCATCGCGGTGGCATCCTGCGGCACGATTTGCATCTGCGCGTCCATCACGTGGGCATCCTCGGCGGTGACGAGCGGCACGCCCTGGCGGGACAGGAAGCGGGCGCGGTCGGCAACACTCATCTCCTCCAGCCCCTCCTGCCAGAAGCAGACGGTGAGCGGGCCATAGACCTCGGTCAGGCCATAGCCGTGCCCCATGGTGAAGCCGCGGCTTTCCATGGCGGCGATCACCGGGGTGGGCGGGGCTGCGCCCCCGGTCAGCACATAGACGCGATGGGAGAACGGGCGAACCTGCTCCGCCGGCGCGTGGATCAGCATGGTCAGCACCACCGGGGCGGCGCAGAGATTGGTGACCTTGTGCTCGGCGATCAGCGGATAGATCAGTGCCGGGTCGACGCGGCGCAGGCAGACATGGGTGGCGCCCTGCATCGTCACCGCCCAGGTGCAGGTCCAGCCATTGCAGTGAAACATCGGCAGCGTCCAGAGATAGACGCTCTGGGTGGTGAGACCGATGGCCAGCGCCATGCCGATGGCGTTGAGATAGGCGCCGCGGTGATGGCACACCACGCCCTTGGGGTTGCCCGTGGTGCCGGAGGTGTAGCCGAGCGAGATCGCATCCCACTCATCGCCGGGGCCCTGCACCGGATAGCTGGCATCGCCCGCCGCGATCCAGCTTTCGTATTCCTCGCCCAGCACCTCGCCCGCATCGGTCAGCGCATCATCGATGCCGATGACGATCGGCTTGTGGTCCAGCAGGTCGAGGGCTGCCTTGGCCACCGGGGCCAGTTCGCGATCGACGAGAAACACCTTGGCCTCTCCATGTTGCAGGATGAAGGCGATGGTGGCGGCATCCAGCCTGGTGTTGATGGCGCAGATCACGCCGCCGGTCATTGGCACGGCGTAATGCGCCTCCAGCATCGCGGGCACGTTGGGGGCGAGCACCGCCACCGTGTCGCCGCGGCCGATGCCGAGGGCGGCCAGCCTGCTTGCGAAGCGGCGGCAGCGTTCCAGCATCTGCGCATAGGTGATGCGGCGCGCGCCATGGATGATGGCGGTGCGGGCGGGATAGACGCGCCCGGCGCGGGCCAGGAAGGAGATCGGCGAGAGCGGCACGTAATTGGCCGCGTTCTTGTCCAGATCCTGGTCGTAGATCGATGATGGCATAAGGCGTTCCCCTGGGTGCCGCCTCTAGCGGGCGGGCTTGCTGCTGATACGCTGCCGCAAGCCGGTGTGGGTGCGCAACAGGGCGGCCAGGGCCGGGTCGTCATCGTGATGGCCGGCGCGGATGGCGGCGGCCAGGGCGGCCTCGTCGTCCAGCGGTGGCACCGGGCCGTGCTGCAGCGCGCGCAGGGCGATGGCGATGGCATTGGCGACCATCAGCACCTGGAATTTCGCATCCCCCGCGAGCCCCGGCACCACGCGCTGCAGCAGCGTGGTGCGCGCCGCCTCCAGCAGGGCTGCGGTCTGCGGTTCTTCCATGGCGGAATGCTGGGTCATGTGGTGGCCTGCAGGATGTCGGCTTCGAGATCAGGCACGATATGGCCGGTCAGTGCGGCCTCCAGATTGTGCTCGGCGCCGGAGAGGTGGCGCTGCGCCTGGGACAGCGCGATGACGGCCCAGCGTATCGTGGCGGCGACCTCCCACAGCGCGATCTGCGATGGGTCGATGCGCACACCGGCCTGCGCCTCATACGCCGCGATGAAGGCCGCGCGCGAGCCGATGCCGCCGGCCTCGTGCGGACTGCCGAAGCGCCAGCAGCGGGCACAGAACCAGCCGAGATCCTCGTGGCGGTCGCCGAAGGCCGCGAACTCCCAATCGAGCACGCCGGCCACGCCGTGATCGGTGAGCATCAGATTGCCGGTGCGGAAATCATTGTGGCAGAGCACGATCTGGCCCGCGGCGGGCGCCCGGCGTTCCAGCCAGCGCAGCCCCCATTCCAGCACCGGGCGCCTCCGGGCGGCGGCGTCGAGATGGGTGCGCATCTCGGCCACGAAGCGCAGCATTGGCGGCGTTGCCGGGTGCGGGGTGAGGAAGGGCAAAGGGGTGGTGATGGCGTGGATGCGGGCGAGTTCCTGGCCGAGCCTGGCCACCGCCTGCTCCCGCCCGCCGCCCAGCGTTTCGCTGCGCACCACAAGATGGGCGGCAGCCACGCCGGTGATCCGGCGCATGACGAAGAACGCAGCGCCGATCACGGTTGGGTCTTCGCAGAGCAGCAGCGGCTCCGGCACCGTCACCCCCGCCTGGAAGGCGGCGCGCAGCAGCGCGAATTCCTCGCCGCGCGGGCGCGACTGGGTGAGGGTGGCCTGGCTGTCGGTGCGCAACACCCAGGCTTCGGCCTGGCCGTTGCGGGTGACATCGAGTGCCCAGTTCTGCTGGATGGCACCGCCTGACATCAGCGCCATCCGGGTGATGACGATCTCCGCCTGGCTTTGGGCGGACAACCAGGCGGCCAGCGCATTGCGGCGTGCGTCATCCATGGCGGGGATCGGCCTTGGCCCCCCAATCGAAGAAGGCCATGCCGTCGCGGCGCAGCGACTGCGCCAGGACCATGCGGTGGACCTCGGAGGCGCCATCGACCAGGCGGGCCTGGCGGGCGTAGCGATACATCCACTCGATCGGCGTGTCCTTGGAGTAGCCTTTGGCGCCGAGCAGTTGCAGGGCGGTGTCCACCGCCTGATGCAGCGCATCCGCCACCACGATCTTGGCGGCCGAGATCTCCTTGCGGGCGAAATCGCCCTGGTCGAGTTTCCAGGCCGCCTGCATGGTGAGCAGCCGGCCGATCTGCACCTGCAGGGCGGCAGCCCCGATCAGGCCTTGCACGCTTTCATGATCGATCAGCCTGGCGCCGAAGCTGGAGCGGTTCTCGACATGGGCGGAGGCGATCTCCAGCGCGCGGCGGGCAAGTCCGGTCCAGCGCATGCAATGGGTGAGGCGCGCGGGGCCCAGGCGGATCTGCGTCACCTTCAGCCCGTCCCCCTCCTGCATCAGCAGGTTTTCGTGGGGGATCTCCAGCCCGTCGAATTCCAGCTCGCAATGCCCGCCATGTTCCTCGGGCCCCATGATCGGGATGCGCCGGACGATGCGCCAGCCGGGTTGATCGGCGTGGAACAGGAAGGCGGAGAGGCCCTTGCGGGTGTCATCCGAGGTGCGGGCGATGATGATGAAATGCTTGGCCACACCAGCGCCGGTGATGAACCATTTGCGGCCCTGGATGCGCCAGCCGGTGTTGGTGCGTGTGGCGGTGGTGTAGGTGAGAGACGGGTCGGAGCCGCAGCCATCCGGCTCGGTCATGGCGAAGGCGCTTTGCACCGTGCCGTCGATGATCGGCTGCAGGAAGGTGGCTTTCTGCGCCTCGGTTGCCACCTGTTCCAGCACGCGCATGTTGCCGTCATCCGGGGCCGCGGCGTTGAACACCACGGGGCCGAAGATGGAGCGGTTCATCTCCTCATAGCAGGGCGCGATCTCGGCCAGGCTCAGGCCACGCCCGCCGCGCTCCGGCTTCATGTTCAGCGCCCACAATCCTTCTGCCTTGGCCTCTGCGCGCAGCGTGGCCAGCAGAGTGGGGCTGATGTTCTCGTGTTCGTCATAGGCGGCGGGATCGGCTTCGAGCGGGATCAGACGCTGGTCGACAAAATCGCGAATGGCGAGGCGGGTGCGGTCCACCTCTGGCGAGAGCGCGAAATCCATGGTGCTGGTTTCCCCGGTTTTGGTGTTGGCCGGAGTGTGTCGGCTGAGGCTTGCCGCCGCAAGGCGGGGCGATCAGGTCGGAAGCACGTTCACCACGCCGGTCTGGGCGTAGCGGCTGATCGCGGCGTCACGGCTGATGAGGGTCAAGCCGTCGGTTCTGGCCTGGGAGATGAGCATTCTGTCGAACGGATCCCGATGGATCGGGGGAAGTTCCATGAGGTCGAGGCAGTGAGCAGGCTCGATAGGCAGCAGTTTTATACCTGCGGGCGGCACCATCAGCTTAGGGTCGGGGCGCAGTCGGCCGGCGCTGAAGAGCAACCCGATCTCCCAAAATGATACGATGCTGACGAAACAGCTCTTCGCATCCCTGATCGCGCGACGCTCGTGCTCATTGATGCGCGGCGGATCACCGCGCATCCAAATCAGAATATGCGTGTCAATCAGAACGCCACTCATCACTCCGGCAGCGTGGAGTTGTAGAACGATTCGATGACGTCCTCCGGCAGGCTGAGATCATCTGGTATTTCCATGCCGATCAGATCGCCGAAAACAATCTTCTGCTTGCGCGGCCGCTTGGGCGGTGGAGACAGGCGTGCCACAGCGCGGCCGTTGCGCATGATGGTGATCTCCTCACCGGATTCCGCGCGTGCCAACAGGGCCGCGAAATCGGCTTTGGCTTTGGCGATGGAGACGGAACTGCTCACGACTGGCTCCGAGATCAGCGGACAGTCCCAGGGTATCGGCACACCGCCTGGCACTCAAATGAATTGGCCGACAATCGCCGGTCAATGCGTCCGGTCAGGCCTTATCTGAAGCGGTCGGCGGCCAGCAGATAGTTCTGCACGTAAGCCGTCACCCCATCTTCCAGCGACGCGAATTCCCGGTTGTAGCCGAGGCCGCGCAGGCGCTGCATGTTTGCACAGGTGTAATACTGATAGGCCGGGCGGATGCTCTCCGGCATGTCGATGAACTCCAGCTTCGGCTCGTCCCCGCAGGCCCGCACCGCGGCGCGGGCCAGATCGGCGAAGCTGCGCGCCGTGCCGGTGCCGACATTGACGATGCCGGAAGGCTCACCGCGCGCGCCGAGCCAGAGCATGACGCTCACCACGTCATCCACCGAGACGAAGTCGCGCAGCTGTTCGCCATCGGCGAAGCCGTCCTTGTGGGATTTGAACAGCTTGACCGGCTGGCCCGGCTTGTGCGCCTGCACGATCTTGGCAACCAGGCTCATCATCGAGCCCTTGTGGTATTCGTTCTGGCCGTAGACGTTGAAGAAGCGCAGACCCGCCCAGACCGGCGGTGCATCATTCACGCCGTGTTCCAGCGCCCAACAGTCGAACAGCCATTTGCTCCAGCCATACAGGTTCAGCGGGCGCAGCTTGCCGTTCTCGTCGATCTCGTTGCTGTCGGTGAAGCCCTGCTCGCCATCGCCGTAGGTGGCCGCCGAGGAGGCGTAGAGGAACGGGATGTCCAGCCTGGCGCAATGCTGCCAGAGCATCTTGGAGAAGGCGAAGTTGCGCTCGACGATCAGATCGCCGTCGATCGCCGTGGTCTCCGAGATGGCGCCCAGATGGTAGATCGCGGTGATGTCGTGGAAATTGGCGGCGATGAAGCCGTCCAGCGCTTCGGGCGCCACGATGTCCACCAGCCGGCGCTTGGCGATGTTGCGCCATTTGCCCTCCGAGCCCAGCCAGTCGCAGCAGACCAGGCTTTTCTCGCCGCGCGCCTCCAGCTCGGCCAGCACATTGGAGCCGATGAAGCCGGCGCCGCCTGTCACAATGATCACGAGGTTTTCTCCCCAAGCTGGCTGCGCGCGATGATGCTGGTGGTGCTGTGGCCATCCTCGAAGGCAAGCAGCGCCACCTCCCCACCATGGGCGATCACCACGTCGCTGCCCACCACCTGATCGATGCTGCCCCAATCGGCCCCCTTGAACAGCATGCTGGGCAGCAGCCGGGTGATGATTTCGAGCGGGGTGTCCTCCTCGAAGATCAGCACCAGATCGACTGCCTCCAGCCCGGCCATCACCACGGAGCGCGACGCCTCGGTCTGCACCGGACGGGTCGGGCCCTTGAGGCGCTTGACCGAGGCATCCGAGTTGAGCGCCACCACCAGCCGGTCGCAGCGGGCGCGGGCACGGGTCAGCAGGCGGACATGGCCGGGATGGATCAGGTCGAAACACCCGTTGGTGAAGCCCACGCGCAGACCGGCGGCACGCCAGCGCGCCACCTGGGCGGCCGCTTCATCCTGGGTCATGATCTTGCCGTCCAGCGTCTCGGCCGGTGCGTGCAGCGCCATGGCGAGCTCGCTGTGGCTGACGGTGGCGGTGCCCTGCTTGGCCACCGAGAGGCCTGCCGCCACGTTGGCGATGCGGGCGGATTCGGCCAGGTCGGCACCATGGGCGAGGTTGACGGCGAAGGTTGCG
This sequence comes from uncultured Rhodospirillales bacterium, assembly GCA_903924855.1. GTDB lineage: Bacteria > Pseudomonadota > Alphaproteobacteria > Acetobacterales > Acetobacteraceae > CAIQQQ01. The sequence continues at coordinate 10,333 of CAIYCW010000030.1, read as the reverse complement.
ATCAGCGTGTCGCCGGCGCCGGAGACATCGGCCACCTCGCGCGCCTCGGTGGGCAGGTGAAGGGCGGGCGCATCGCGTTGCACCAGGGTGAGCCCGCGTGCGGAGCGGGTGACCAGCACAGCCTCGGCGCCGGAGCTGCGCAGGGCGGCCTCCCCGGCGGCGACAGCGCCCTCGTTGCTGGTGGCCGAGATGCCGGTGGAGGCCAGCACCTCCAGCTCGTTGGGGGTCAGCACCGAGACGCCGGCATAGCCAGCAAGGTCGGTGCGTTTCGGGTCCGCCACCAGCTTCACGCCGGCGTTGCGCGCCATGGCGATGGCGGGGGCGAGCACCGCATCGGTCAGCACACCCTTGGCGTAGTCGGACAGCACCACCGCCTGCACCTGCGGCAAGCAGGCGGCGAAGGTGTCAAGCAGGGCCGCGATCGCGGTGGCATCGGCGGGACCGGCCTCCTCCTCGTCCAGCCGGAGCAGCTGGTGGGCGCCGGACATGAAGCGGGTTTTCACGGTGGAGGGCCGGCCGGGGACCACCACCGCGCGCAGCGCGATGCCACCATCGGGCGGGGCCATCGCCACGATCTCGCGCCCGGCTTCGTCATTACCGATCAGGCCGATCAGAATGGCGCGCGCGCCCAGCGCCTCGATGTTCTTGGCGACATTGCCGGCCCCGCCGAGCACCGCGCGGCGGGCCTGCGCGCGCAGCACCGGGATCGGCGCCTCCGGCGAGATGCGCCGGACCTCGCCTGCCACGTAGCGGTCCAGCATGATGTCTCCCAGCACCAGAACCGTGCAGGCCTCGTAGGGGGAATGCGGCGTCACGCAGAATATCCTTCCGTCATCACCCCGCCATAGCCCAGACAAGGTGTCATGGGGAGGGGGCGCTGTACGGGCCATCGCCTTGGCACATCAGGCAAACCTCGGTAGATCAAGCCGCGAAACGTATGGGCGAGGCCGGAATGCGCGTGATCATTGGCTTGATGGAGCATATCGGCGACATCGTCGCCTGCGAGCCCGTCAGCCGCTATGTCCGCCAGAAATATCCGAACGCGCATATCGCCTGGGCGGTCAGTGGCCGCTATCGCGATCTGATCGACAGCAATCCCGAGATCAACGAGACGGTGGTGCTGTCCTGCCTCACCGACTGGGTGCGCCTGACCAAGCATGAAAGCTGGGACGAGGTGATCGACCTGCATGTCAATCACCGGGTGTGTGATTGCTGCCGGGTGCCGCTGGTCAAGACGACCGGCAATCCGTTCGTCAATGCCTGGGAATGGCTGGACCATGGCGGCCTGCTGGAGGCGTTCTCGCAAGGGGCCGGCCTGCCCAAGCTGTCCGCCCAGCCGCGGCTTTACGTGTCCGATGCCGAGCGCGCGGCGGTGGATGCGCTGGGGCTGCCGGGCGAATTCTGTGTGGTGCACCGCGATTCGAACGATCCGAACAAGGATTGGTCGTCCGAGGATTGGGTGAAGCTGGTGCAGTGGATCACCGATGACCTGAAGCTGGCTGTGGTCGAGGTGGGAGCCACGAAGGGCAGCGCTGCCTCGCCGCTCGATGGGCGTGTGGTCAATCTGATCAACCGCCTGCCGATCCTGCAGACCGCCGAGGTGATCCGGCGGGCACGTTTCTTTGTTGGTGTGGACAGCGGGCCGGCGCATCTGGCCAATGCGATGCGCGTGCCTGGCGTGGTGCTGCTGGGGCGGATCGGCGTGTTCCGCAAATACACGCCCTATACCGGCTTCTATGCCGCGGGCGATTCGGCGGTGAAGCTGGTGCGCAACCTGGTGGGGCGTGTGCGTGACATCGCGGTGGATGATGTGCGCGATGCGGTTGTCTACATCAACGAGGCGGCAGCGCTGCAGGCAGCACCCTCGGCCGGGCAGACGCCATTGCCCGCTTACGCCGTGACGGATGCGGATCGCGCTTTGGTGCAGGGATCGGGGCTGTTCGATCCGATCTGGTATCGGCTGCACTATCCGCAGAGTGCCGACTCCGGCCTTGATCCGCTGACCCATTTTCTGTCGATCGGCGGGCAGGCCGGCATGGCGCCCGGGCCGGAATTCAGCTCGGCCAAATACAACAAGGCCTATGGTGATCATCTGACCTCCGGCCTCAACCCGTTGGTGCATTATCTGCGCCATGGGCGGCAGGCAGGCCTGGTCAGCGCGGTTGCGTTCGGCGAACGCCCATCGCGCCTGGCGTCCGCCACGCCCGAGCTGGTCTGCGACGCGCCGGCCGGCGAGACCCTGGCCAAGGGCGATCTGGCGCGTGCCTTTGCGTTCTATCTGCCGCAGTTCCACCCGATCGAGGAGAATGATTTCGGCCATCGGCCGGGCTTCACCGAGTGGAACAACGTGGTCAACGCGAAGCCGCTGTACAAGGGGCATTACCAGCCGCGCATCCCGGGCGAGCTTGGCTTCTACGATCTGCGCGCCACCGAGATCATGCGCGAGCAGCTGCGCCTGGCGCTGGAGGCGGGGCTGGAGGGATTCTGCTTCTATTACTACTATTTCTCCGGCAAGAAACTGCTCTACAAGCCGATCGAGAACTATATCAAATCCGATCTCAAGGCGCCGTTCTTCTTCCTGTGGGCCAATGAGAACTGGTCGCGCCGCTGGGATGGTGGCGACCATGAGGTGATCATCGCCCAGCAGCACTCGCCCGAGGATGATCTGATCTTCATCCGCGACCTGGTGCCGACCTTCCAGGATGAGCGCTACGTCAAGATCGACGGCAAGCCGATCCTGATGATCTACAAGACCCATCTGTTCCCGGATATCCGCGCCACGGTCGAGCGTTGGCGCAATGAGATCACGGCGCATGGCTTTCCGGATCTGTATCTGGTGCTGGTGGATGATTGGAGCCAGGACCCGCCGCATCCGCGCGATCTGGGGTTTGATGCGAGCTACGAGATCCCGTCCAACCTGGTGCCGAACGAGGTGATGTTCGACGCGGCCGACGAGTTGGGGTTGGCCGATAATTTCACCGGCCGCATCGTCGATTACCGCAAATTCGCGCAATACCACGTCTCGCGCCCGGCCCCGGTCTACAAGCGCTTCCGCACCGTGATGCTGCCCTGGGACAACACGCCGCGCTATGCCGGCCGCGCCATGGTGCATGTGAACACCGCGGGCGAGGATTACCGCATGTGGCTGTCCCACGCGCTGCTCGACACCGCCGCCCGCTTTGCGCCGGATGAGCGGATCGTGTTCGTGCATTCCTGGAACGAGTGGTGCGAGGGCACCTATCTGGAGCCGGATGGCAAATACGGCAGGCGCTATCTGGATGAGACGCGCGGTGCCTTCGACGATGTGCGCGCGGTGACCGCCTCCGGCCGGATGGCGGATGCCAAGGGCCAGCTTCTGGCGCGCAAGATGGCGCGGGAGAAGGAGCGGCAGAATTTCCTCGTGCTGCAGGCGATGCAGGCGCGGCTGGCGCAGATCCGCCGCAGCATGGATCAGCTCGGTGTGCCCGGGGCGGGATCGGCCGATCTTGCGCCGATCGTGGCCCGCCAGGTGGATGAGGCCCTGCAGGCGGTCTATCGGTCCACCTCCTGGCGTCTGACGGCGCCGCTGCGCTGGCTGATGACCCGTCTGCGGCGGCGCTGAGGCGATATGGGGCAGGAGAATGCAATGAGCACTCAAGACGGCCAGTCGCCGACCCGCCAAGTGGAGACCCGCTATGGAAGCATGCAGGTCTTCGCCAATGATGTGGGGGCCGCCACCTTATCGCTGATCACCTATGGCGAATGGGCGCAGAACGAGCTTCGCCTGCTGCGCTTCCTGCTGACACCGGGCGATACGGTGCTGGATGTCGGCGCCTATATCGGCACGCACAGCCTGGCCTTTGCCGATGCGGTGGGCCAGTCCGGCCAGGTGATCGCATTCGAGGCGCAGCCGGTGACGTTTGCCGTGCTGCAGCAGAACGTGGCTTCCAACCATCTGGCGCAGGTGACGCTGCACAATGCTGTCGCCTCCTTCGAGATCGGCACGCTGCGCATCCCCGGCATCTCCGCCACGGACCAGAGCAGCTTCGGCAGTGCCTCCCTGCTCAGCGTGTTCGAACAGGGGCAGGAGTCAGCCGGGATCGAGGTCGCCTCGATGACGATCGATCAGCTGGCATTGTCCGCCTGCCGGCTGATCAAGATCGATGCCGAGGGGATGGAGGCGCTGGTGCTGCGCGGCGCGCCGGAGACGCTGCAACGCTGCCAGCCCGTGGTCTATGCCGAGTGCAACTCGCTGGAGGGTGGGCTTGCCACCATGGCGCTGCTGAAGGCGTCTGGCTTGCAGGTGCTGGCGCATGTGGTGCCGGCCTTCAACCCGCAGAATTTCAACGCCGTCGCAGAGAACCGGTTCGGTGATGCCGCCGAGGTGGCGCTGATCGGCTGCAGCGCCGCGGCAAGGGCGCAGCTTGAGGGTTTTGAGCGCCGGAACGGCGAGTTGCTGCTGGCGATCGAGACCGAGGATGACCTGGCGTTGGCCTTGTTCAACAAGCCGCAATACGCGCCGGAGGTGCTGCGCATCGGGGCGGCCGCTGCCACCGGCGGCCAGCGCTGCCTGGATCTGATGGACCATCACCGGCTGGAGATGGAGCATCTTGGCCGGGTTGCCGCCTCGCTGCAGCAAAGTGTTGAGCGGGAGCGGGCCGAGGTGGTTCGGCTGCATGAGGCGCTGGAGCGGCAGATGACCGAGACCGGCCGGGTCAGCCGGGCCCTGCATGTGATGCAGGAGGGGCGGGATGCGGCACAGGCCCATGCGGCCGCGATGCACGCCTCGCTGTCCTGGCGGATCACCCGTCCGCTGCGGGTGGTGTCGCGCCTGCTGCGGCGCGGCTAGGCTTCAGGCCGGGCGGTGGTGTCTTCACCTTCGCCCGGCACCATTCAGCGGCCACACAGCGCCAGCAATCCGGCGTGCGCGCCTTGCACACGTAGCGGCCGTGCAGGATCAGCCAGTGATGCGAGTCCCGCAGCAGATCGGGCGGGATGCGTTTGACGAGCTTGTCCTCCACCTCGCGCACAGTTTTGCCGGGGGCGATGCCGGTGCGGTTGCCGAGGCGGAAGATATGCGTGTCCACCGCCATGGCGGCCTCACCGAAGGCCACGTTGAGCACCACATTGGCGGTCTTGCGGCCAACACCGGGCAGGGCTTCCAGCGATGCGCGATCACGCGGCACCTCGCCGCCATGCTGCTCCACCAGCTGCACCGACAGTGCATGCACGTTGCGCGCCTTGGCCTGCCACAGGCCGATGGTGCGGATATACTGGCCGATCTCCTCAACCGTGAGCGCGGCCATGGCGGCAGGGGTGGGCGCGCGGGCGAACAGGGCGGGGGTGACCTTGTTGACCGCGGCATCGGTGGTCTGGGCCGACATCACAACGGCCACCAGCAGCGAGAAATTGTCCGTGTAGAGCAGGTCGCTCTTCGCATCCGGATGGGCGCGGGCCAGCGCCTCCAGAAAGCTGCGCGTGTCGGCCAGTGTCATCTGCGGGGCGCGCTTGGGGGAGGCTGGTTTTGTCATGGCCGGCATTTTGCCGATTTCGGATGTCCTGTCACGGGCTTGGAGGGTGGACGGCTTCTGCTGTTTTCAGGCAGGAAGTTCTTTCTTTGAAAAGAAAGAACCAAAGAAACTTTCATTCCTGGGGCTGCGGCTTATGTGCCCAGGGCGATCGAGGCTGGGAGGGGTGGGGTTTGAGTGAGGGTTTGCTGTTCCATGCCGAGATCATTCCCCATCGCAGCCTGTCCCCGCGCGCGCTTCGGGCGCTGCTGCGGGTGATCTGCGCGCTGTGCGGCACCACGGCGCTGATGTTCGTCTGGCTTGGCGCCTGGCCGGTGGGGGGCTTCACCGGGCTGGAGCTGCTGCTGGCGGCGTTCCTGTTCCGGCTCAATGCGCGCGGCGTGCGCGGCGTGGAGATCATCACCCTCAGTGCCGCCGGGCTGCTTGTGCAACGCACCGACCCGAGCGGCGCGCGGCGCGAGCTGCGCCTGCCGCCCTCCTGGCTGCGGTTGGAGCTGGAGGAACGCCCCGGCCGGGCGCCGGCGCTGATCCTGTCCGAACGGGCGCGGCGCATCGAGGTGGCGCGCGATCTGGGGGAGGAGGAGAAGCGCGATCTGGCGGCCTCGCTGGCGCAGGCGCTCGACAATCTGCGCAACCCGCGCTGGGACAATCCGCAGCTGCGCGAGGATCAGGCCTGAGACGAGGTGGCGTCGTCCGGGCCGAGGGAGCGGATCAGGTCGTAGATGCGTTTGCGCACCGCGGGATCGCTGATGCGGTAATAGGCGCGCACCAGATCGGTGGTCTCGCGCCTGGACATGGTGTCGTCGGTGCCGAAGCCGTCCTGCGCCTCGGCGAAGCCGAAGCCGCGCCGGGGCGGGCCGCCCATGTTGCCGTAGCCGCCGGTGGGCGGGGCGCCGATGGCACTTGCCACGGCGTGTGGCAGATCGTCGAAGAAGAACCCGATCGGCACGTCCAGCACCCGGGCCACGTCATACAGGCGTGACGCGCTGACCCGGTTCACGCCGCGCTCGTATTTCTGCACCTGCTGGAAGGTGAGGCCGAGCGCCTCTCCCAGACGTTCCTGCGACATCCCCATCAGCAGGCGGCGCAGCTTCATGCGGGCGCCGACATGGACATCCACCGGGCTTTGCTTGGAGTCCGACTTGTCGGTGTCTCGGCTGGAATCCAAACTGCTCATGACGACCTGGCCTGCTGGGGCGGAAACCAAAAAGTGACGAATGCTTCCGGTTGCGCAGAGCTTAACAGTGCAACCTTAAATCGTCAACGCTTGGTTAATACCTGCCTTTGCGTGCAAGGCCCCAGCCGGCAAGCAGGGTCAGCAGGGCGAGGCCTGTCGGCCACCACAGGCCGAGCCGGGCGAACAGTGTGGGCGGCAGAGGGCCCGGCACCGGCACCAGCAGCACGCCCTGTTCGCCCATGTTGAGCCGGCCCAGCTCGCGGCCATGGGCGTCAAACCCCGCGGTGATCCCGGTGTTGGCTGCGCGCATGAGGGGCAGGCCTTCCTCCACCGCGCGCAGGCGCACGGCAGCCAGATGCTGGCGCGGGCCGGTGGAATTGCCGAACCAGCTGTCATTGGTGATGTTGACCAGCATGTCCGGCCGGTTGGCCTCATCGACCACCTGGCCCGGGAAGATCGCCTCATAGCAGATCAGCAGCCCGGCCGGCGGCAGGCCGCCGAAGCTGATCGTCTCGGGGCCGGAGCCTTTGGCCAGGCCTTGGCCGGGCAGGATCTTCACCGGCAGCGGCAGCCAGTCCGGCACGTATTCGCCGAACGGCACCAGATGCCATTTGTCGTAGAGTCCAGCCACCGGGCCGGGGCCGTAGACCGCCATCAGGCTGTTGCGCGGCTGGCCGTCCGCGTCGATGCGGATGCTGCCGACCATGGCCGGGCCTTGCGCCGCCTCCGCCACGGCGGCGCGGGCGGCGGCGTCACGGTCGATCAGGAACGGGCTTGCGGTCTCAGGCCAGATCACCAGCGTGGGCTTGCCCATGGCCTCGGCCACGCCGGTTTCGGTGAGTTTGAGATGGCGGTTGAAATTCTCCAGATAGGCCGCGCGGTTGGCCTTCTGGCCCTGCACCACATTGCCCTGCACCAGGACGGCGATCAGCCCGGAGGCGGGGGCGGCAGGCTCGGCGAGCCGGTCCGCCCCCCAGGACAGCCACAGTGTGAGCAGGGCGGCTCCGGCGGCCCAGGCTTTGCGACCCAGTGAGGGCAGGCTTGCCAGCAGCACGGTGAGCAGGGTGAGGCCGTGCACGCTGAACAGGGCGGCCGGCTGCAGCGCCACATCGCCCACGGCACCCGGGATCGCCCACACGCTGCCGAGCGGGTTCCACGGGAAGCCGGTTGCCACGAATTGCTGGGCGATCCCCGCCAGCGTCCAGCCGCCGGCCAGAACCAGCACGCGGGCAAGGCCCGAGGGCAGGCGGGCGGCGACTGCCACCGGCAGGGCGATGAACGGTGACAGCACCACTGAAAGCGCCGGCACTGCCAGGGGCAGCAGCCACCAGAACCGCGCCACCTCGAACAATATGGCCTCGGTGATCCAGTAGAGTCCGAGCAGATGATGGCCGATGGCGAAGGCCACGCCCAGGCGGAAGGCCCGGCGGAAGCTTTGCCCCTCGGTCAGCGCCAGCAGGCCGGGCAGGGCGATCAGCAGGGTCGGCAGCACGAAGAGTGGCGGCAGCGCCAAAGCGGACAGGGCGCCAAGGCCGAAGGCTGCGAGGTTCGGGCGGCGTTGTGACCAGCCGTGCCACCATCGGATGATCCGCATATGCTCTCCTTGCTCAGCCGGTGTCAGATCAGCGTGCGGCGGGTTCAGCCGGCCGCGCGCACGATCCGGGCCTCCGGCACCGCCTGTCCGGTCAGGGCCCAGGCGATGCATTCCGCCGCCATCACGCCCATGTTAACCAGCGAACCCTGTGTGACACCGCTGACATGCGGCGTTGCGATCACCCTGGGATGGGTGCGCAGCCTGTGATCGGCGGCGGGCGGCTCGCCCTCGAACACGTCAAGCGCGGCGCCTGCGAGGTGGCCTGAGTCCAGCGCTGCCGCAAGGGCCGTCTCGTCGACGATGCCGCCGCGGGCGGTGTTGATGACGAAGCTGTGCTCGGGCATCCGCGCCAGGGCTTTGGCATCGATCAGATGATGGGTCTGCGGCGTGTAGGGGCAGTGCAGCGACAGCGCATCGCTGCGTGCCAGCAGCGCGTCGAGGGAGGGCATCACCTCGACGATGTCGCTTTCCACAAGCCGGGGCGACCAGGCGGCCACCTGCATGCCGAAGGCACGGGCCAGCGGCAGCACGGCGCGGGCGATGTCGCCGAAGCCTATCAGCCCGAGCCGCAGCCCGGCCAGATCGCGCACGCTCGCCGTGGGATCGCGCCAGCGGCCTTCGGCGATGGCAAGGCCGAGCGGGCGGAACTCCTTGGCCAGCGCCAGGATCATCGCCAGCGTGTGTTCGGCCACCGCCTGGGTGTTCGAGCCCGGCGCGCGGGTGACCAGAATGCCGCGCGCGGTGGCGGCGCGGACATCGACGTCATCCACGCCCACGCCGTGCCGGGCGATCACCCGCAGCCGGGGCGAGGCATCCATGGCGACGACGCTGACGGGCCCCTGGCGGGTCAGGATGGCATGGGCCTGCACGCGCGCGGTGATCTCCGCCACCTCTTCGGCGGAGGGGTAGGGGCGCATGTAATGGATGCGGCAGCCGGCCTGTTCGAGGATGGCCACGGCTTGCGGGGCCAGGAAGCCCGAGGTCATCACCACGTCGAACATCTCAGCCATCCGGGCGATCTCAGCTCTGGCGTTCGAAATGGCGCATGTATTTCTGGGTGACCAGCTCGGTCTTCACCACCACGGCGACGTCGGTGGTGTTGAACTGGGTGTCGATCACCGCACCGTCGCCAACGAAGCCGCCCAGGCGCAGATAGCCTTTGACCAGCGGCGGCAGGGCTGCCAGCGCCCGGCGGTTGTCGAAGCTGGCGGGGTCCATCCGGCGCATGTCCACATAGCGTTCGGGCAAGGCGCGCGGGCAGATTTCCGGCGGGGCGAGATGGTTGGCGTAGAGATAGGACAGCGCCTCAGCGTTCGCGTCCGGATCGATGCCGTGCAGGCTGGCGCAGCCGAACATCAGGTCGATGGAGTGCAGGTTCACATAGGCTGCGATGCCGCGCCACATCAGCTGCATCGTCGCACGGCCACGATGGGCCGGGTTGACGCAGGAGCGGCCCAGCTCCAGCACTTGGCCGGGAAAGCGCAGCATGGGCGAGATGTCATATTCATCGGCCGAATAGAACCGGCCGATCCGCTCGGCCGCCTCCCGCCGGATCAGCCGGTAGGTGCCGACCACCGATTCGGGGCCTTCGCCCATCTGATGGTCCACCACCAGAAGGTGATCCGCCACGGCGTCGAAGGCGTCGATGTCGCGCCGGCTGATGGCGGCGGCGGGGTCGGGCACGGCGCCCATCTCCTCGTAGAACACCCGGTAGCGCAGCGCGTAGGAGGCATCGAGATCCGCTGCCGTGGTCGCCAGGCGCACCCCCAGATGACCACCGCGCAATTCTTCGAAACCACCGGTGATTGGCGGCGCTGGGGGAATCTGGTCGGGCATTGACGGGTCCGGTTGTGTCATCGCGCGGCGCCGCGGTGACGGGGAGAAGGGGAAGCGATCCGGGATGTATCGCTAGACTGAATCGACCGGGATGTCGTGTCAGAAAAGGGCATGTGGGCCGATACGTCCGCTTTCAGCCCGGCAGAACCGGTCTGGGTGGCGCTTTGGGTGGCCAGTTTGCGGCCGAACAGTTCGAGGCGGGCGGAGACCAGATCGAAG
>CAIYCW010000029.1 GCA_903924855.1 uncultured Rhodospirillales bacterium | reverse complement strand
GCACCGTAATCGGTGATGTTCTTGACCACGCCGTCGAGGATCATGCCCTCCTTGAGGCCCTGGATCAGCTCGCTGCGCTGTTCCGCACGGGTCTCTTCGAGCACGGCGCGGCGGGAGACGACGATGTTGCCGCGGGCGCGGTCCATCTTCAGAATCTGGAACGGCTGCGGCATGCCCATCAGCGGGCCAACATCGCGCACCGGGCGGATATCGACCTGGCTGCCGGGCAGGAACGCCACGGCGCCGCCGAGATCGACGGTGAAGCCGCCCTTGACCCGGCCATAGATGGTGCCGTTGACGCGCAGCTGCGCCTCGAACGCCTTCTCCAGATTGGTCCAGGCCTCCTCGCGACGGGCCTTCTCACGGGACAGGACGATCGAGCCGTCACGGTCCTCATAGCGCTCAACATAGAGCTCGATATGGTCGCCGGGCTTCACCTCGGTGGCGGTGCCGGGCGGGCCGAATTCCTTGAGGGCAACGCGGCCCTCGGACTTCAGGCCGACATCGACGATGGCGAATTCATCGGTGAGCCGGATCACCCGGCCGGTGACGACGGAGCCGTCGAAGCCGGTGTCGCGGCCGAGGGTCTCGTCAAGCAGGGAGGCGAAGTCCTCGCCGCCCATATGGTCGTTGGCGTAGGCAGTGGCGCTGGATGCCATGAGAAGGTGTCGTTCCTTGGCGGCGGATGAAGGCCGCTAGATTTTGCGCGCAAACAGCACGGCTTGCCCGCGCACGCGCGCAGGCCGGGTTGGGGATGGCGGAGAGATACCCCGTGGCGTTACGGAGTCAAGCAAAACCGGGCGGCCTGTTCCAGCCGGGCGCGCACGGCCTCGACCAGGGGGCCCTGGCGCAGGCGGGGGGCGCAGGGAGTAAGGGTGCCGCGCAGATGGGCAGGGGCTGCGTGGGCGTTGTCGAAATTGTCGAGGTCGAGGTTCTCGATGAAGCTCTCCACCGGCAGGCCGCTGGCCAGCAGGATGTCGTGCCGGGGGAGCATGACGTGGAAATATGTCACCTCGGCGCGGGGCGCGGGCGCAATGCTGTGGCCGTTGACCAGTTCGGCCACCGGGATGAGAGTACCGTCCACGAACACGGCGTGATCGGGGCTCAGCTCCAGATCGCACACCGGCTGGCCGAGGCCGAACGCGTCGGCGCGGATGCGGATGGGCTGTTCGTCCGGCGCAGGCGCCTGGAGGAAGCGATGGCCCAGCCAGGCGACCGGCAGGGTCTCGCCGTCGGCGGTCACCACCAGGTCGCCCGCGCGCAGCGTCTCGACCGGGACTTCGCCGGAGGGCGTCATGATGCGGGTGCCCGGCACGAAGCAGGAGGGAGCGTTGGCGACGACGTTGAGCGTGTAGGCGGAGCCGATGCCGGTGGAGAGCGCGGTGGTGTCCGACGTGGACTGATATTGCTGGACGGTGAGCGTGGGGGTGCCGCCGTCGAGCAGGGTGATGCCGGAGATCTTGCCGGTCTCGAGGCCGGATTCGAGTTGGTCGAGATAATACGCGACGGAGGTGGCGTAGTCGGCCACGGCCAGGGTGCCGGTGAGATGGGCGAGGACGTTGTTGTTCTCCTCGATCACCGAGGCCATCGTGGACGCGCTGACCGGGCCGGTGACGACGAGGTTCCAGTTGCCCTGGATGCTGTCGAGGATGTTGGTGCGCAGATTGCCGTTGGCGAGCTGGCCCGCGGTGACGGTGACGGTGGGGGTGCCGCCGTCGATGAGCGTGATGGGGTTGTTGTAGAACCCGGGCAGCCCGAACACGTCGGCATAGGTCGAGAGCGTGGCGGCGGTGGTGCTGAAGGCGGGGATGGCATCGGTGGGGTTGGCTGACAGCAGCAATCCCTGCGCCGCCATGGTCTGCAGCGCTGACAGATTGGCCAGAATATTGGCCATCGAGTCGTTGACGGTATAGCCGATGAAACCGGTGGGCAGCGCTGTCGTGCCGATGGCAGCGGCCTTGACGTTGAGAGACTGGACATAAGGCGTGGTGACGATGGCCGCGAGCATGGCGCCGTAGGTGGTGTATTGCGACGCCGACAGACCCAGGATGTTGCCCTGGCCACCGCGGAATTCGAAATGATCGATCACGCCGGCACGGTAGAGGGTGTTGATGTTGGCCAAACCAGCGGGCACATTGTTGACGTTGTCGCGGATCACCAGTGAATTCGGCGTCATCTTCGCCAGCAGGGCCGAGCTCGCGGCGGCCACGTTGTTGGCACGGCTCACGCGCAACGGGTCGGTGATTGTCCAGGTGAAATTGCCGCTGATCAGCCCGATCACGCGGTTCACGTTGGTGCTGTATTGTCAGCCGTGAACGTTGATGGTGCCCGTGTTCGTCAGGGTGATGCCCTGCAGGCCATACATCAGTTCAAGCGCATCCATATCCGCGCCGACCGTCGCCACCGGCAGGCTCAGCTGGTTGCTGCCGGATACGGTGATGTTGGTGATCTGCCCGCCGGCGGCGAGCTTCTCCAGCCCGTCCAGATTGGCTGCGATATTGGCCGGCGTGTCGGTGACCTGCATCTGCACGTAAGCGCCCGAGGGCAGGCTGGCGGTCAAGGCCTGTGCCGCCGTCACCGGCAGCACCAGCTCGTAGGGACTTGCCACAGCCGCCAGCACGGCGGCGTTGGCGGTGGCGGCCGTCTGCGTCAGCACCAGCTGGTTGATGGAGTATCCAGTGCTGTCAAGAAACGTGATCGGGCCCAGCTTGCCGAGAGCGGCCAGAGTCGCGAGGCCGGTGCCGTTGCTGGCCGTGCTGGTGAAATTGTAGGACTGGTCGGCAATGGCCAGTGGGGCCGACAGATTCGGTCCCAGTCCCGAAGTGGCGATCGAGGCCGCCATCGCAGCACTCACCGGACCGGTGACGCTGAAGGTGAAGTTTCCCCGGATTCCGAACAGGCCCTGTAAGCCCTGCGCAAGCTGCCAGGGCGCGAATGTCAGCGCAGGCGTGCCGCCATCGGACAAGGTGATGGTGAAGAACGGGGAGATGGCCGTGAAGGCCACATAGTTGGCCTGCAGCGTCGCAGCCGAGACGGTGAAGCTTGGCTGCGAGGCGTCCGTGAATGTGATAGCGCCCAGCGTGCCGGCTTCGGCCTGCGCCTCGTAGCCGGCAAGCCCGGCCAGGAAGGCGCTGACGGTGGTCGAGACCGGGGTGGTCGTCGCCGTGCCGACGATGTAGGGCGATGCGATCTTGGCCAGCGCGGCGGCATAGGTCGTGGCAGCCCCCGCCCCGAGGTTCAGCTTCGCCACCCCGCTCGAAACCTGAATGCTGCCCAGCACGCCGGAAGTCGCCAGGGTCTGCAAGGCTGCGATGTTGCCCGCGATATTGCTTGCGGAATCGAACACGCTGACCGAGGTCACGACGTTCTTCAGCGCGCTGGTGTTGGCGATGTTCGCCGCCGTGGCCGCGCTGACCGTGCCGGTGATCACCAGGTGATAGGTGTTGGCGACGTAGAGCAACCCGTTGCCTTGCACGACGCCGAGCGAGAACACCTCGGCGGGCAGCGTGACCGTGGGGATGCCGGGGTCGGTCAGCGTGACAACGAGGTTGTCGACCGCCACCAGCGCGCTCAGTGGCAGTACTGCCAGGCTGAACTGCGCGGCCGTCATCGTCCAATAAGGAACGTCATCGGTGGGAACGACCGTCGCCAGCTTGCCGGCGCGTGCCAGGGTGTTGAGGGCTGCGATATTGGCCAAAATGTTCGCCGCACTGTCCTGCACGCCATAGATCACAAAGCGCGGATCCAGGGCGGGCGGGTTGGCGGCCTGGGCGGCGGTGATCGCCTGGGCGAACGGGATGCCGGCATCGAACTTCGAGATCGCCAGGGCGTCGGCCGTGTACTGCGCCGGTGTGAGCAGCACCGCGCTGCCGAATCCGGCTCCAGCGTAGGACTGCACCGCTGTCAGCTTGCCCGCCAGCGCCGCCTGCTCCAGGGCATCGAGCGCGAACGTGTACGGCCCGGGCGAATTCCAGACCGTTATGTTGCTTGGCAGGAACGTCGTCTTCACCACGCCCAACGGGGCGATCGGGTTGGTGGGTGCCGCCACAAGGTTCGAATTAGAGGTCCGGCCCACCCCATCCTCGATGCCCGCCACGAAGCCGGGTCCGACCGTCCCGTTGATGGTCAGCGTGTACGGCGTGGTCACCTTGGCGATCACACCGTCATAGTTGCCGATGGACGTCGCCCAGTTCGGCATGACGATGCTCGCCGTGCCGGCATCGGTCAGCGAGATGGTGTAGGCCGATGTGATCCGCGCCAGCGCCAGCACGTTGGCCGCCAGCACGGCGGCCGACATCGACAGCACCGGCGTGCCGCCATCGGTGAGGCGCACCGGGCCCAGCAGGTTCTTGGCGAACAGCGCCTCGATCGCCGGCAGGTTGGCCACCACGTTGGCCGACGTGTCGACCACCGAAAGGTTGCGGAAGCCTGCGGCCAGCGTGGTCGTGCCGGCGGCGGCGGCGGTGATGCGCTGGCCGAGATTATACGGCGTGCTCACCAGCGCCAGCACCGCGGCGTCGGTGGTGGCCTGGGACGGGGTGATCACCACCAGCGGCGTGTCGCCGTTGGTCAGGCTGATGCCGGCGATCAGGCCCTGCTGCACCATCGGCAGCAACGCGTCGATATTCGCGCCCAGATTGAACGCGGTGTCGCTGATCTGGGTGCCGCTTGCCAGCGTGCCGCCACCGAAGGCCAGAAGCGCTGCTGAAATGCTGAGACTCGCCATGATCGTTTCCCCCGTTTGCACACACGGTGTTCATGGCCAGATACGCAGCGGACCATTCTGCCCCGCAGCACAAGGACCTGGGGTGCGGTCACCCCCGGCCGATCAACCATCCCTCGTTGCGCTGCACGATGTTCGGACTGAGCCGAACGCGCAAGCAGTTTGTGATCGTAACCGGCTCGATCGGCTCACAATAAAGTGTTGGGGGCCAGCAGCGCCAGGGCGGCGGCGAATGCCTGGTCGGCGTCGAGCGCCGTCGTGTCGAGCAGGAGCGCGTCGGCAGCGGGTTTGAGGGGGGCGGTGGCGCGGGTGGAATCAGCGTGGTCGCGGGCGCGGAGATCGGCGGTGATGGTGGCGAGGTCCGACGTCTCGCCGCGGGCGAGCAGCTCGCGGTGGCGGCGCAGGCCGCGGGCCTCGGGGCTGGCGGTCACGAACAGCTTGGCTTGCGCATCGGGAAACACCACGGTGCCGATGTCGCGCCCGTCCAGCACCGCGCCATACGCGGCACCGAAGGCGCGTTGGAAATCGAGAAGGGCGGCGCGGACGCCGGGAATGGCGGCCACCTTGCTGGAGGCCGCATCGGCCTGGGGTCCGCGCAGGTCGGGGCGTTGCGTGTCCTCCGGCCGCAGGCGCCTTGCGGCGGCTTCGGCTGCGATCGGG
>CAIYCW010000028.1 GCA_903924855.1 uncultured Rhodospirillales bacterium | reverse complement strand
TCGATCCTGACGATGTATCAGGCCGGGCGGCGCGAGATGTATGGCATGCGGCTGCCGGAGGGCCTGCGCGCCAATGAGCGGCTTCCGCAGCCTGTCATCACGCCGACCAGCAAGGCGTTCGATGGCGGGCATGACGAGGAGCTGTCCACCGAGGCGATTCTGGCGCAGGGGCTGCTGACCGCGGATCAGTGGGAGAGGTTGCAGGCCTATGCGCTGGCACTGTTCGCGCGGGGCCAGGCGATGGCCTACGCGCGCGGGCTCATTCTGGCGGACACGAAATACGAGTTCGGCCTGGATCCGGAGGGCCGCATCGTGCTGGCCGATGAGATCCACACGCCGGATTCCAGCCGCTATTGGATGGCGGACAGCTATCAGGCCCGCTTTGAGGCGGGAGAGCGGCCGGAGAGTTTCGACAAGGATTTCATCCGCGCCTGGGTGACCAGCCGGTGCGATCCGTATCGGGAGAAGGTGCCGGAGATTCCGGCGGAGATGATCGAGCGGACCTCGGCCGTGTATGTGCGGGCGTTCGAGATGATCACCGGGCTTGCGTTCGAGGCGCCACCGGAGGCGGAGGTGCCGCTGGATCGGATCCGCCGGAATCTGGCGGGGTTTTGGGCGAGGTGATACCTGGGGGGCTTCTGCGTCGCCAGCTGATACGGGGTTGGAAAAAATCACATAGCCAGCACCGCAAGGGAGAGAAGATAGGCGCGCCTCAAGCGGATTGGCGTTCCAGATTTTTTGCAAAATTGAGGTGGGTGCAGATATGTTTGGAAGTACGAAATTTGAGAAGGCTTTCATATATATTTTAATATCTATCCTATTTTTGACTCCTATATTCGTAAATGATTTTATATCAACGGGAGATTATTATAACCACATTGGTCGAGATTCACTTATTGTAGAATTTTTACACAATATGGCGCTGCCGCAATTTTGGCAGACAAATTTTGTAATAATTCCCAATCTCGGACTTGATCTGGTTTTTCTTGCCTTTTCTGGTTTTGGTACTGTGCTTGGTGGCCAGCTGACGCTTGCGGCGGCACTGATCACAAGCATGCTGTCGATGATCATGCTGACGGTCGCAGCGCATCGCCGGATGACTCCGATGGCCGCGGTCTGCGCCCTGTTGCTTTACAATCGGATGCTGCTCGCCGGCGTTGTGAATTACATCTTCGGGTACAGCGTGGCGGTGATGGGCCTGGCTGTGTGGATCATGATGCGCGACACTCGAGCGCTTTACCGGGGAGCCGTGCTGTGCGGTTTTATGGCGCTCGCAGCGCTGTGCCATATCTTCGGGTTGGTGGTTTTGTTGCTCTTGCTGGCGGGGCATGAGCTGGTCTTGCTGGTTCAGCAGCGGTTCGGCTGGCGGCAGATTGTGCAATCCGTGTTGGTTCCGACAGCCGCCTTGTTGCCCGTGGCCTGGATCATTTTGTATCAAACGCCCCAGGACACCGGGCGCATGTTCATCTTCTACCGGCCGCTGATCGAACGATTGGCGGCCTTTGCTGTTCCGCTCACGTATGAGCCAGCGCTGGAAGCCGTTGGCTTTGCCGCCATTCTGGCCTGCCTCGCCGTGGCGTTGGGGTTGCGGCAAGCAAGGGCGAATGTTGCACTCCTGGGCTCCGCTGCGCTGTTGGGGGTGGTGCAGCTTGTCATGCCGAATGCGATCGGGGCTGGAACCGGCGCAGATCACCGCCTGCCAATCGTGATCTGGATGGTTGGCTTCTGTGCGATCGATCTCAGGCTGCGCCAGGTGTTGCTCGCGCGCGGGATGATGGTGGCTGTGGCCATCTTCGCACTGTGGCGCCTGGACATGATCAACAGCCGATGGTCGGCCGACAACAGGATCTACCGATCGGCACTGCAAGCGCTGGACGCCATTCCCGACGGCGCAATGGTTGCGACGGCCTGCCCACCGGATGCCTGGGATTCCGTCACCGGGCAGGCCATGTCGCTCTATTTTTTGCCGGCCTGGAATGTTGTTCCGCGCGGCGGATTTACCCAGACCTTGTGGACCAAACCGAGCCAACACCCCCTTGTGATGCAGCCGGGATACAGGGCGTTGGCAGATGCCACCGGGCCGATGAAGCTGTGGGCCGAACTCGTTGGCTCAGCACAGCAAAATGACACAATGCGATTATCGGCTTCAGAACAAGATGCGATACAGCGTTATGATTTCATCGCATTTTTGAGTCCATTCTCCTTTAATGTCCGGAAGGATGAAGCTCTGCAGCCGTTCCGCAAAGCGGACGGAATTCAGATATTCCGGGTCATGCACAGGCCTTGAGGCACCTTCCCGGTCCGATGACGCTTCTTCAAAGCGCGTCCGATCCAGGACTGCCGGAGAACTATCTATCGCTGGTGCCCACAGGCTATAGAGCGCGAAACGGATAAGCGCGGACCGCAGAGAATAATGACGATTGAACTCAACGAAACCGAAGCCGTGGCGTGGCAGCATCTGCGCATCGCCGTGCTGGTGCCCTGCTACAACGAGGAAGCGGCGATCGGGCAGGTGGTGGCCGGGTTTCGGGCGGCTTTGCCGACAGCGGACATCTATGTCTACGACAACAACTCCCGCGACACGACCGTTTCGGTGGCGCGGGCGGCGGGGGCGATTGTTCGGCGGGAGACGCAGCAGGGCAAAGGCTTTGTGGTGCGGCGGATGTTCGCCGATATCGAGGCCGATATCTATGTGCTGGTCGATGGCGATGCCACCTATGAGGCGGAGGTGGCGCCGAAGCTGGTGGCGGCGCTGGTGGAGAACCAGCTCGACATGGTCAATGGCGCGCGGGTGACCGAGATCGTGGCGGCGTATCGGCCGGGGCATCGGTTTGGCAACTACATGCTGACCACGCTGGTGGCGCGGATCTTCGGCAACCGGATCGGCGATATGCTGTCCGGCTACCGGGTGTTCTCGCGCCGGTTTGTGAAATCCTTCCCGGCGCTGTCGCGCGGGTTCGAGATCGAGACGGAGCTGACCGTGCACGCGCTGGAGCTTGGCATGCCGGTGGCGGAGATTGCCACCAGCTACAAGGACCGGCCGGTGGGGTCGGCCAGCAAGCTGCGCACCTTCCGGGACGGGTTTCGCATTCTGTTCGTGATCTTCATGCTGGTGAAGGAGAACCGGCCGCTGGCGTTCTTCTCCGCCATTGCGGCCCTCCTCTTCACCCTGGCCGTGCTGATCGCGCTGCCGGTGCTGGGCACCTATCTGGAGACCGGGCTGGTGCCGCGCCTGCCGACCGCGGTGCTGGCCACGGGGCTTGCGTTGCTGGCCTTCCTCAGCCTCAGCAGCGGCTTCGTGCTGGACAGTGTCACGCGCGGGCGGCGAGAGTTGAAGCGCCTGCATTATCTGACCATTCCCGCGCCACAGGCGGATCAAGGCGGCCATAGATAGGCAGGCCACAGACAAGGACACGCCCATGCTGATCCGCCGCCGGTTTCTGACCAGAACTCTCGGCGGGGCGGGTGCCTTCTCCGCTGCGATGGCGCTGCCAGGCTGTGCGGAGCCGGCCGGGGCCGGGTCGGTGATGGCGCTGCGGATCGACACGGCATCGCCCGGGCCTGTGATCGCGCCCGCGTTTCTGGGGTTCAGCTACGAGAAGAGCGCGATCTCCAAACCCCTGTTTGCAGCGTCCAATGCCGATCTGATCCGCATGTTCCGCGCGCTCGGCCGTGGTGTGTTCCGGATCGGCGGGAACAGCGTGGACAAGACCAGCTGGGAGAAGGACGGCCCGGGTGGGCAGGCTGCGTTTGTGGCGCGGCCGGATATCGACCGGCTGGCCGGCTTCATCCGCGCCACCGGATGGACGATCATCTACGCGGTGAACATGGGCAGCAGCAGCCCCGAGGTCGCGGCCGATGAGGTGGCATATGCGGTGCGGGCGTTCGGGCCGGATCTGCTGGGGCTTGAGATCGGCAATGAGCCCGATGTGTATCGCCATAACGGGCTGCGGCCGGCCAGCTACACCTATGCGCAGTTCCAGGGCGAATGGCAGGAATTTGCCAGCGCGATCCGGGCGCGCAGCCCCGGCGTGGGGCTGACCGGGCCGGCTTCGGCCTTCGACATCAAGGGCTATACGCTGCCGTTTGCCGCTGATCATGGTGCGCAGATCGCGCAGCTGACGCAGCATTACTATCGGGCGGATGGCAAGAAGGCGTCTTCCACGGTGGATCTGCTGCTGACGCGGGATGGCAGGCTTCCGGGCATGCTGGCGGATATGGCGCGGGCCTGTGCTTCGGCCGGGATCAAGGGCGGGTTTCGGCTGGCGGAGGCGAATTCCTACTACAATGGCGGCGCGCCGAATGTGAGCAACTCGTTTGGTGGCGCGCTGTGGCTGCTGGATTACCTGGCGGCGCTGGCCGAGGGCGGGGCGGCTGGCGTCAATCTGCATGGCGGCGGCAACTGGACCGGCTACACGCCGATTGCCGACAATGGCCGGGTCGCGACCGAGGCGCGGCCGGAATATGCGGCGATGCTGCTGTTCGCCCGGCTTGCGGGGGGCCGGGTGCTGGCCTCCTCGCTGCCGGCGGCGGGCATGGCGCTGACCTCGCTTGCGGTGGCGCAGCCCGGCGGTGAGGTGATGGTGTTGCTGGTCAACCGCGAGCGGGGGCGCGCGGCGCGGATTTCGCTGCCGGGGCGCGGCTGCGTGCTGACGCGGCTTGTGGCCCCCTCCCCCGACACGCCTTCGGGTGTAACCCTGGGCGGTGCCCCGGTAACACCGGATGGGCGCTGGTCGGCACCCGGCGAGGCGCTGCAAGCGGGGCCGGGCGGGCTGGTGGTGGAATTGCCGGCGGCGAGCGCGGCGCTTGCGGTGCTGCGTGGGTGAGGGCGTTGCGGGGAAGCGTTATTCGAAGCGGCGTTGCGCGCTGGCGGTTCGGTGGATTGCTTCGCTTCGCTCGCAATTGTCTCTTGAGGTTGCCGTATAGGTTGGTTGTTCCGGAGAATAGGAATGCCCCGGGCCGGGTGGCC
>CAIYCW010000027.1 GCA_903924855.1 uncultured Rhodospirillales bacterium | reverse complement strand
GTCCGGATGAGGGGCCGCTGCCTGGGGATCTGGAGACGGCGCGGCAGTTTGGGCTGCGGGTGGCGATGTATGCGGTGAAGACCAGGAAGTAAGCACTTCTTTTTTTGTAAAAAAAGAAGCAAAAAAACTTTCATTCGCTGGGCCCGGCCTCTCCAATGAGGCTGGGTCCGGTGGTTGAAAGTTTTTTGCTTCTTTTTTTACAAAAAAAGAAGTGCTTGCTTCCTTAAGCAGCCACCTTGTGCCGCTCACGCAAGAACTGGAAGAACTCCACCCCCTCACGCAGCCTGCGCTTCATCATCTGCGGGCTGCGGATCATCTCGCTGACAATCGAAGCGATCTTCGGCGCCCGCAGGTAGAAGCTCTTGTAGAACACCTCCACGCTCTGGAAGATCTCGGTGTGCGACAGATGCGGATAGTGCAGCGGCGCGATCTGGACGCCGTGATCGTCGATCAGCTCGGCATGCTCGGCATCCAGCCACCCGTTCTCGACCGCCTGCTTGTACAGGAACGTGCCGGGATAGGGCGCGGCGAGGGACACCTGCAACGTGTGCGGGTTGATCTCTTTGGCGAACTTGATGGTTTCCTGGATCGTCTCGCGGGTCTCGCCGGGCAGGCCCAGGATGAAGGTGCCATGGATCTTGATGCCGAGCTCGTGGCAGTCCTTGGTGAACTTCTTCGCCGTCTCGATCAGCATGCCCTTCTTGATGTTGTGCAGGATCTGCTGATTGCCGCTCTCATAGCCGACCAGCAGCAGCCGCAGGCCGTTGGCCTTCAGCACCTCGAGCGTGGCACGCGGCACATTCGCCTTGGCGTTGCAGGACCAGGTGACACCGAGCTTGCCGAGTTCCTTCGCGATCGCTTCGGCGCGCGGCAGGTTGTCGGTGAAGGTGTCGTCGTCGAAGAAGATTTCCTTCACCTGCGGGAAGTCGTTCATGATCTGGCGGATTTCGGCTGCGACATGCTCGGGGCTGCGCACGCGGTAGGTGTGGCCGCCCACGGTCTGCGGCCAGAGGCAGAAGGTGCAGCGGCTCTTGCAGCCACGTCCCGTGTAGATCGAGACATAGGGATGCATGAGGTAGCCGATGAAATAATCCTCGATGCGCAGCTGCTTGTAGACGGTGCTGACGAAGGGCAGCTCGTCCATGTTGTGCAGCATGGCGCGGTCCTTGTTGTGGACCAGCTTACCCTCGGCATTGCGGTAGGAGATGCCGTCGATGGTGGCCCAGTCGCGACCCTCGGCGACCTCCTTGATGGTGAAGTCGAACTCGTTGCGGGCGACGAAGTCGATGGGAGCGCCCTGCTCCAGGCTTTCCGTCGGCTGCACGGCCACCTTGGCGCCGACCATGCCGATGATGAGCTTGGGGTTGGCTTCCTTGAGAGCGGCGGCGACCTTCACGTCCGAGGCGAAGCTGGGGGTGGAGGTGTGGATGATGCAGAGCTCGTGCTGCTTCGCCGCCGCGATGACCGGTTCCATGCCGATGCGCGCCGGCGGCGCGTCGATCAGGGTGGAGCCGGGGATGAGGGCGGCGGGCTGGGCGAGCCAGGTGGGGAACCAGAAGCTCTTGATCTCGCGCTTGGCCTGGTAGCGCGAGCCGGCACCGCCGTCGAAGCCGTCGAAGGAGGGCGGCTGCAGGAAGAGGGTCTTCATCATGACAATACGGTCCCTTGGCGCGCCGAGGCGGTCTCGGCGGTGGTCTCAGGTTCAAGCGGGGGTGGCGGGCGGGTATGCATCATCTGGCCGCGCCATTCCACTTTGTCGCTCGCATAGCTGGCCAGGATGATCGCCATCGACATGGCGTCGCGCAGCGGCAGCAGCAAGAGCGGCACGGGGCTGGCCAGGCCCGCGCGGACCAGGCCGAGCGCGCGGTCGATCCCGCGTGCAGCCAGGGCGCGGGTGGCCCAGCAGGCCGGCACCAGCAGGCCGACCCAGGCGCTGCCTGAGATGCCCCAGGCCAGCAACGCCCAGAACAGCGGGAACTGGATGGAGGAGAGCGCGAATTCCAACGGCACCAAGGAGAGAATGGTGCGAGACCAGCGCAGCTCATGGCGGAACAAGGCAGACAGGGAGGTCTCCGGCACGGTGGTGGCCGGCACCGTGGTGGCGATTCGGATAGTCAGACCCAACGCGCGCACCTTCTGGCCCAGCACGTTGTCATCGGCCAGATGATCGACCAGTGCGTGGAAACCGCCGATGGCCTGCAGCGTCGCGCGCCGCAGCGCCATGGTGGCGCCGAGGCAGTCCTGCCGGCCGAGATCGCGCGACATCAAGGCACCCGGCAGGAAGCCATGGTTGATCGCCGAGGCGCCGAGCCGGGCCGGGAGGGAGGCGTTGGCGGCCAGGCCCGCGTAGAGCGTGGTGACCAGGCCGACCTTGGGGTCCTGGAAACCGGCCACGATGCGTTCGAGATAGTCCGGCGCGCAATGCAGATCGCTGTCGGCGATCACCAGCAGGTCATGATGCGCTGACGGCAGCATGTTGATAAGATTGGCGACCTTGCGGTTGCTGCCATGCGGCGTGGCATCGATCACGAGATCGATCTCGATATGGGGATAGCGCCGCTGCATCAGCTGCACGACGGCGATCGCAGGATCGCTTACGTCCTGGACACCGAAGACGACCTGAAAATCGGGGTAGTCTTGGCCGCAGACGCTGTCCAGAGCCTGTTCCAGTAGCGGTTCGTCGCCGTAGAGCGGCTTGAGCAGCGTGATTGGCGGGCGCTGCGTCGGGCGGGCGTGCTGCTCTCGGCTGAAACGGCGCACCGATCGCCAGCCGGAGGCTGCCTGGCCCATGCCGGCAAGTGCCAGCAGGCTCGATGCAGCACTCAGAGCGGTGGCAAGGCCGGACATGTCAGTTGCTGGTGCCGGCGGCGAGGCTGGCCGACTTGGCACGCAGGCTGGCGATGAGAGCGGTGGCATCGGTTCCGGACAGAAGCTTGCGCCAGTCCGAACGGGTGACCGCGACGCGGCTGATCGTGCCGTCGAGCAGAATATCGACCACGCGCCACTGGCCGCCGGACTCACGGAGCTGATAGTCGAGCTTGGTGATGTCGCCGCCATTGCCGGTGAGCTTGGTGGCCACCACCACATCACGCCCGACATGACGAAGTTCCGGGGCGATCGAGAAACGCTCGCCGTTGAAAGCGTCGAAATTGCCGACATAGCTGGAGACTGTGAATTCGGTGAAGGCGTCCAGCAGCTCGGCTTTCTGCGGGTCCGGCAGGTTGGCCCAATGGCCCGGACCGACCGAGCTTTCCAGCAGGGTCGGCAGATCGAACACGTATTTGACGACGGGTGTCAGCATCGCCATGCGCTGGGCGAAGGGCAGAGTCTTGCCGGCCTTCATCACCAGGCTGAGCCCGGTGTTCAACGTCGTGATGGCGACCTGCGCGCCGTTCGTCTCCTGTTGCGCAAGGGCAGGCGCGGCCGCCACCGCCAGAGGGGCCGTCAGAACGGTGCGACGGGTGATCATGCCTGTTGTCCCAAAGCCGTCTTCACGTTCCGCACGATATCGGCGGCGGTGAGCCCGGCATCGATCATCTGCTTCGCCGGCGCGTCATGCTCCAGGAACCGATCCGGCAGCACCATCGGCCGCACCTTCAGCGACCCGTCCAACAGACCCGCCCAG
>CAIYCW010000026.1 GCA_903924855.1 uncultured Rhodospirillales bacterium | reverse complement strand
GCCCTTGTATCTTGACGCCTGCCTGATCGTTTAGGCTGACGAAGTCGGGTGCACGGGGGAGCCCGCCTTGCCCTTGGGCGTTTGAGCCCGCGGTGCAGCACGGCGCCCCCTGTGCTTTCTATGTTTAAGCCCGAACAGTCGCCAGGGACGGTTTCGGCCGATCCCGCATCCGCAAGGACGGGTCATCATGGAACACACATCTTCATTGCCTGATGTTTTCGTGGGGATTGATGTCGCCAAGAAGCAACTGGACGTTCACATCCTGCCAACTGGGACGCGTATGACGGTCGCTCGTGATGCTGGCGGCCTGGATCAATTGGTCACCCAGTTGCGCGAGCTCTCACCGCGCCTTGTTGTGCTCGAGGCAACAGGAGGCTTCGAGGCCATCGTCACCGCCACGCTGGGAGGCGCCGAGCTTCCAGTTCTGGCCGTAAATCCGCGCCAGATCAGGGATTTCGCCCGCGCCTGCGGCAGGCTTGCCAAGACCGACGCGTTGGATGCCGAGGTGATTGCGTTGTTTGCCGAACGCATCCGACCGGCGTTGCGGCCGCTGCCGGACGAGGCCACCCGGCTGTTGGGAGAGTTGGCGGCCCGACGTCGTCAGATCGTCGAGATGATCACGGCCGAAACACACAGGCGCCGGGCAGCCAGTGCCAAGCGGGTGCAAAAGCGCCTCGATGCGCATATGGCCTGGTTGCAAAAAGAGCTGAGCAGCCTCGAGACTGACATCGATGATGCCATCCGTGAGAGCCCGTTGTGGTGTGAGGACCAGGCTCTTCTGACTTCAGTTCCAGGGATCGGAAAAGTCGTCGCCCGCACCTTATTGGCTGAGTTGCCGGAGCTGGGGCACTTGGATCGACGTGCAATGGCGGCTCTGGTTGGGATTGCGCCGATGAACCGCGACAGTGGCCAGTTTCGAGGAAAGCGAACCATTCGTGGAGGTCGCGGAACCGTTCGAGCTGCGCTCTACATGGCAGCCTGGGTCGGCGTCAGGTTCAATCCCGTCTTAAAGGAGTTCTATCAACGCCTTATCGCCGCAGGAAAGCCGCGAAAAGTCGCGATCGTCGCCTGTATGCATAAGCTGCTCACTGTCCTCAACGCCATGATGAAAAGCAGGACGACGTGGAAACACGCTTGACTGCCAAGACAGTCGCTGCACCCACCAGGACTGCCGTCCTGGACCTGCATCCGTTTATCTCTGACGACACTACGGGTGCAGACCGGCGCCTCGCCGGTCCGCACCCACAGTGTCGTCAGAGATCAAAAGAAATGGGTCAAGGGCAACAAGCCCTTGCCGGTCCAGGGCGGAGCCCTGGTCGGGCCGAAGGCCATCTGATCGCAGGCCTCACCTGACCCGATCCTCACACCGGCAGCACGATCCGTGCGCGCAGGCCGCCGGAGGGGCTGTCTTCGAGCAGGATTTCGCCGCCATGGGCTCGGACGATATCGCGCGCGATGGTGAGGCCGAGGCCGGTTCCGCCGGCGGCGCCTGAGCTGAACGGGCGGAAGACGGCTTCGCGTTGGGCGGCGGGGATGCCGGGGCCGTCGTCATCGACCAGGATTTCGAGGGCGCGCATGCCTTGGTGGCGCACTTTGAGGGAGATGTGCCTGGCGTGCCTTCGGGCATTGTCGACGAGGTTGGTGATGGCGCGTCGCATGGCATCCGGCCGCAGCCAGATCGTGAGATCGGTGGGCGGGTCGAGGGCGATATTGGCGCCGGCGCGTCGCGCGTTGTTGGCGACGTCGAGCAGCACCTGGCCGAGGTCGGTGGGTTGGGCCTGTTCGCTGCCCTCACCGCGGGCGAAGGCGAGGTAGCCGTCGATCATCCGGTCCATTTCCGCGATATCGGCGGTCATCTCCGCCACGTCGTCCTGCAGGCCGGGGTGGGATTCCAGCAGCGCCACGGCGAGGCGCAGCCGGGTGAGCGGCGTGCGCAGATCGTGGCTGACGCCGGCCAGCAGCGCGGTGCGTTGGGTGAGGAAGCGACGCACGCGTTCCTGCATGCGGTTGAAGGCGGTGGCGGCCTGGCGGATTTCGGTGGCCCCTTCGGGCTTGATCGGGCCCTGGTCGCGTCCGAGCCCGAAGGCTTCGGCGCCGGCGCCCAGGCGGCGCAGGGCGCGCACCTGGTTGCGCATGAAGATGGCGGCCACCGTGAACAGCAGCACGGCCGAGCCCACCAGCCAGAGCACGAAGATATAGATGGTGCTGACGAACAGTCGTTTGCGCGGCACCTGGGTTTCCAGCACGCCATCGGCCAGCTGCACGCGCACGACGACGTTCACGTCATTGCTGTCCCAATCCAGCTGGAACGGCCGGTGCACGATCTCGTCCATCGCGGCGGCCAGGCTGCCCTGGATGGTCCAGCTCGGCGGGTGGCCTGCCTCCCCGGTTGCGGCCAGCGTGGCGCCGGGCTGGAACTGCGGGGCAAGTTGCAGGTTCTGCACGGCAAGCGCCATCGCCCAGGCGCGATCGGCGTTGCCGGGAAAGCGTTGCAGGCTGTCGGCCAGCGAGCCGATCTCACCGGCCACCGCACTGGCGAGCCTGCGCGAGACCACGACCTGGTTGCTGCCATAGAACAGCTGCAATGCGACGGCCTGCACGACGATGAGCGGCACCAGCATGATCAGCAGCGAGCGGCCGAGCAGCGAGCGTGGCAGGAAGCGTTTCACCGATTGGATCTGGCGCGCGAAGGGCAGGCGCATGAAGGGTCAGATCCCGGGTTTCAGCACATAGCCGCGGCCACGTACGGTGTGCAGGAAGCGCGGGTCGCGCGGGTCCTGTTCGATCTTGCGGCGCAGCCGTGTCATCTGCACGTCGATCGCGCGTTCGCTTGATTCGTCGGTGCCAAGGGCTGTCGCGATCTCCTCGCGGGACAGCACCTCATGGGCGCGGGTGGCCATGGTGGTGAGCAGCGCCGCCTCACCGCCGGTGAGCCGCACCGAACCGGCGGGACCGCGCAGCTCGCCGCGGGCGGGGTCGAAGGTCAGCGGGCCGAGCTGCACCGGGCCGATCGGCGGCTCCGGGGCCGTGCTGGGGGCGGGGATCCGGCGCAGCATGGCGCGGATGCGCAGCACGAGTTCACGCGGGTCGAAGGGTTTGGGCAGGTAGTCATCGGCCCCGGCCTCAAAGCCTGCGATGCGGTCTTCCGGGTCGCCGGCGGCGGTCAGCAGGATGATCGGGATGGCGGGTTGTTCGGCTTTCAACGACTGGGTCAGGGAGAGGCCGGATTCACCCGGCATCATCACATCCAGCACGATCAGCTCCGGCTGCAGGAAGCGCAGCCGGTCGCGCGCCTGACTGGCATCCTCGGCGGTGGTGACACGAAACCCGGCCTCGGCCAGGAAGCGCTGCAGCAGACTGCGCAGGCGGGCATCGTCGTCCACCACCAGAATGAGCGATTCCTCCTGCATGATCAGGGCGCCTTGCGGGCGCGGGCGGCGGTGTCCGCGCCGTCGATATAGTCGCGCGCCGCCTCATCCATGATGCCGCGCATCACCCGGCGGAATCCGTCCACCGCAGCGCTGCCGGCCTCGCGATAGGCGGTGGCGAGGCGTTCGCGCTGCTGCTCGAACAGGCGGCGCTCCAGCGTCTGGCCTTTTTCGGTCAGCGTCAGCAGGCGTTGCCTGCGGTCGGAGCGTCCGGGGTTCTGCGCCACATAGCCCTCCTCCACCAGCTGGCCGAGCACACGCGCCAGGCTTTGCTTGGTGATGCGCAGCAGGGCGAGCAGGTCGGTCACCGGCAGGCCGGGGTTGCGGCCGATGAAATGCAGCGCACGGTGATGCGCGCGGCCGAGGCTGATCTCATCAAGGATGCGATCGGCGCAGGCGGTGAAGTCGCGATAGGCGAAGAACAGCAGATCCTGCGCGCTGCGGATCTCCTCCTCGCGCAGGAAGAGCTGATTGCTGCCGGCCGGAACCGAGGCGTGGGGCGTGGCCCCGGGGGCGGGCCGCACGGCCGGGCGCGGCGGGGCGGCGGGGTTGCGCAGGCCACTCATGGCGCGACCTGTCCGGTCTGGCGTGGCGGGACCTTGGCGTGCGCCCTGCGTTTGGGCATATCTGGCATACCTCTCATTTGCGGCAGGATCATTGACGCAATCTTGCTGACCATACTAGCGTCGCGGTGCAAAGAGCAACAATATTGCGGAGAATGTGGAAATGGTGCTCGTTCCTTTCGATGACCGTGACGGCCTGATCTGGTTTGACGGTGTCATGGTGCCCTGGCGCGAGGCAAAAATCCACGTCCTGTCGCATGGTCTGCACTATGCCTCGGGCGTGTTCGAGGGCGAGCGCGCCTATTCCGGCAACATCTTCAAGCTGCGCGCCCACACCGAACGTCTGATCGCCTCCGGTCGTATTCTTGGTTTCGAGATCCCCTACACGGCGGATCAGATCGACGATGCCTGCCGCGCCGTGGTCGCTGCAAATGGTCTGACCGAGGCCTATGTGCGCCCGCTGGCCTGGCGCGGCACCGAGCAGCTTTCGGTCTCAGCGCAGCAGACCAAGATCCATTTGATGGTTGCCACCTGGGCCTGGCCCAACCTGTTCGGCGACGACCGGATGAAGGGCGTCACGCTGGACATCGCCGATTGGAAGCGCCCGCATCCGGAGACGGCGCCGACGGCGAGCAAGGCGGCGGGTCTTTACATGATCGGCACGCTGGCCAAGCACACCGCCGAGGCGAAGGGCTTCAACGACGCGCTGATGCTGGACTGGCGTGGTTACGTGGCCGAGGGCACCGGCGCCAACGTGTTCTTCGTCTTCAACGGCGAGGTGCACACGCCCACCCCGGATTGCTTCCTCGATGGCATCACGCGCCGCGTGGTGATGAGCCTGGCACGCGCCCGCCAATATACGGTGGTCGAGCGCCACATCATGCCGGACGAGATCGCCAAAGCCAGCGAGGTGTTCCTGGTCGGCACCGCGGCCGAGGTGACGCCGGTGCGCCAGATCGGCGACATGCATTTCACCCCCGGTGAGGTGACCCGCACGCTGCTGGGTGATTTCGAGGCGCTGGTGCGCAAATCGCCGGCCGAGGTGGAATTGCTGACGGCTGCCTGATCTGCCAGCCGGTTCAGTCCCATGCCAGGAGGCGGTGCGCCATCACGGGTTCATCGTCTCCTGTCGTTCATCGAAATGAATGAAGTGGCGGGTTACGTTTGGCGTGGAACATCCTATGTCGGGAACAACATAAGGAGCCTTATTTATGCGCAGCCTCGCCATCGCCTATCTCGTCACCGCCGGCATTCTGTTCGCTATGGATTTCGCATGGCTGAACGTGGCGACCAACGCCCTGTACCGGCCGCGCATCGGCGGCCTGCTGCTGGATCAGCCCAACCTGCCGGTCGCCGCCGGGTTCTACCTGCTCTACGTGATCGGCGTTCTGGCCTTTGCCGTGTTCCCGGCGCTGGGCCATCACGATTGGACCCGCGCGCTTTGGGGCGGCGTGCTGCTGGGGCTGGTGGCCTATGGCACCTATGACATGACCAATCTGGCAACGCTTGCCGGCTGGTCAGCCTTCGTGTCGGTGGTGGACATGATCTGGGGCATGGTGCTCACCGGAACCGCCTCCACCTTGGCCTATCTGATCCTGCGCCGGCTGATCTGAGACGCAGCTTGGCAGGATCAGGCCAGGTCGCCCCAAAGCCTGGCCGCCGCGTCATCGGCCTCCCGCGCGTCCACCCAGGCTTCGGTGCCGTCGGCGAAGCGTTCCTTCTTCCAGAACGGGGCGCGTGTCTTGAGCCAGTCGATCAGAAAGGCGGTGCCATCCAGCGCCGCCTTGCGATGGGGGGCGCAGGCCAGCACGAGGACGATGTTGTCGCCCGGCGCCAATGCACCGACGCGATGGATCAGCGTGACGCCTTGCAGATCGAAGCGGGTGATCGCCTGATCGGCGATGCGGGAGAGTGCCCGCTCGGTCATGCCGGGATAATGCTCCAGCGTCATCGCGGTGATCGGACGCCCGCCCGCGGTGCCGCGCACCACGCCGATGAAACTGCCGATGCCGCCGATATCGGTGCGCCCCGCGGTCAGGCGGGCGATCTCGTCGGAGACGTTGAAATCCGCGGACTGAACGACGATGAGGGCCGGATCAGCCACCGGTCACCGGCGGAAAGAACGCCACCTCATCACGGTCGGTGATCACGGTGTCCGGTGTTGCGAAATCCTCGTTCACAGCGCAGCGCACCAGCCGGCCATGGGCGAAGGCCATGTCGTGCCCCGGGCTGCGGCCACGCAGCCATGTGATCAGCTCGGCCACGGTGGTGATGCCAACGGGCAATGCCACGCTTTCCTCGCCATGCCCCACGCGTTCGCGCAGCCAGGCGAAATAGAGCAGCTTCATGCGGTGATTACGGCGTCCGAATGGCGCGTGGTGTGCCGAAATTCGGGTCCACCGGCGTGTTGGCGATGTCCATCATCGTCAGGCTCGGCGGCAGCGGGCCGGGCCAGACATTGCCTTCCTCGGCGAGCAACGGGCTCGATGCAGGCTTCATGCCGATGGCGCGCTGCACGTTGGCGGCCTCGCTGACCGGGCGGTTCGGGTTGCGGTAGATGGTGTGCGTGTCGACGATGAAGCCGCCAGCGCCGTCCAGCGGGCTGCTGGCATAGTCGTTCTCAAGGGCGCCGCAGCCGGACAGGGCCAGGACCAGGCCAAGCAGAGCAAGTTGTCGCATGCCGAAACACCCTCGGTTGATGGTTGCCCGCAATGTGCCCTTTGCCGGCGCTGAGCTCAAGACCCAGGCTGTCCGGCTCAGGATTTGGGCGCCGCACTGGCGTGGCGCAACCCGGCCAGCAGATAATCCCAGCCGGTCACCAAGGTGAGCAGCGCTGAGGCCCAGAGAAGGATTTCGCCGATCAGGCTGACCGGCAGCCACCCCAGCCCGATCAGCGCGGCCCCTGTGTCGCCGGCAAGCAGGGTGCCGAGGGCAGCCATCTGCACGCCGGTCTTCCATTTTGCCAGCTGCGTCACCGGCAGGCTGATGCGCAGCCCCGCCAGATATTCGCGCAGGCCGCTGACCAGGATCTCGCGCAACATGATCACGATGGCCGGATACAGGCCCGAGGTGGAGACCCGGCCCATGCCCACCAGCATCATCAGCGTCGCCCCCACCAGCAGCTTGTCGGCGATCGGGTCCAGCATGCGGCCGAGATCGGAGATCTGCGCACGGTCGCGCGCCAGCTTGCCGTCGAAATAATCGGTGATCGCCGCGGCTGCGAACAGCGCGCATCCCAGAATATCGCCCAGCGGCTTGCCCCAGGCCACGCAGGCCACCAGCAGCGGGATCGCCGCAATGCGGCTGAGGGTAAGAAGGTTGGGCAGGTCGGTGAGCATATCGGGCCTCGTGCTCAGCCGGTTTGGCTGAATCCGGGATGAAAATGCGCATAGATGCGCCGCGCCGTCTCGCGTGAAATGCCGGGGGCGGCCTCCAGATCGGCCAGCCCTGCCTGTTTCACGCCGCGCGCCGAGCCAAAATGGTTGAGCAAAGCGCGCTTGCGGCCGGGGCCGATGCCGGAAATCTCGTCGAGCTCGCTGGTCACCAGCGCCTTGCTGCGGCCGGCCCGGTGCGTGGTGATGGCAAAGCGGTGCGCCTCGTCACGCAGGCGCTGCAGGAAATACAGCACCGGATCGCGCGGCGGCAGCTGGAAGGCGGGTTTGCCGTCAGTGTGAAACCACTCCCGCCCGGCATCCCGATCCGGCCCCTTGGCGATGGCCACCAGCTTCACATCCGAGACACCCAGCTCGTCCAGCACGGCGCGCGCGGCAGAGAGCTGGCCCGCGCCACCATCGATCAGCACCAGATCCGGCCAGGACGGCCCGCCTTCCTGACCCTCGCGCAGCGCCCGGCCGAAGCGGCGCTCCAGCACCTCGCGCATCATCGCGAAATCATCACCCGGGGTGAGCACCGATTTGATGGCGAATTTCCGGTAGGCGTTCTTGTCGAACCCGTCAGCGCCGCTGACGATCATCACGCCATAGGCGTTGGCGCCCATGATGTGGCTGTTGTCATAGACCTCGATGCGTGAGGGCGGGCCCGGCAGGTCGAACAATGTGGCCACGGCCTCCAGCAGCTTGCCCTGGCCTGCGGTCTCGGCAAGCCTGCGCTCCAGCGCCTCGCGCGCGTTCATCGCCGCATGCTCCACCACGGCGAGCTTCTCGCCGCGTTTGGGCATGGCGATCTCGACCTTGCCGCGCAGCTTCAGCGTCTCGCGCTTCAGGCTCAACGCCTCGGTCAGCAGCGCCTGCTCCGGCAGTTCATGGTTGAGCAGCAGCAGCGGCGGCGGTGGCTTGTCGTCGTAGAACTGGGCCACGAAGGCGGCCATCACCTCGGCGGTCTCCTCCGCCTTGGTGTGGCTGGGGTAGAAGGCGCGGTTGCCGTTGTTGCGCCCGCCGCGGATGAAGAACACCTGAATGCAGGTGGCGCCTGCGATCTGATGGCCCGCGATCACATCGGCATCCTCGATCGATGCCGGGTTGATCACGCCACTGCCCTGCACATAGGTCAGCCCGCGGATGCGGTCGCGCAGCGCCGCCGCGCGCTCGAATTCCAGCGTCTCGGCCGCCTGCTCCATCTCGCGGGCCAGCTGTTCCTGCACCCGGCCGGCCTTGCCGCCCAGGAAGCTGCGCGCCTGATCCACCAGGGCCTGATATTCGGCCTCGCTCACCCGCCCCACGCAGGGCGCCGAGCAGCGCTTGATCTGATGCAGCAGGCAGGGCCTGGTGCGGTTGGCGAACACGCTGTCATTGCAGGAGCGCAGCAGGAACACGCGCTGCATCGCCCCCAGCGTCTGGTTCACCGCCCAGGCCGAGGCGAACGGGCCGTAATAGCTGCCCTTGCGGGTCTGCTGGCCCCGGTTGCGGGTGATCTGCGGGTAGGGGTGATCCTCCAGCAGCACCAGCCACGGATAGGATTTGTCGTCGCGCAGCACGATGTTGTAGCGCGGCTTGAGGCGCTTGATGAGATTGGCCTCAAGCAGCAGCGCTTCCGCCTCGGTGTGGGTGGTGATGATCTCCATCCGCACCGTCTCGGACACCATGCGCCGCAGCCGCTCGGGCAGGGCCGCGATCTTGGTGTAGGCCACCACGCGTTTGCGCAGCGCTTTGGCCTTGCCGACATACAGCGCCTCGTCCTTCGCATCGAGCATGCGATACACGCCAGGCGACAGCGGCATCGTCTCCAGCGCCTGCTCGATCACGGTGACACCGCGCAGCTTGCCTGTGGTCTCGGAGTGGGAAGGATCGGATGTCATCGCTGCAGTCTATTCCCGGCTGTCAACCTGTGCATCACCCGTTCGAAGCGCGTTGCCAAATCTGTCAGCAGGGCCTGACGTAGTTTTCCACCAAAGCTGTGGATAAGTTTGTGGGCAAGACTTGGGTGATGAGCGGCAGGTCGCGGAAAACCGCCTTGAAACCCGGTTTGCACGAATTGTGAGCACATGAATCAAGCCATTGAAATTATTGAATTTTCCCATGGTAACGCCGTCACAAATTTAAAATAATCCGCCATGCTTTTGAAAAAATTGAAGAGCTTGGTGAGCGGTGGACAAAATCCGCCGGCGATCAGCGCTGCCGCCGCTCGATTTCCACACCAGCACTTGCTGCATCTGCGAACACGTCAAGCTTCTCGACACGCACCCGCACCATGTGAACCCGGACATCCTGCAGGATGCTGTCGGCAATGCGTTCTGCAAGTGTTTCAACCAGTTGCACATGGCCGCTGGCCACGATGCCGCGCGCCTGGTTCGCCACCGCCTCGTAATCCACCACACGGGCCAGATCGTCGCGCCCTACCGCCTGGCGGGACAGGTGCCGGGCGCCCTCATCCTCGACCGACAGATCAAGATTGAGGCGGATGCGCTGGGTGTGCTCCCGTTCGGCGGCATACACGCCGATCGAGGCCTGCAGCACCATGTCGCGGATGAACACGTGGCGCAGCGCGCGTCCGGCGTCAGCGAGGCGGGATGTCTCCACGGCGTCTATTCCTCGATCGCAGGCCTGCGGCCCGCGGGGCTCCATTGCAGATGCTGACCGCCATCAAGAGCCAGCATCTGTCCGGTCAGTGAGGGCAAGTCTAGCATGGCCAGCACGGCGTGGCCGATTTCTTCCGGAGAGCTGCCATGCCCCAGCGGCACGGACTCGCATTGCGCCAGAAACTGCGCCTCGCTCTGCCGCGGGCTCGGCACCGTGGGCCCCGGCCCGATGCCGTTGACGCGGATGCGCGGCGCCAGGGCGAGTGCCATGGTCTGCGTCAAGGTCCACAACGCCGCTTTCGAGACCGTGTAGGACACGAAATGCGGGGTCAGTGACCACACGCGCTGATCGAGCATGTTGACCACCAGCCCGCGTGCCTCCGGTGGCAGCTGGGCCGCGAAATCCTGGATCAGCACGAAGGGTGCGCGCAGATTGGGCTCCAGATGCGCATCCCAGCTGGCGCGCGTCGCATCCTCCACCTCGTCGCGCTCGAAGGTGGAGGCGTTGTTGACCAGCACGCCGAGCGGGCCGAGTGCCGCCACCGCCTGTGGCACCAGGCGTCGCACCGCCGCCTCGTCGCCAAGAGCTGCCTCCAGCACGACGCAGCGCACACCCAGCGCCTCGATCTCGGCCTGGGTTGCCCGCGCATCGCTGCGGCTGTCGCGGCAATGCAGGGCGATGGCAAAGCCGCGAGACGCCAGCGCCAGCGCGATCCCTCGCCCGATGCGCCGGGCAGCGCCGGTGATCAGCGCCGCCTGTGGCACGGCGCCGGGCGGAGGGCTGTGGGAGGGGAGGGGGGCAAAAGGGCG
This sequence comes from uncultured Rhodospirillales bacterium, assembly GCA_903924855.1. Lineage (GTDB taxonomy): Bacteria > Pseudomonadota > Alphaproteobacteria > Acetobacterales > Acetobacteraceae > CAIQQQ01. The sequence continues at coordinate 120,675 of CAIYCW010000026.1, read as the reverse complement.
ATCTGTCATACGCCCGCCATAGCATTGCTGCGCATCGATGGATATTCTGGGGCGGAGGAACAGGAGGCTGACATGGCCCTGCTCGCCGCATTCAAGCCGCTTTACGCCTTCTCGGGCTTCATGGTCGGCCTGTTGGTGGGGCAGACCGGGATGGGCGGCGGGTCTCTGATGACACCGGTTCTGGTGCTGCTGTTCGGGGTGCATCCCGCCGCGGCCGTGGGCACCGACCTGCTCTACGCGGCCGCCACCAAATCGGTGGGCACGCTGGTGCACGGCGCCAATCGTTCGGTGAACTGGCGGATCACCGGCCTGCTGGCGCTGGGCAGCCTGCCGATGTCGGCGCTCACGCTCTACGCGCTGTCCAAAGGGGCGCTGATGGGACCGGCCGAGGCCCGGATGATCTCGCATATCCTGGGCGTGATGCTGGTGCTGACCGCGATCTCGCTGCTGGCGCGGCGCCTCATTCTGTCGCGCATGGCGCGGGTCACGGATGGGCTGACGGTGCGGCAGATCTCGCTGTTGACGGTTGTCACCGGTGCCATTCTGGGCGTGCTGGTGACGATCTCATCGGTGGGAGCCGGCGCATTGGGCGTGGTGGCACTGCTGGTGCTCTACCCGCGCCTGCGCATGGCCACCATCGTCGGATCGGACGTGGCCCATGCCGTGCCGCTCACCCTGCTGGCGGGTGTCGGCCATTGGTGGCTCGGCTCGGTGGATGTGGGGCTGCTGATGTCGCTGCTGATCGGGTCGATTCCAGGTGTGATTCTGGGCAGCCAGATCGCCCAGCGCGTGCCGGACCGCGTTCTGCGCCCGATCCTGGCGGCGACCCTGGCCATCGTTGGAGGCCTGCTGGTGGTCTGAGGCGCATCGCAGCGCTCAAACCGGCAAGGTCACCGTTGCCCGTGCCCCACCGGTTGGCCGGTTGTCGAGCACCACATCGCCGCCATGGGCGCGGATGATGTTGCGGGTGATCGGCAGACCCAGCCCCATGCCGCCGGTCTCCTTGTTGCGGCTGGCCTCCACGCGATGGAAGGGCTGAAACACCCGGTCCAGCTCGGCCAGTGGAATGCCCGGGCCGCTATCCTCCACCAGAAGCTGCGCCATGCCGTCCGCACAGCTCAACGTCGCCTGGGCGCTGCCGCCATAGGCCAGCGCGTTCTGCACCAGATTGCTCAGCGCCCGCTTCAGCGCCACCGGCCGGCCGCGGAACGGCAGATGATGCGGGCCGGCATAGCCGATCTGGTCCGCCAGGTCCGGCCTGCCGTCTCCCGCCTCATCCAGCACGGTGCGCACCAGCTCGGCCAGATCGACGGTGCTGACCGGCTCATCGATCGTCACATCCCGGCCGAAGGCGAGGGTGGCCGACACCATACTCTCCAGCTCATCCAGATCGGCCAGCATCTTGCGGCGCATATCCTCGTCATCGATGAACTCGGTGCGCAGCTTCAGCCGCGTGATCGGCGTGCGCAGATCGTGGCCGATGGCGGTCAGCATGAAGGTGCGATCCTGCACGAAGCGCCGGATGCGCATCGCCATCGTGTTGAACGCCGAGGCCGCCAGCGCGATCTCGCTCGGTCCGTCTTCCGGCAAGGGCGGGGCCCGCACGTCGCGCCCCAGCGCCTCGGCCGCGTTGGCCAGCATGCGCACCGGCGCGGTCAGCCGGCTGGTCGCCCACCAGGTGATCAGTGCGGCAGCCGCCGTCATCAGCACAAACGCCACCAGGAAGCTGCGCGAATGCCAGATCCGTGGCGGCGGCAGCGGCATGTGGATGACCAGCCATGGTCCGTCCGGCACATGCATGCCGATCAGCAGGCGCTCCTGATCGGAATTGCCCAGCATGACGATGTCACGGGCCCGCGCCGGGCCGGGCACCGGCACCAGACCCATGCTGACCACGATCGGCCTTCGCAGCCCGATCGGTGTCTGCGGCAGTTCCTCATCGGCTGGTGGGTGCGGCAGCAATTCGGCCGTCATGCCATCGCGCTGATCGGTGCCGCGCCGCTCCAACTCCTGCAGCACATCCTCGCGCTGATCCGGCGCCGCGAGAGCGACGGAGCGATACAGGCTCATCACCCGCACCCCCACATCGCGCGTCTGCGCCAGGCGCTGCAATTCGACGCGGTCCAGCGCGTGGATGGTCAGACCCACGATCTGCACGGTGGCGAGCATCAGCATCATCACGGCGGCCGTGCGGGTGCCGAGGCTGCGCGGCCAGATCGTCACAGCCGCTCCACCTCGGCGGCCAGCACATAGCCGCCGCCGCGCACCGTCTTGATGATCTGCGCGTGCCGGCCATTGTCCTCCAGCTTGCGCCGCAGCCGGCTGATCGCGACATCGATGGCGCGGTCGAACGGCCCGGCCTGGCGGCCACGCAGCAGATCGAGCAGCATGTCGCGGGTCAGCACCCGGTTGGCGCGTTCCACCAGCGCCAGCAACAGATCATATTCCCCGCCGGTGACCGGAACCTCGACCTGATCTGGGTTCAGCAGCCGCCGCCGCGCGGGGTCCAGCGTCCAGCCGCCGAAGCGCATCAGCCGTGGCTGCGTGGCATCGGCGGGGCGGGCGGTGTCGGAGGTGCGGCGCAGCACGGCGCGCATGCGGGCCAGCAATTCACGCGGGTTGAAGGGTTTCGGCACGTAGTCGTCCGCCCCCAGCTCCAGCCCGATGATGCGGTCGGTCTCCTCGCCCATCGCGGTCAGCATCACCAGGCCGATACTGGCATGGCCGCTGGCGGGGCTGCGCAGCCAGCGGGCGAAATCCATGCCGGTCTCTCCCGGCAGCATCAGATCCAGCACCACCATCTGGAAATGCCCATGCGGCAGGGCGCGGCGCGCCTCACGCGCATCGCGCACCGCGGTCACGCGCAGCCCGTGCCGCTCCAGAAACCGGGCGAGCAGATCGCGGATCTCTCGGTCGTCATCCACCACCAGAATATGCGGTGGCGGCGCGTTGGCAGCTTGCGACGCGGCTGTTTCCATGCGGCACTCCCTCCGCTGTCACCCTACAGCCATCCAGCCTATCGTCACAAACCATCGCCGATCCAGGATCATTCCATGCCAGACCCAGCGATCACAGACTTGGCATGACCGAGATTCCGCTGATCGCCCGCGTGGGCCTGCAAAGCCTCGTGCTGCGCGATCCCGCCCTTGCCACCATCGAGGCCGACGCCGGGCAGCTGCCCTGGCGCACCCGCCCCGGTGGCTTCACCGGGCTGCTGCAGGCGATCGTCGCACAGCAGATCAGCAACGCCGCCGCCTCTGCCATCTGGCGGCGCATGGTGGCGGACGAGGCGCCGCTGGACCCGCACAGGCTCCTCGCCATGGCGCCGGAGGCGCTGCAGGGCCTTGGCCTGTCCCGCCCCAAGGTCTCGCATGCGCGGTCCCTGGCGCAGGCCTTTGTGGAGGGCAGCCTGTCGCAGGCCGGCATCGCGGCGCTGGACGACGAGGCGGCGATTGCCGCCATCACCCGGGTGCGCGGCCTGGGGCGCTGGACGGCGGAGGTCTATCTGCTGTTCGCCGAGCAGCGCATGGATGTGTTTCCCGCCAATGACGTGGCGCTGGCCGGTGCCGCGATGGCGCTCCACGCGCTCGAAACGCGCCCGAGCGAACGTGCGCTGCGCCTGCTGGCGGAGCGCTGGCGCCCGCACCGCGCGCTCGCCGCCCGCCTGCTCTGGCATCATTGGCGCCATCTGACCGGCAGGCCCGCGATGGACGATCTGCCGCCGGCATGACAGGGTATCGATATGACCCAAGCTCTGCACCCGAACCTGCCGATCACCCGCGACGGCGCCATCGCCACCGTCACCTTCGACCGCCCGGAGGTTCGCAACGCCTTCACTCGGTCGATGTGGGACGGGCTTGGCGCCACCATGCAGGCGCTGTCGGCGGATGACAGCCTGCGCTGCGTGATCCTGCGCGGTGCCGGCGATCAGGCGTTCTCCTCCGGTGCCGACATCAAGGCGTTCGACATCGAGCGCGGCTCCTATGAGGCCGAATGCGCCTATGCCGTCTCGTTCTCCACCGGCATGCAAGCGATACGGCGCTGCCAGCACCCGGTGGTGGCGGCGATCGAGGGCTATTGCATCGGTGGCGGGGCCGGCATTGCCACGATGTGTGATTTCCGGGTGGGCGGAGACGGCCTCAAATTCGGCATCACCGCGCGCAACCTAAGCCTTTACTACACCTATGCCGAGATGGACCCGGTGATCGCCATGGTCGGCAGTGCGGTGGCGGCCGAGATCTTTATCGAGGGGCGCATCTTTTCCGGCCGCGAAGCCTATGAGAAGGGCTTGCTGTCGCGCTTGGTGCAAGATGGCAGCGTGCAGCAGGAGGCGCGTGCCCTGGCGGAGCGCATCGCCGAGGGGGCGCCGCTGTCGGCGCGTTTCCACAAGGCCGCCATTCAACGTCTGCGCGGGAAGCTGCCGGTGACGGCGGAGGAGGAGACGGCGGTGAACCGCTTTGCGGACACCGAGGATTTCCACAATGCGGTGCAGGCGTTTCGCGAGAAGCGCAAACCAAGCTGGACCGGGCGCTGATCCAGGGCGTCGGCGTGGGCTGCGTGGCACCTCGCCTGGCAACGCTTGTTTAATCTTTTCCCTGCAGCATGGGGCTTAGACCTGCAGGACGATTCCCGTGGCCTCATCGCGCACCAGCCTGCCGTTGCTGCAAAGCTTTCGTCCCCGCAGCTTTGCTGATCGCGGGCTTGCGGCTCCGTTCACCACGCCGCTTCTGCTGGGAGCCCGCTTGCGGCGGACCGGCGCGGAGATGGAGGTGCTGGTGCCCAACCCGTCTGGTGGCCGCGGCGTCTATCTGCTGCCCTGGGCGGACATCACATCGCTTTGCCGCCCCACCATGCATGACACCGTGCTCGGCCAGACATTGGCGGAGGAAGCTGCGCGGTCGGACGGGCCGGGCGGCCTGACCCCGTCTCTCGTGGCGGAGATTGCGACCGACATCGCCATACGCGGCCTGGCGGGCGATGCGGTCGCAGCACAGGCGCGGCTGGAGGCTGAACAGGTTTCCGCCTGTCTGGCGGAGACCAGGGCCGGCTTGTTGCGCCGCATCACCGCGCAGGTGGAAGCGACGATGCAACCGCAAGGACCGTCTCTGCCCCCGGTGGAGACAGCCACACCGGCGGAGCTGGAGGTCCGGGGGCTTGCCGCCCTCACCGTGCTGGCGCGGCTGTGGGATCATCCGCCCGGAAGCGTGGTGAATCGTCTGGACCAGATGGCAGGGCTTGCCGCCACGGTTGGCCCTGGGGGTGCTGGTGGTGCTGGTGCCGGTGGTGGCATCGCCGGCCGGATGATCGCGTCCTTGGGTCAGTTGCGCCAGGAATTGCAGCTTTGGGCGGAGGACCCGTCCCGCCAGACTCAGACGGCCGCGATCGTGTCTGGCCTGGGGCGAAGCGCCAGCCCGGAGGCGGCTTTGGCGGTCGCCACGCGCAACGCCGCGATAACCGTGCACGCAGCCGATCTGGCCACCCGCATGGGGCAGGCCTTGCTCGATGCCGCCCGCGAGCGCCTGCAGGATTTGTGCGGCACATTGCATGCAAGCCTCGCAGACCCTGTGGGCGTTGATGACATCCTGTCCCGCCCCGTCTGGCTGCTGGATGGCTGGCCGCAGATTCTGCGCTGCTGGCGGGCCGCACCGTCCATCATGTCACGCACCCAGGCGCTGCATGACATGGCGGGGCTGCTGCCCATCCTGCCCGAGGAGGTGGCGGAATGGCTGGGTGAGCCCGGCGCCCCGGCGTTGCCTGCGCTTGCCCCGCACGCCCCTGATCCGGCGGATGCTGTGCCTTTCCCGGTGATCGATCACCGGCTGCTTGCCACCAGTGAGCGCGTGGCAAGGCTGGAGCAGGTGCGCGGCATGGCATGGCTGGGGGCGGCATGAACACCGATTCGCTCCAGCGCCTGACCGAACAGACCAGCGGGCTGCGCCAGCTGCAGCAGACACTGGCCCAGGTGGCCGATCCCAAGCTGTGCGAGATCGTCTCGCTGGTCGACTCGCTGCCGGTTCGGGGCGCCACCGATGCGCTGATCGACCCGCTGCGGCCGCGCCTGCGCCAGATCCGTCCCCCGCGGCGGATGAATATCACGCGCCTGCTGTTTCAACCCGCCGATCCGGTGATCACCGCAACAACCCTCTGGCGCCGCACCACGCTTGCCCTGCCGCGCAGCGCGCTCGCCAGTCTGGCCAACCAGATCCGCCAGGCAGAGCCTGATCTGTGTGGCAGGATCGAAGCCGATCTCGACCCCTCGCTCAGCCGCGATCCGGACCGGTTGATTGCCATTGGCCGCCCCCTCTGGGCAGCCGCGTCCCGTGTGCTGTCACACAGCGCCGTGGCGGTTGACTGGTCGGCCACGACAGGGCTTGCGGCGGCCGATTACTTCAACGTCGCCCGCCCGCTGTCAGCCGTGCTGGCCGAGGCCGCGACGATCGAGCTGCTGGTGGCGTTGGATCCGCAGACCACCTCCTCCCATCAGCGCAGCATCGCCATCCGCTCCTGCCTGTCCCGCGCGGTCAACCGGCTCCCGGCGCCGGCGCCGGGAATGGACCCAAACCTGCCGGTGCGCTGCCTGGGCATGCTGATCTGCGTTTTGCTGGCACGTCTGCCCGGTGCCGAGGCTGTGCTCATCGCGGCCCAGGGCGTGCCCGACGGTGCCACCGCGCGGCTTGCCGCCGAATCGGCGCTGGACACTGCGCTTGAGCACATCGACAGCACCATCACGCGGGATGCGGCAACGTTGGACGCGCGCAACCTGGCCAGCTGCGCCGATCTGCTGGAGACCCTCGACCAGTCCGGCCCTGCCGGTCGGCCGTTGCGCCGGAAGCATATCGCCGAGCTGCGCCGCCGATTGGGCGAGACCTGCCGCAACCGGTTCACCGGGCTGTTGAACGCAAACCTGCTTCCACCCTCCACAGGCCATGCGGCAGCGCCAACCGGGCAGGCGGCCGAGGATGTGGCCAGGGAGCTGCGCCAGCTTGAGGCGGTGAGCCGCCATTTCGGCACCACCGCCTATTACGAGCAGCATCTGCACAAGGCCGCTGAAACACTGGCGCGCATCCCGGTCCCAGCCGCAAACCGCGTGGCCCTGGCCCGGGTGATCGAAATCCTGCAGGGGCCGGAAGCAGCCCTGGCGCTGCTGGCCAGCCCCTGAGACGGGTCAGACCGTCTGGTCGCGTTCCAACCAGTTCCGCAGAATTTTCCAAAAGGTGAAGCGCTGCTTGCTGCTCACCAGCGTGTGCGCCGCCCCCGGCACGATGGTGATCTGCTTGTCCCCGTTGGGCAGTTTCTGGAAGAAGTTGCAGATGTCATCCAGCGCCGCGATCCCGTCATACTGCCCGCTGACCAGCAGCACCGGAGACAACACGCGGTCTGGATGCACCACCGGCAGATTGGCCGTCATGTCGAAATAGGTGCCCGCCGGCACGCTGTCGCCGAACGGCATCTCCGCCTTGATGAAGGCATCGATCACGTCCTGATCGGTGGTGCCCGGCTTGTCGCGGGTGAAGATGGAATTCAGCATCCCGGCATCGCGCGGCCGGCGGTTATGGGTGCGGTAGAACTCGGCCTGCTCCGCCCGCTTGGACAGCGTGCCCGAGCCTGACCCGGTATAGGTGAAGGCCTGCAGCACCAGCCGTCCGGCATGCTCCGGCCGCGCCATGGCAAAGGCGCCGACCCGCAACGCACCGGAGCTTTCGCCCATCATGTGCATGCGCTCGACCCCGGTTTCCTTCATCACCAGGTCGTTGGCCGCCTTCAGATCCTCCACGCCGCTTGCGATATTGGAATTGCCGGTGGTGCGAGACGAGCGGCCATAGCCCTCATGGTCCATCGTCCACACGTCATAGCCCCAGCGCGCGCAGACATTCATCAGCGACACATCGTCCCGACCCGGGATCTGCAGATCATAGGTCGGAAGCCCCGAGGCGGAGGAGCCGTGCACCAGGAACAGCACCGGCCGCCTCTTGCCATCCGGCGCGCCCAGGCGCTTGCGATAGACCGCAAGTTCCACCTTGCTGCCGTCCGCGCCTGGCTTGGTTGCGGTGTAGTTCTTGCTCCAGATCGCGGCCTCGGCAGCCTCTGAGGGTGAGACCACAGCCGCAGAGGCGGCAAGTCCTGCCAGCGCGCTGCTCTTCAGCATGAAACGACGATCGAGCATCAAAACCTCCCCTTGTTTTTCAGCAAGCCTAGGTCAGTTGCCGTTCTTCTGTCGACCGCGCCGTGCGTGACCATGCGCCAGCTCGCTGACCACACCGTGCAGCGTGCGCAACTCCTGTTCGGTGACTTCCCCGCGCTCAAAGAAATGCCGGATGTTGCGCACCATGCCGGGCCGCTTGGGCAGGTTGTGCAGAAACCCGCAATCATCCAGCTCGCGCACCAGATGGCCCAGGAAATTCTCCAGCTCGCCCTTGGTGGCAACCCGTGTCTCGTTGGTCATCAGCCGGCGCGGCACCGTCTGGTCTTCCGCCATCCACCACTCATAGGCCATCACCAGCACCGCCTGGCCGAGATTGAGGCTCATGAAGGCGGGGTTGAGCGGAAACCGCACCAGCGCGTCGGCACAGGCCATGTCGTCATTGTCCAGCCCTGCGCGTTCGGGGCCGAACAGCAGCCCGACCTTCAGATCGCGCGCGCAGACCTGGCGCATCTCGGCGGCAGCACCCCGGGCCGTCAGCACGGGCTTCACGATGTGGCGCGGTCTTGGACAGGTGGCGTAGACGTGATGCAGATCGGCCACCGCATCGGCCACGCTGTCATGCAGGCTGGCGCAGTCGAGGATGCGATCCGCGCCGGAGGCGGTGCGCCAGGCGCGTTCCTGCGGCCAGCCATCGCGTGGGGCCACCAGCCGCAGGTCGAACAGCCCGCCATTGGCCATGGCGCGGGCGGTGGCGCCGATATTGTCGGCCAGCTGCGGGCGCACCAGCACCACCACCGGGGCATTGCCCAGCCTCTCCAGCGGTGCGCCGCCGTCACGTCCCGTCATCAGAGGCGGCGCCAGATCGTGCCGGCGGGACCATCCTCCAGCACGATACCGCGGGCATCGAGCTCGGCGCGGATCGCATCCGCGCGGGCAAAATCCCGCGCCTTGCGCGCATCGATGCGCGCCTGCACCAGGGCGTCGATCTCGGCTGCGTCATCGCCTCCACGGAACCAGTCCGCCGGGGAGACCTGCAGCAGGCCGAGCAGATCGCCCGAAGCCTGCAATCCGGCCGCGGCCTGCGCGTTGCCGGCAAAGGCGGCGTCGGCCAGGGCGTGCATCGCGGAGAACGCAAGCGGCGTGTTCAGGTCGTCGCACAGCGCCTCCATCACGCTGTCGGGGATGGCGGTCTTCTCGGCGCCCGGGTGACGTTCCAGGGCGCGGTAGAACCGGTCCAGATCGCGTTTGCACTCGGCCAGACCCTCGCGGGAGAATTCCAGCGTCTGCGAATATTGTGCGCGCAGCAGCAGCATGCGGATCGCCTCGGCCGGCGCCCATTCCAGCACCTGCTGGACCGTGTAAAAATTGCCGAGGGACTTGCTCATCTTCTGCCCGTCGACATTCAGCATGGCGTTGTGCACCCAGTAGCGGGCGAACCGGCTGCCCGGGAAGGCGCAGATCGATTGCGCGATCTCGTTCTCATGATGCGGGAACAGCAGATCGGTGCCACCGCCATGCAGATCGAAGGTCTCGCCCAGATAGCGCCAGGACATGGCCGAGCATTCGATATGCCAGCCCGGCCGGCCGCGGCCCCAGGGTGAGGGCCAACCCGGAAGATCGTCCTCGGATGGCTTCCACAGCACGAAATCCCCGGCATCGCGCTTGTACGGCGCAACCTCGACGCGCGCCCCTGCCAGCAGATCCTCCGGGCTGCGGCCGGAGAATTTGCCGTATTCGGCAAAGCTTCCAACCGAGAACAGCACATGGCCCTCCGCGGCATAGGCGTGGCCGGAGGCGATCAGCCGCTCGATGATCTCGATCATCTGGGTGATGTTGTCCGTGGCGCGCGGCTCGACATCCGGCGGCAAAGCGCCCAGGGCCGCCATGTCGGCATGGAAGTCGCGCAGCGTGGTGGCCGTCACCTCGGCGATGCTGATGCCGCTGGCGGCGGCGCGCGCGTTGATCTTGTCGTCCACGTCGGTGACGTTGCGCACATAGGTCACGCGCGGATACAGCGCCCGCAGCAGCCGTGCCATCACGTCGAACACCACGATGGCGCGCCCATTGCCGATATGGGCGCGGTCATAGACGGTGGGCCCACACACATACATGCGCACATGCGCCGGATCGGCGGGCGTGAACACCTCACGGCGTCGGGTCAGAACATTGTGCAGGCGCAGGATGGGCATCATGGCTCCGATGCGGTGGATGGGCAGTATGCCCATTTGACACGGGCCCGGCCTGCGCGCCACACCGCAGCAGCCATGCCCAGCACACAGCCCCGCAAGATCTCCCCGTCATGAAACTCGCCTTGCTCGCCATCACCCTCGGCGGCGGTGCGGTGATTGCCCTGGTCAGCTGGTTCGGCGCCCAGGCGATCGGCCATGAGGTGCGCGAGGTGATCTGGGTGATCCCGCTCACCTTGGCGCTGCACGCGGTGCAGCTTTACCTCTCCGCCATCGCCTGGCGCATCTCGGTGGGTCAACGCCGGCCGCGGATGATCGTGTATTTCCGCATCCGCTGGATCCGCGAGGCGGTGAACTCTCTGCTGCCGGTGGCGCAGATGGGCGGCAATCTGGTCGGCATCCGCATGCTCACCCAGCGCGGTGTCGCGGGCGCGCTCGCCGGGGCCGGCACCACGCTCGATCTCACGGTGGAGGCCTTCACCCAGTTCGCCTGGACCATGATCGGCATCGCCACCCTGGCTGCGATCAGCTCGGATCAGCGCTGGGTGCCATGGGTGGAAGGCGGGCTGGTCACCATGCTGCTGGGGCTGATCGGCTTTGTCATCGCGCAGCGCGCCGGCCTGCTGCGGCTGATCGAGGCGTTTATCGGCCGGCTGCAGCGCGTGTTCCCCTCGCTCACCATGGACTCGGTGCGCGGCCTGCACAGCGAGCTGATGCGCCTGCAGGACAACCGCCGCGCTTTGGCGCAGGCTTTCGCGGTTCATCTTCTGGCCTGGGCGCTCGGCACGCTGGAGGTCTGGCTGGTGCTGCGCGCCTTGGGCCTGCAGCCGATGTGGAGCGAGGCTTTGGCAATCGAAAGCCTCGGCATGGCCGCCCGCAGCGCGGGCTTCGTGGTGCCCGGGGCGCTTGGCGTGCAGGAGGCCGGCTTTATCCTGGTCTGCGGCCTGTTTCACATCCATCCGGACTTTGCGATCGCACTCTCGATGGCCAAGCGGGTGCGCGAGCTTTGCGTGGGCATTCCGGGCCTGATCGCCTGGCAGGTCTCCGAGGGCAAGCGCATCATCCGCCGCAACCGCGTCTGAGCATGCCATGATCGAGGCCTGGATCCCGGTCACCCTGGCCGCCGCCCTGTTCCAGACCTGGCGCACCGCCCTGCAGCAGAAGCTGCGCGGCAGGCTTGGGGTGAATGCCACTGGCTTCGTGCGCTATGTCTACGCGCTGCCTTCGGGGCTGTTGTTCCTCACCCTGGCCTGCGGCGTGACCGGATCGGGCCTGCCAGCGGTCGATGGTGGTTTCGTGCTGCTCTGCGCCGCGGGAGGGTTGTTGCAGATCATCGGCACCTCGCTGCTGATCATGGCGTTCGGCTATCGCAACTTTGCCGTCGGCACCGCCTATTCGAAAACCGAGTCGGTGCAGGGCGCCATCATCGGCTTCATCGTGTTGGGCGAGGCGCTGCACAGGCTGGCGCTGGCAGGCATCGGCATCGGGGTGATCGGCGTGCTGGTGCTGTCGCTGGCCGGGCGCGGCCTGAAACCCGGCGAATTGCTGCGCGCCACCATCCAACCGGCGGCACTGTGCGGGCTGGGGGCCGGGTTCTGCTTCACCACCACGGGCCTTGCCATCCGCGTTGCCTCGCATCGGCTGGGGGATGGCGATCTGGTGGTGGCCGCGCTGCTGTCGCTGGTGGTGACCAACGCGCTGCAGACGCTGATGCAGGGCTGCTATCTGCTGGCGCGTGAGCCGGAGCAGTTTCGCCTCGCCTTCACCACCTGGCGCAGCTCGGCCTGGGTCGGAACCCTGTCCGCCTGCGGCTCGGCCTGCTGGTTCTTCGGCTTTGCCTCGGCCCCCGTGGCGCTGGTGCGGGCGCTGGGGCAGGTCGAGATGGTGTTCACCCTGCTGTTCAGCCGCTTCTACCTGAAGGAGACGCTGCGCCGGGCCGATGTGGCCGGGCTCGTGCTGGTGGTGGCCGGTGTGCTGCTGGTGGTGGCGGGGCGCTGATTTCAGGGGTTGCGATCCAGGCTGTTCCGGCAAACACTGGCGTAAAGGGCGCAAATCCACTGCAATAAAGCCTGCCGGGAAGAAACGACATGTCCAAGCCCCCAACAACGCCGGCCGGCGCCATGCCGCCGCGATTCCATCGCGCCTGGCTGCGCCCGGAGGGCGAGGGCACGGTGGACAGCCGCAAACCGTTCATTCCGCATGGCACGCCAGGCCTGCCTGACCCTTGGGTGCATGACAACACCGAGGCGGCGCTGCGTCTGCGTGAGATGAACCATGCCGCCAAACGCCTTGCCGACATGACGCTGGTGAGTGGTCTGGCGTGGTCGGACGCGATCGGCCGGCTGAGGTTGCGCGGCATTCCACCGGCAAGCCCGCTTGATGCGTTCCTGGACAGCGCGCCACGCCGCGCGGCGCTGGAAGCGGCGCTCGCGCGCGGTGACATCAGCTTCAGCCTCGATGCGACCAGCCGTTCGGTGCGGGCCAACTGGACCGATGCCGCCTTCGGCCCGCCTGTGATCGGCGGGGCCGCGGCGCCGGAAGGTTGGGGCGGGATTGTCACCGGCACCTCGACACCGGCCGGTGTGACATCGTCGCCGATCCGCCGCGCCGCACCGCAGGCAGGCAAGCCTTGGCCGTTGGGGGATGACGTGGCCGCGCCGGCCGCACCGGATGCGGCCTTGGCCCGCGCCGTGGCGCATTTCATGGCAGCCTCCCCCGGCGTCTATGGCCTGCTGATCGCAAGTCCAGAGCGCGTGCTGTTCGAGCGCTACGGTGCCGGCGGGTCGCCCGATCGGGTGACGCCGAGCTGGTCGATGAACAAGTCGATGACTGGAAGCCTGATCGGCCGGATGTTGCAGCTGGGCTGGCTGTCCGATGTCTATGCCCGCGCCCCGGTGCCGGCCTGGCGTGATCCGCGGGGCATTCATGCGCTGATCACCCTCGATGACCTGCTGCGCATGCGCAGCGGCCTGGCCTTGCCCTGCTTTGATGGCAGCGGCGAGACGCATATCGGCTTCGAGGGCTCATCCGTCTACATGGATGCGATCGACTGCTTTGCCGCCGCCCAGGCCAATATCGTGGCCACCCGCCCCGGTGCGGTGTTCCGCTACATCAATGCCGGGATCAACGCGCTGGGCGCCATTCTGCGCGACCGGATCGAGGTGCGCGGCCTGCCCTATCACCAGACGCTCTACGGCTTGCTGCCGGATCTGCTGGGCATGGCGAGCTATCGTATGTCGGGCGACATCGCGGGCAATCTGGTGGCCTCTGGCTCGGCCTTCGCCACGCTGCGCGACTGGGCCAAGCTTGCCGTGCTTTATCTGCAGGACGGTGTGTGGAACGGCGAGCGATTGCTGCCGGAAGGCTGGGTGCAGTACGCGCTCGACGCCTGCCACGCCGGCACCAGCTACGCCGCCACGTTCTGGACCAACGCCGATCGCAAATTCCCCGCTCTGCCGCCGGATGCGGCCTGGCTGTCCGGTGCGTCCGACCAGCGCGTGTTCATCCTGCGCGGGGCGCAACGCGTGCTCGCGGTGTCCAACGAGAGCGACCACCCGATGGACCTTGCCGCCCTCAACGACGTTCTGGGCTGCGTTATCGCCACTTCCTGATGCTGGAGCCCGCCATGCGCGCCACGCTTCTCGCCTTGAGCCTGCTTGCCGCCGCCGCACCCGCCGATGCGCGGGATCTGATCTTCGCCCGCGGCACCGAGCAGGCGGCGATCGACCCGCATTTCAACGATGCCGGCAACGACGTCTCGACCGCACAGAACATCTTCGACCGCCTGGTGGATATGAAGGCGGATCAGAGCATGGTGCCGAGCCTTGCCACATCCTGGACGGCGCTCGATCCGCTCACCTGGGAGATCCATCTGCAGAAGGGGGTCACCTTCCAGGACGGCTCGCCGTTCACCGCGGAAGACGTGGTGTTCTCGCTCGACCGGCCCAACCACCTGATCGGCGCCGCCGCCCCCTGGACCCGCTCGGTCGCCTCGGTCGATCACATCGACATCAAGGACCCGCTCACCATCATCGTCCACACCAAGGAGCCGAAGCCGCTGCTGATGGACGAGATCGGCAATGTGTTCATCGTCTCGAAGAAGGCGGCTGCCAACGCCTCCACCGAGGATTTCAACTCCGGCAAGGCGGCGCTTGGCACCGGCCCGTACCGCTTTGTCTCCTGGCAGCGCGGCGACCGGGTGGAGCTTGAGGCCTATCCCGGCTTCTGGCGCGGCAAGCCCGAGTTCGACCATGTGACGCTGCGTTTCATCACCAACACGGCAGCGCGCATGGCCGCGCTGCTGTCAGGGGCGGTGGACGTGATCGACGGCATTCCGCCCAACGACATCCCCACCATCACCGCCCATCCGGAGCTGAAAGTCTGGTCGGGCCTGACCAACCGCATCACCTTCCTCGCCATCGACAGCCCGCGCCCGGTGACGCCGTTTGCAACCGATCTGGACGGCAAGCCGCTGGAGAAGAACCCGCTGGCCGATGTCCGCATCCGGCGGGCGATCTCCCGGATGATCAACCGTCAGCTGCTGGTCGATCGTGTGGCCGGCGGGCAGGGTGTTGTGGCGGGGCAGATCGTGCCGCCCGGTCAGGGTGGCTATGCCGATGATCTGAAGCCGGATGTGCTGGATATTGACGGGGCCAGGAAGCTTCTGGCCGAGGCCGGCTATCCGAACGGCTTCGGCCTCACCATCCATTCCTCCAATGACCGTTTCCCAGAGGACAGCGCCGATCTGCAGGCGATCGGCCAGATGCTGACCCGCGGTGGGTTGCATATCAACGGCGTGGTGTCGATGCCGTTCAACGTTATCATTGGGCAGGCGGCGGCCCAGAAATTCAGCCTGTTTCTGTGGGCCTACAACAGCGCTTCGCCTGACGCGTCGGAGGGGCTGAAATCGCTGCTCGCCACCCGCAATGTGGCCACCGGCATGGGTGGCTCCAACCGCACCCAATATTCCAACGCGAAATTCGATGCCCTGCTGGCACAGGGCCTGGGCGAGTTTGACGAGGCGAAGCGCAACGCGCTGTTTGCCGAGGCCACGCGGCTTGCCGTGGGCCAGGATGTCGGCATCATCCCGCTCTACTGGCAGAAACACGCCTGGGCGACCAAGGCGGGGCTCAGCTACGAGGCCAATGTGCAGGACGACAACGCGGTGCGCTTCGTCCATATGGCCAAGTAGCAGGGCTCAGCCGGCGCCTGCGGCAATCGCCTTGCTGCGGGCGTCCCGCGCGCGCAGCAACAGCTGCATCGCCGCCGCCTCATGGCCGCGCTGGCGTTCCACCTGGGCGGCCTGCATCAGCAAGCCGACATTGGCGGGGTCCAGTTGAAGGCCTTCGGCGGCCAGGGTGGCTGCGATTTCGGTCCGCCCCGCCGCCAGGGCGGTGTTGATGGCGATGTTGCGGCGTTGCATGTCGGCGGGGTTCTGCCGGCTCAGCGCCACCACACGGTCCAGCATGTCAGCGGGTTTGCCGCGGGCGAGATCGACCTGCGTCTGCAGCAGTTGCAGCGTGGCATCGCCGTCGCCCCGCGCCACCAGCGGGGCCAGCAAAGCCGCCGCCCTGTTCGGATCGTGGCGCTCCAACGCCAGTCGGGCATCGGTCTGCGTGATCTGGTCTGACAGCTGTGCCAGATCATGGCGCTGCGCCTCGGACAGGCTCGCATCAGCCAAAGGGGCCACCATGGATTTCGCGGCTTCGGTCTGCCCGGCCCCCAGCAGCAGATAGGCGTAGCGCAGCCGTGTTGCCGTGGCCGGCGGCGGTGTTGCGGCGAGGCCGCCCTCCAGCGCCTGCTGCAGCCCAACCCCGCCCTGCAGCCGCGCCAGCGCTGGGCCGATCATGCTGCCGCGCACGCCCGTGGGATCGGGGCGTGCGGCCAGGCGCAGCATGGCCAGTGCCGGGTTGGTGCGCTTCTGGGCGGAAGCCAGCTGCTTGCGGATCAGGGCCTGCTGGATCGCCTCCGCCATGGCCGGGCTGCGCTGGGCCTGCGGCACCATGGCGGCCAGAGCCTCCGCGCTGGCATCATCGCCCAGCAGCCTGGCCCAGATGAAGGTCGCCTCCAGTGCCTGCCCGTTGGTGGCGGAGGCCGGATCATTGGCCGCCTGCACCACCGGCGCCATCACCTCGCGCGCCTGCTCGGGGTCGGTTGGTTGCAGCGTGCGCGCCACATCCAGCCGCAACCAGGGGTTCTGCGGATCGGACTGCATCGCCTGGCGCAGTTCTGCCAGACGGGCGGCGGGATCGGTCAGACGCGCCGCCGATTTGCGATGCCACTCGGCCTGCGCCCCCATCAGGGCGCGCTGGCTGGCCGCCTCTCCGCCGCGCTGGAAGATGGCGGCCGCCTTGTCCAGATAGGGTCGCGCCTGCTCCAGCTGATCGGCGCCGATCAGGGCGGAGCCAAGCGTCATGTTGGCGGCCCCGTTCTCCGGGGCAGTTTCCACCGCGCGGCGCAGCGTTGCCAGGGCGAGGTCGGGATGACCGCCGCGCCGCTGCAGATCCGCCAGCTGCATCAGGCTGCCGGCATCCGGGTGATCGCCCATCAGGTGCCGCAGCTGGGCCTCGGCCTCGGCGAATTTGCCGGCGCGGGCCAATGTGTCGATTTTGGCGAAGGCTTCGCTGGCAATCCTGGCGCCGGCCTCGGCGGCCTTTTTCTGTGATGCCGGATCACGGCCGAGCATGGCCAGGAACTCGTTGCGGCGTTCCGGTGCCGCCGCGATGGCCTTGGCGAGCAACTGGTCGGATTCCGCCACCCGGCCCTGTTGCAGCCGCAAGGCCGCGACCATCACCAGCGCGTCCAGATTGGCGTGATCCAACGAATAGGAGTCGCTGTAGAGCTGTGCCGCGTCGGCGATGTTGCCCTCGTTCAACGCCTGGTTCGCCTGCATCTGCTTGAACAGCGAGCGCGTCGGCAGTTCCGATTGCATGCGTGCCTCAAGCTGATCCAGCTCGG
The DNA here is from genome assembly GCA_903924855.1 of uncultured Rhodospirillales bacterium. GTDB lineage: Bacteria > Pseudomonadota > Alphaproteobacteria > Acetobacterales > Acetobacteraceae > CAIQQQ01. The sequence goes on along the minus strand of CAIYCW010000026.1, from coordinate 103,389 downwards.
GGTCGCTCGGATGGGTCTGCAGATAGATGTCGAGCTGATCGCGCGACCTGATCGATGCGCCGGACCAGATCAGCGCCTGACGCCATTCCGGAGTCACCTCCCGGGTCATGGCCGGGTTCTGCGCCAGCTTGGCCAGAACATCCACGCCATCGCCGCGCCGTTCCTCGTCAAAGGTCAGGGCATGCGCATAGGCGTGCTGAATGGCCAGCGATTCCGGGTGAGCATTGGCGATCTGCTCCATCGCATCCAGCGCCTGATCCGCCTCGACCGATCCTTGCGGTGATGCCCCCACCACGAGCGGATAATATTCAAGCGCCAGTGAGTCAGGCGGTGTCTTGTTGCCGAACAACGCCTTGTATTTGGCGATCGCCTGCGGGCCATGCCCTTGCTGGGCCAGGGTTCGAGCTTCGGCCAGCAGACGTGCCCGGGCCGGTTCCATCGCCTGCTGATCCGTCAGCAGAGCCAGCTCCGGATCGTTGGGCGCCACACGCTTCAGCGTCGTCAGATAGGCCTCGGCACTTTTCGCATCTCCAGAATCCAGCGCCATGCGTGCCGCCATGACGAGCGCCGGCACATAGGTCGGGTCGAGCTGCAAGGCGCGTTGGACGCTGCTGGCGGCATCATCGGCGCGGCCATGCCCCGACCAGAACTTGGCCTTGTCGATCAGAAGGGCAGCCAATCCGCGGGCGGACTGGACCGCGGGTGACGCGGATGTGTTGGCAGGAGCGGCGGTGTCGGCCCGGCCCGGACGTGAAGCGGATGACACAAGTGCCAGCACAATCACTGTCATGGTCAGCCAGACTGCATGCCGCGAGACGTTGATCAAGAACTGGCGCTCCGGCTGATCGACCCTGCGGCGATCATGATACTTCACTCGCTCGTGATCTAGCATCGCAGCGCAGCAAAGACAAATCATTCGCTTATAGAATTGTTCGGATATTTTGTGCATTTGCCGCGCCATGCTGGTCCGTGGCTGCGATTGACAGCGCCCTGCGGCAGGTTTCACCCTGCCACCCAACATACACCCGGGAACGCTACCATGGACCATCCGTCAGACGACCATGCTGATTATCGCCCGCGTCTGCGCAGCCGGCGGTGGTTCGACAACCCGCATGATCCGGGCATGACGGCGCTTTATGTCGAGCGCTACACCAATTTCGGCCTCTCGCGCGGCGAGCTGCAATCCGGCAAGCCGGTGATCGGCATCGCGCAGACCGGCTCGGATCTGTCGCCCTGCAACCGCCACCATATCGACCTCGCCACCCGTGTGCGTGACGGCATTCGCGATGCCGGCGGCATTCCGCTGGAATTCCCGGTGCATCCGATCCAGGAGACCGGCAAGCGGCCGACGGCGGCGCTGGATCGCAACCTTGCCTATCTGTCGCTGGTGGAGGTGCTGCACGGCTACCCGCTGGACGGCGTTGTGCTCACCACCGGCTGCGACAAGACCACGCCCGCCATGCTGATGGGGGCCGCCACCGTCAACATCCCCGCCATCGTGCTGTCCGGCGGGCCGATGCTGGATGGGTGGTATGGCGGCAAGCTCGCCGGCTCCGGCACCATCGTCTGGGAAGCGCGCAAGATGCTGGCGGAGGGCAAGATCGACTATCACCAGTTCATGGACATGGTGTGTGCCTCCGCCCCGTCGGTCGGGCATTGCAACACGATGGGCACCGCGCTTTCGATGAATTCGCTGGCCGAGGCGCTCGGCATGTCGCTGCCGGGCTGTGCCGCCATTCCGGGGCCGTATCGCGAGCGTGGCGAGATGGCCTATGCCACCGGCAGGCGCATCGTGGACATGGTGCATGAGAATCTTCGCCCGTCGGACATCATGACGCACACGGCGTTTCGCAACGCGGTGGTGGCGGCGGCGGCCATTGGTGCGTCGTCCAACTGTCCGATCAGCATGATCGCCATCGCGCGCCATATGGGCGTTCCGCACACACTCGATGACTGGCAGGAGATGGGGGAGGGCGTGCCGCTGCTGGTGGATTGCCAGCCGGCCGGGCGCTATCTCGGCGAGAAATTCCACCGCGCCGGCGGCATTCCCGGCGTGATGAGGGAATTGCTGAAAGCCGGTCGCATCGATGGCAGCGTGCGCACCGTCACCGGCAAGACCTATGCCGAGAACCTGGCGGGCGTGGCGGAGCCGGACCGCGATGTGATCCGCGCCTGGGATCAGCCGATCAAACCCGCCGCCGGCTATGTGGTTATGAGCGGCAATCTGTTCGAATCGGCGGTGATGAAGACCAGCGTGATCGATCAGGCCTTCCGGGACCGCTTCCTGTCCAACCCCGATCGTCCCAACGTGTTCGAGGGCAAGGCGATCGTGTTTGAGGGGCCGGAGGACTACCACGCCCGCATCGAGGACCCCGATCTGGGGGTGGAGGATGACAGCGTGCTGATCATCCGCAATTGCGGACCGGTGGGCTATCCGGGCGGGGCGGAGGTGGTGAACATGCAGCCGCCTGCGGCCCTGTTGAAGCGCGGCATCACCACCTTGCCCACGATGGGCGATGGCCGGCAGAGCGGCACATCGGCCGCGCCGTCGATCCTCAACGTGGCACCGGAGGCCGCCATTGGTGGCGGGCTGGCATTGCTCAACACCGGAGACCGCATCCGCATCGACCTCAACACCCGCAAGGTGGATGTGCTGATCCCGGAGGCGGAGCTTGCCGCGCGGCGTGCCGCCTGGACACCGCCGGTGCTGAAGAACCAGACCCCGTGGGAGGAGATTTACCGCTCCATGGTTGGCCAGCACGGCAGCGGCGCCTGCCTGGAGCCGGCGACCCTGTATCTGGACATTCTCAACACCCGCGGCGAGGCCCGCAACAACCACTGACCCGTGGGGCGGAGGTTCAGCACCTCTGCCGTGGGATCTCACCTCAAAGACCTTTGGCGGAGGCGCTGCGCGCTTCCGCCCTACGGCTCCTCCAAAGGATTGCACCATGACCCAACGCCTGCTTGGCAAGACCGCCCTTCTCACCGCCTGCGCCCAGGGCATCGGCCGCGCCACCGCGCTGGCCTTTGCGGCCGAGGGGGCGAAGGTGATCGCAACCGACATCAACGCCACCAAACTGGCCGAGATCGCGGGGCCCAACATCACCACATCTGCGCTCGACGTGCTGGACGCCGGGGCCGTGCAGGCGTTGACCGCGCAGATCGGCCCGGTGGACGTGCTGTTCAACTGCGCGGGCTTTGTGCATCAGGGGACCGTGCTGGAGGCCACCGAGGCGGAATGGGATTTCGCCTTCAACCTCAATGTGCGGTCGATGTTCCGCCTGATCCAGGCGGTGCTGCCCGGCATGGTGGCGCAGGGCTCGGGGGCGATCATCAACATGGCCTCGGCCGCCAGCTCGATCAAAGGGGCCCCCGGCCGCTTCATCTACGGCACCACCAAGGCGGCCGTGATCGGGCTGACCAAGTCGATCGCCGCCGATTTCGTGAAATCCGGCATTCGCTGCAACGCGATCTGCCCGGGCACCGTGCAGTCACCCAGCCTGGACGACCGCATTGCCGCCAATGCCGCCGTGGCGGGCTCGGTGGAAGCAGCGCGCGCGGCCTTCATCGCCCGCCAGGCGATGGGACGGCTTGGCACGCCGGAGGAGATCGCGGCCCTTGCCGTCTATCTCGCGAGCAACGACGCCCAGTTCGTCACCGGCCAGGCGATGGTGATCGATGGGGGATGGACGCTGTAGCGGGCGATTGCCTCGGACCTGACGCGCTATGGCGTCATGGTCCGGCGGGCCTCGTCCACGGCCGCCTGCAACACGTCGAACTCCTCGGCACCCGGCACGATCCGGCTGCCGATGATGTAGGCGGGCGTGCCCTGCAGATCGAGCTTGCGGGACAGTGCGAGGTTGACGTCGATCCGGCCCTGGATGTCAGCGCCCTTCATGTCCGCCTGCAGCTTGGGCCAATCCAGGCCCAGCCGCTGGGCCTGGCTGCGCACCAGATCCTCCGTCACCTCGGAGGGGCCGTTCATCAGCGCGTCATGCAGCTTCTGGTAGCCGCCCTGTTTCTGGGCGGCGAGCAGTGCCTTGGCGCCGATCACCGAGCCGGGGCCCAACACCGGCAGGTCCTTGTAGACCAGCCGCAGATCGGGGTTGGCCTTCAGCAGCCTCGCCAATGTGGGCAGCATGCGACGGCAATACGGGCAGCGCACGTCGTAGAACTCGACGATGGAAACCCGGCCCTGCGGATTGCCGGCCACCGGATCGGCCGCGTTGCCGGTCAGCATCGGGGTCAACTGCGCCAACTGGCCGGCGCGGTTTTCGGCCTCGGTGCGGGCGTCATCGGCCTGCAGGGCGATCACCGCATCGCGCAGGATGGACGGTTCGCGCTTCAGCGCGTCGCGCAGAATATCGACGATCTCGGCGCGTTGTGCCGGCGTGAAGGATGCGGTTTGCGCCCACGCCATGTGGGGAGCACCCAGCAGAAGCGCAGCACAGACAGCCAACGCCGGAAACAGGGAACGCATCGTTAACCTCAGAGGCGGTTGCCGGGGGGATCGTAGGCGTTTATGGCACGTCCTGCACTGGATCTGGGAGTGGCCAGCGATGAAAAGACAGCAACGCAGCACGACGTCGCGGGCGCTGACCCTGCTCACCGCCATCTTGCCGTTGGTGGCGGCCTGTTCCTCCAGCCCGGATGTGCCGCTGGGGCAGGAAGGCAACATTGCCGGCTTCATCGGTGGTGTGGTGGCGGATGAACCGCAGGCCGCCCTGGTCGGGCGCCGCGTGCTCGCCTCCGGCGGATCGGCGGCCGATGCCGCGACCGCGATGGGCTTTGCCATGGCGGTCACCCTGCCATCGCGCGCGGGTCTTGGTGCCGGTGGCGCGTGTCTTGCCTATGATCCGAAAAGCACCGGCCCTGGTGGCGGCAATCCGGAGGCGATCCTGTTCCCCGCGGTGGCGCCCGCCAATCCCGGCCGGGCCGACCGTCCCGCCTCGGTGCCGATGCTGGCACGTGGTCTGGTGCTGTTGCAGGCACGCTACGGCGTGCTGCCGGTTGAAGGCCTGATGGGCCCTGCCGAGCAATATGCCCGCCTGGGTGTGCAGGTCTCACGCGCGCTGCTGCGCGATCTTGCGGTGGTTGCAGGCCCGCTTTCGGCGGATGCGGGTGCGCGGTCGGTGTTCATGCACAACGGCGTCCCGCTGCGTGAAGGCGACCTGCTGTTGCAGCCCGAGCTTGCCACCAGCATCGCCAAGCTGCGCCAGTCCGGCATTGGCGATCTGTATCAGGGGCAGCTGGCCCAGCGCCTGGTGGAGGCGATGCCGTCGGCCGGTGGCGGTCTGTCGATCAGCGATCTGCGTGTCGCCCTGCCAAGCTTCACCCCCGCCCTGCAGCGCGCCTACAACGTGCAGGACAGCTTCGCCTATCTGCCGGCCAACGTGCCGGGTGGGCTTGCCACCGCGGCGGCGGTGGAGGCGCTGATCAAGAACAACACCGATCTGGCCGGTGCCCAGCGCCGGGTTGCCGCGATCCAGGGCGCTTTGCGCCGGGGTGCGGCACCGGAGGTGGCGTTGCTGGACCAGTCGCTGCCGGATGCCGATCTTGGCACGCTGCCGGCCTCGGCCGTGTTCGGCGCGGTTGATCACGACGGCAAGGCTGCGATGTGCGCCGTCAGCATGGGCAATCTGTTCGGCACCGGGCGCGTGGCGCAGGGGACCGGGATTCTGCTCGGCGCGTCGCCCGCGAGCAAGCCGGCGCCGCTGCTGTCGCTGGCGATGATGACCAACCGCGCCTTGGAGGGCTTCCGGGGTGCCGCGGGTGGCACGGGCCAGGAGGCGGCCCCGGTTGCCGCCGCCTTCGGACTGCTGGAGGGGCTGCAGGGCCATCTGCCGGCAAGCCCGCCCGAGCCGGGCCGTGCTGACGTGCTGGCCTGCACCACCATCCTGCCCAAGTTGAACGGCGGTTGCGGCTGGTCCGCCGATCCGCGCGGTCTGGGGCTTGCGATCGGCGGTAACTGAGTGGTGTCACAGCGTGGTGGGCGGTTGAAGATCGGGCAGGGCGCGCATTCGCCCGCCTTTCTGGTGATGGATGTGGTCACCGCCGCCAACGCGATGCAGGCGGCGCTGCCGCCGGGGGCGCCGCGCATTCTGCACATGGAGATCGGCCAGCCCGGCACCGGCGCCCCGCAAGGGGCCGTGGCCGCGGCGCAGGCCGCGCTGCACAGTCGGCTTTCGATGGGCTACACCGAGGCGCTCGGCCTGCCATCGCTGCGCCGGCGCATCGCCCGGCACAGCCTGGACTGGTATGGGGTGGAGATCGACCCGGCCCGCATCGCCATCACCGTTGGGGCCTCGGGCGGGTTTCCGCTGGCGTTTCTGGCCGCCTTCGATGCCGGGGACCGTGTTGCGATGGCAACGCCGTTCTACCCGCCCTATGTCAACATACTGCAATCGCTCGGCATGATCCCGGTGATGCTGCCGACCGGGCCCGACACACGGTTTCAGCCGACCATCGCCATGCTGGAGGCGCTCGACCCGCGGCCGGATGGGCTGATCGTCGCCAGCCCCTGCAACCCGGCCGGCACGATGCTGTCACCGGCCGAGCTGCACGCGATCGCTGCCTGGTGCCATGAGAACGGGGTGCGGCTGATCAGTGATGAGATCTATCACGGGTTGACCTATGGCCAGGCGATGTCCACCGCCGCGGTGTCGCCAAGTGCGATCGTGGTGAGCAGTTTCAGCAAGTATTTCTCGATGACGGGCTGGCGCATCGGTTGGATGGTGCTGCCGGAGGATCTGGTCCGCCCGGTGGAGGGCCTGGCGCAGAACCTGTTCATCTCGGCACCGCATATTGCGCAGATCGCGGCCGAGGCGGCGCTGGAGTGCAGTGCGGAGCTTGAGGCCAACATCGCAGTCTATCGCCGGTCGCGCGCGATGTTGCTGGAGGCGCTGCCTTCCTGCGGGTTTGCCAATCTGGCGCCGGCGGAGGGTGCCTTCTACATCTGGGCGGATGTCAGCGACCGCACCGATGACAGCCAGGCCTTCTGCCGCCGCCTGTTGCGGGAGACCGGCATTGCGGCGGCGCCGGGTGTGGATTTCGACCGGGTGGACGGCCACCACCATGTCCGCTTCAGCTATTGCGGGCCCACTGCCGATATCGAGGATGCGATAAAGCGGCTGCGGCGCTGGCGTTGAAGAAAGAGCTTCTTTTCGAAAAAGAAGCGCCCTCTTTTCCCCTCAACGCAGTCTGCCACTTGAATGGACCGGCACGCACCGTGCCGCAGCTCAAAGAAAAAAGTTTTTTTGCTTATTTTTGTTCACAAAAAGAAGATCTTCCTTCCTTAAACCTTCACCGGTGCAGCCTAAAGCGGCCGGATCCGAGCAAAGCTGGCGGCCATCCGGTCCGCATCCGGCTCCACCCCGCTGAACAGCCGGAACTGTGCCACCGCCTGGTAGATGTTCATCCCCACCCCGTTATCGGTGCGGGCGCCGAGCTCGCGGGCGTGGCGCAGCAGCTCGGTTTCGCGCGGGAAGTAGATCACGTCGGACACCCACAGATCGGCGCGCAGCAGTTCCACGGGCAGCGGCACGCCGGGATGGGCGTCCATGCCGATCGGCGTGCAGTTCACCAGGCCGTCGGCGGCGGCGACGGCGGCTGCGAGATCGGTGCCGACCACGGCGCGGCCGGGGCCGAAATGCTGGTTGAGCCGGTTCGCCACGTCTTCGGCGCGGCGCGGGTCGGTGTCGAACAAAGACAGCTCGCCAAAGCCCAAAGTGAGGCCGGCATGGGCCACGGCGGCGCCGGCGCCACCGGCACCCAGCTGCACCACGCGGGTGCGGGCCACGTCGCCCATGTTGCGGCGGAAGCCTTCGGCATAGCCGGACCAGTCGGTGTTGTGGCCGATCCGCCTGCCGTCCCGCAGCAGCACGGTGTTGACCGCGCCGAGCGCCTTCGCGTCTTCGGACAGCTCATCGAGATAGGGGATGACGGCCTGTTTGCAGGGATGGGTGATGCCAAGCCCGGTAAAGCCGGTGCGCTCGGCTGCCAGCAGCAGCTCGGGCAGGGCGTCTGCGGTGAGGCCCAGTTTGGTCAGGTCGATCAACCGATAGACATAGCGCAGCCCCTGCGCCTGGCCCTCGGTCATGTGCAGTTCGGGACCGGCCGAGCCCTGGATGTCGGCGCCGATCAGGCCGATCAGTGTGACGGAGTGGGTCACGGCGCTATGCCTTCTTCTCGTCGAGCAGGCTTGCCACCCGGCGCAGGCCGAGCAGGTAGCCCTGGGTGCCGAAGCCCGCGATCACGCCGTCCGCCCGGCCGGAGACGAAGGAGTGGTGGCGGAATTCCTCGCGCTTGTGGACGTTGGAGATATGCACCTCGATCACCGGATGATCGAAGGTGTTCAGCGCGTCCAGAATGGCAACCGAGGTGTGGGTGAAGGCGGCCGGGTTGATGACGATGCCGCCTGCGATCTCGCGCGCCTCATGGATCCAGTCGATGATCTCGTATTCACGGTTCGATTGGTGAAACCGGATCTCCAGGCCCAGCTCGGCGCCAAGCGCACGGCATTTTGCCGCCACATCGGCGAGCGTTTCATGGCCGTAGATATGCGGCTGGCGCTTGCCGAGCAGGTTGAGATTGGGGCCGTTGAGGACGAAGACGAGGCGGCTCATGTCAGTTGCTCCAAATCAGTGATGGGCGAGAATTTCGCCGAGAAATTGCTTGGCGCGCGGATGCGAGGGCGAACGGAAGAAGGTGTCGGGCGCGGCCTCCTCCAGGATCTCGCCTTCCGCCATGAAAATGACCCGATCGGCCACCTGACGGGCAAAGCCCATCTCATGGGTGACGCAGATCATCGTCATGCCGTCCTGGGCCAGGCCGATCATGGTGTCGAGCACCTCCTTGACCATCTCGGGATCGAGGGCGGAGGTCGGCTCGTCGAACAGCATCACCTTGGGCTGCATGCACAGCGCGCGGGCGATCGCCACGCGCTGCTGCTGGCCGCCGGAGAGCTGGGCTGGGAATTTGTCGGCCTGGTTGCCGATATGCACGCGGTCCAGATATTGGCGGGCGGTGGCCTCCGCCTCGGCCTTGCCGGTGCCGCGCACCCGGATCGGCGCCAGCATGCAGTTCTGCAGCACCGTCATATGCGGGAAGAGGTTGAAGCCCTGGAACACCATGCCGACCTCCTGGCGGACGATGTCGATCGCCTTGGGATTGTCGGCAACCGAGATGCCGTCCACCACGATGCGGCCCTTCTGATAGACCTCAAGATGGTTGATGCAGCGGATCAGCGTCGATTTGCCGGAGCCGGACGGCCCGCAGAGCACGATCTTCTCGCCCTTGGAGACGGACAGGTTGACCGATTTCAGGGCCTGGAACGAGCCGTACCATTTCTCCACCGCCTCCATCAGGATCAGTGGCTGCTCGGTGTGTGCTGGGTGCGAGGAGGGCGGGGTCATGGCGACTTCCAGAGAGGATGCGTGGGCGCGCGGCTGGGTCTGGCCGGCCTCCCCAATCCCAGGCTTGCGGTGAAGCCTGGGATTGGGGGCACGGGGCAATGCCGCGTTCAGGCGTCAGGTCAGCCGATCACGAAGCGACGAAGGGCACGCCTTCGACGGAGTCCGGGAAGGCGGAGGGCGCATCCTGCTTCATCCAGGTCGTGTAGGCCGCCTGCAGCACGCCGTTGGTCTTGATCTGGTCGATGAAGCTGTTGGCGGCCGCGTTCAGCTCCTTGTCGCCAAGGCGGGTGCAGGCGCCGTTGAACAGGCGGGTGAATTCGAGCTTGGTCTCGAACACGCCCGGCTTCGCCTGGTTGATGCGGTCCATGTAGAACATGTTGGCCCCCACGGCATCGACCTGGCCGGAGATCAGCGCCTGGATGGTGGCGGCGTCGTCATCGAAGCGGCGGATGGTGGTGCCCTCCGGCGCGTTCTTGGTCACCTGGGTGTCCTGCACGCTGGCACGCGGCACGCCGATGGTGACCTTCTTCATGTCCTCGTTGGTCTTGATGCTGGTGGCCTTGGCGCCGACGAGCTGGATGATGTTGGCCACGTAGGGCTTGGAGAACTGCACGACCTTGGCGCGTTCCGGCAGCATCGCCATGGTGGCGAACAGGATGTCCACGCGCCCGGTGGTCAGGGCCGGGATGCGGTTGACCACGGCGAGCGGCATGAACTCGACGCCGACGCCGAGATATTTGGCGAAGGCGGTGCCGATGACGGCGTCAAACCCGTCCGACGCGCCGTTGGTGTTGACGAAACCCCAGGGCGGGTTGTCGCCCTGAATGCCGATCAGCACCTTGCCGCGGCTTTTGATGGTGGAGATGCTCTGCGCGTTCGCGGCAAGCGGCAGCAGGCCGGCGGTGAGGCTCAGGCTTGCTGCGGCCAGCAGCGTGCGGCGGGACAGGGTGAATTCACGTGTCATGGACGGCTTCCTTGCTTGTTGGTTGATGGGTGTGGGGGATTTTCACCGTGCGGCGGCGAACTTGGCCTCAAGCCGTGCGCTGTAGAGGGACAGCGGCCAGCACAGGGCGAAGTAGATGGCGCCGACCACGGCGAAGACGAGGATCGGGGCAAAGGTCTGGCTGGAGACGATCTGGCCGGCGCGCGCCAGCTCGATGAAGCCCACGATGGCGGCAAGCGAGGTGCCCTTGATCAGCTGCACCGCGTAGCCGACCGTGGCGGGTTGGGCGATGCGCAGGGCCTGCGGCAGGATGATGTCGCGCAGGCGCGAGCTCAGCGGCAGGCCAAGTGCGATCGCGGCCTCGGTCTGCCCGCGCGGCAGGGCCTGGATGGCGCCGCGCCAGATATCGCCCAGAAAGGCGGAGGCGTTGAGGGTGAAGGCGATGGTCACCGCGGCCCAGGCCGGCACCTGAATGCCGAGCAGGCCGAGGCCGTAATACACCACGAAGAGCTGCATCAGCAGCGGGGTGCCCTGGAACACCCCGATATAGAGGATCATCGCCCGGCGCAGCCACGCGCGCTCCGCCGTGCGGCCGACCGCCACCAGCAGGCCTGCGATGCCGCCGCCGGTGAAGGCGATGGCGGAGAGCAGGATGGTCCATTTCAGACCGGAGAGCAGGAAGACGAGTTCCTTTGGGCCGAAGACACTGGTCATGTCCGTCTCCTCAGCGTGTGGGGTAGCTGAAATACTGGCGCGAGATCGCGGCGAACGCGGTCATCAGCATCCAGGAGATCGCCAGGTACATCAGGGTCACGGTGAAGTAGACCTCGAAGCTGCGAAACGTGTCGCTCTCGATGCGCTGCGCCACCGAGGTCAGCTCGTAGGCGGCAACCGAGGTGCAGATGCTCGATGTCAGGGTCAGCATGATGAACTGGCCGGTGAGCGAGGGGTAGATCGCGCGGATGGCGGGTTTGAGCACGATCAGGCGAAACACCTGCGTTTTGTGCAGCCCGAGTGCGAGGCCGGCCTCGACCTGGCCCTTGTGGATGGATTGCACGCCGCCGCGGATGATCTCGATGGCATAGGCGCCGCCGTTGAGGCCAAGTGCGATGATGGCGGTGACGGTGGGGTTGAGCTTCAGCCCCATCGAGGGCAGCGCGAAATAGAGGAAGAAGATCTGCACCAGGAAGGGCGTGTTGCGGATGACCTCGATGAACGCGATCACCAGCCGCCGCAGCCAGGCCATGTTGGAGCCGCGCGCGAAGACGCCCAGCACGCCGATGATCATGGCCAGTGTCATGCCGGACAGCGCCAGGCCCAGCGTGCCAAGGCAGCCCCAGAGCAGTTCCGGGAGATGTTCCCAGACCACCGAAAAATCGAGCTCGTAGCCCATTTATCCTCCCGCGTTCGACCTGTCTGCCGTCGATTAACTAACCGGTTAATCCGTTTTCACAGGGCTGTAAAGAGGCGCATATCAGCTTTGCGCGCATTGGTGCGGGTGTCAGGAAGGCTGGATCGCGCCGCTGGCAAAAAGCCCGAACGGCTGCGGGGCCGCATTTGCGGATGGCGGGGCGGGCATTCTGCCCGCGTGGGCACTGGATGAGGCGGGCGAGCCCGCCTCACTGTCCTATTGCGGGCGGGTGATCATGGCGAGCAACTCCCGCCGTGTCGCCTCATCCTCGCGGAAGGCGCCCAGCATGCGGCTGGTGACCATCGACACGCCGGATTTGTGCACGCCGCGTGTGCTCATGCATTGATGCTCGGCCTCGATCACCACGGCAACGCCGCGCGGCTCCAGCACTTCGTTGATGGTGTTGGCGATCTGGGCGGTGAGCTTTTCCTGGATCTGCAGGCGCTTGCCATAGGCTTCGACCACGCGGGCCAGCTTGCTGATGCCCACCACGCGGTGATGCGGCAGATAGGCCACATGCACCTTGCCGATGATCGGCACCATGTGGTGCTCGCAATAGCTCTCCAGCCGGATGTCGCGCAGCAGCACGATCTCGTCGTAGCCCTCGACCTCCTCGAAGGTGCGTTCCAGGAGTGCCACAGGATCAATCCGGTAGCCGGCGAAGAACTCCTCATAGGAGCGCACCACGCGGCTGGGCGTGTCGAGCAGACCCTCGCGGTTGGGGTTGTCCCCGGCCCAACGCAGCAGCACGCGCACCGCGGCCTCCGCCTCTTCCCGGGACGGAGAGGTTGCTTCGGTGATATGCTGCAGTGGCTTGACGAATGTCACCTTGGTCTTCCTGATCGATTGAGCATGTGTCCCGGTGCGACATTGCCCGGTCCAGTTCGATCTATGTGGGCGCCTTGCCGGGACCGGCAAGAACCCGGCCGTGTCAGTGTAGCGCTCCGATATGATGCGGGCTGTCCAGACTGAACGTCGGAATGATCACATCAAACCCGTCACCTGTTGACGTCACAACCATGTGATACAGCCCGGACATGAAACCCGATGGCGTCGAGAGCGGTGTGCCGGAGGTGTATTCGAAGCTTCCGCCCGGCTCCAGCACCGGCTGTTGGCCGATCACGCCCTCGCCGTTGACCATCTGCGCGCGGCCTTTGGCGTCCACGATGTGCCAGGTGCGCCGCAGCAGCTGCACGGAACGCTGCCCCAGATTTTCGAGGCGGATGTGATACGCCCAGATGAATTCGCCGCTTTCCGGCCGTGACTGGTCCGCCAGGTAGAAGCTGCGCACGGTGACGCGGATGTCGTTGGTGGTCTGCGAATAGTCTGCCTGCATCGGTGTCCCCCGCCCTTATTGCCCGGCCAGGGCGGGGGAATGTCAAGCAATGACGTGCTATTCGGCGGCGCTGCGCCGGGCTTGCGGCAGATTGCCGAGGGCCTGTTCCAGATCGGCGATCAGATCGGCCGCATCCTCCAGCCCCACCGACAGGCGGATGGCGCCATCACTGATGCCCAGCCGCGCACGTTCCTCAGCACCGATGCGCATATGGGTTGTGGTGGCCGGGTGGGTGGCGAGGGATTTGGAATCGCCCAGATTGTTCGACACCGCGACCAGCCGTGCCGCGTTCATCATGGCAAAGGCCGCCTCCTTGCCGCCCGCCATCTCGAAGGCGACCAGCGTGCCGCCGGCGCTCATCTGGCGTTTGGCCAGCTCGTGCTGCGGATGGTCGGCGCGGAACGGGTAGCGCACCGCGGCGACTTCCGGGCGGGAGGCCAGGAAATCGGCCACAGCGGCCGCACTTCGTGTTGCGGCATCCACGCGAAGGGACAGGGTTTCCAGGCCTTTGAGCAGCAGCCAGGCATTGAAGGGCGACAGCGCCGGGCCGGTGTTGCGCAGGAAGGGCTGCAGCACCTCCGTCACCCATTTCTGCGAGCCCAGCACGGCGCCGCCGAGCACGCGGCCCTGCCCGTCGATATGTTTGGTGCAGGAATACACCACCACATCCGCGCCGAGCTGCAGCGGCTTTTGCAGCAGGGGGGTGGCGAAGACGTTGTCGACCACCACAATTGCGCCGGCTTCATGGGCGAGCGCCGACACGGCTTGGATGTCCACCAGATCGAGCATCGGGTTGGACGGGCTTTCCAACAGCACCAACGTGGCGGGCCGGGCGAAGGCCTGCTTCCAGGCATCGAGGTCATGGCCGTCGACGAACTCGGTCTCGATGCCGTAGCGCGGCAGCAGGGTGGAGACGATCCAGTGGCAGGAGCCGAACAGGGCGCGGGACGCCACCACGCGGTCGCCGGTTTTCAGATGCGACAGCAGGGCGCCGTGCACGGCGGCCATGCCGGTGGCGGTGGCAAGGCATGCCTCAGCCCCTTCCAGCAGGGCGAGGCGCTTTTCGAACATGGCAACCGTGGGGTTGCCGAAGCGGGAATACTGGTAGTGCTCCACCTCCCCTTTGAAGGTGGCTTCCGCCTGCTCGGCGCTTTCGTAGACGAAGCCGGAGGTCAGAAAAAGCGCCTCGTCGGTTTCGCCATAGGGCGTGCGTTCGGTCCCACCATGCACAAGCAGGGTGGCCGGGCGGAGATTTGGGGGGAGGGTGGTGTTCGCCATGTGAAGGCCCTATCGCGAGAGAGGCCTGCCGTGGAGGTGCGGCGCCGCCGGGACCATTCCCGTACGATCACGCCGTGGGCCTCTTTAGCGCGTTTCTTTCACCTCGCCGCAATCCGGCCGGACAAATCACGAGGTCGCCTGTGGGGCGAGGCGAGACCTTAGGTGTTGCGCATTGCGCCGTCAACGCAGGCTTCCTATAACATGCGCCTGCCGCCGCGGCGGTGCCGGGCGCGGGTGTAGTTCAATGGTAGAACGGCAGCTTCCCAAGCTGCATACGAGGGTTCGATTCCCTTCACCCGCTCCAGACCTGATCCCGCCGGCGCTTCCGTCAGGGTTTTGGGTGTCTCGTAAAATGAGACGAATCTCACCTGATTGGTGGTTTCTTTACGAATTTCCCGCAGAACGAGACCGTATCCGCAGTCCAGAACGGCGCGCGGTGTGATCCCTGAATGGGTTCGGCGCAGCGCCGGCCTGCTCCGGGTTTGCGGTGGAGCGGGTCTCTATGCCCTCCGATTTCGACGTAACGGTGGCGCCAGGCGCCTCACGCAGGACGATTCTGGCGCTGACGGCTGCAAGCGCGCTGGCCGTCTCGAGCGTCCCGCATGGCGTTCTTCGGGGGCTTGGCCGCAGCATGGGCTATGGCGGAGCGGCCTTGGGTGGGCCTGGCTTGCTGGACACGCTGCAGGCGGCCGCCCGCCCTGGCTGGTTTGCGCGTGCGGGCGCCGTGCCGCGCCGGCTGCAATCTCCGCCGCGACACGCGCCTGCGGTGCTTGCCGATTGGGAGGCGTTCAAGCGCCGCTTCACCGCGCCGGATGGGCGGGTGTGTGACACCGGCAATGGCAATGTGTCGCACAGCGAGGGGCAGGGCTGGGGCATGATGCTTGCGGTGGCGTTCGACGACAGGGCGTTCTTCGACACGCTGCACGACTGGACAAGGCGGAACCTGCAGGTGCGTGCGGACGCGCTGCATGCCTGGCGCTATGTGCCGCAATCCGCGGTGCCGGTGGCGGACCACAACAACGCGACCGATGGGGACCTGTTCATCGCGGCTGGGTTGTGGCGGGCTGCCTGGCGGTGGCAGGAGCCGGGCTATGCCCGCGCCGCGGGTGAGATCGCGCGCGACATTCTGGATGTGCTGGTGCGAAAGCCAGGCGGGCGCACCGTGTTGCTGCCGGGTGCGGTGGGGTTCGAGCGGGCGGACAGTGTGACCATCAACCCATCCTATCACGTGATACCGGTGATCGAGGAGCTGGCGGCACTGCAGGCCTCCCCGCAATGGTCGGCGCTGCTGTCCTCCGGGCAGGACATCCTCGCGGAGGGCCGGTTCGGAGCGTTCCGGCTGCCGCCGGATTGGCTGCGCGTTGACCAACGCACCGGGGCGCTGAGCCCTGATCCCAGCCGGCCCGCACGGTTTTCCTATGACGCGATCCGCATTCCGCTCTGGCTTGCGTGGTCCAAGGCCGGGCCTGCCGCCCCTGCGCAGGATTTTCTGGCCTATTGGCAGCGTTATCAGCCGCAGCCACCGGCCTGGGTCGATCTGACGTCCAACCGTCTGGCGGGCTATCCGGCGCCGGCGGGAATGCTTGCCATTGGGCAAATCGCGTCAGTGTTATCGGCGCGCGAGGCCAAACCGGGCACACCGGCAGCGCTGCCGGCGCTTTCTGCTTCCATTGACTACTACTCTGCGGCATTAACCCTGTTGTCGCATTGTGCGCTGCAGGAGAGCGTCGAGGCTTGAGCTTCGAAGGGTCTTCAGATCGGCGCGCCGGCACCCTGTTGTGGAATGGAGAGCCCTGTGAGCGAGCCGACAACTGATGTTGACCGTGCCGTTGCAGCGATCGGTGGGATCAGCCTGAACTATTACAGCTTCGGCGGCCTGAAGATCACGCCGCGCGAGCCGAGCCTGTCGCAGCTGTTCACCTACAACGATCAGGGCGAGGCGGAATATCATCCGCCGGCGCCGCTAGCAGAGCCGGAAGCGACGATGGTGCCCGAGGCGCCGCTGGTTTCACATGCCGTAACGGCCCCTTCGACGGAGGCTGACTGGGTTGAGGCGCAGGTTGCACCGCAGGCACCGCTGCCATCGAGGTTCATGAACCCGCCGCAGACCGTGTCGGAGGCCGAGCCGCGTCCGGCGGCGGCAAGTTCGCCGCGTGATCTGCCCCGGGCGGCGCCGCTTGGCCTGCCCGAGCTCTGGCGCGATCGCCGGGACCCGTTGTCCTCGACCTCGGCGATCGGCGCCGAGCAGCGTTCGCTGGCTGCGATGTTCAACATGCTGGCGGGCCGGGCGGTGCCGCAGGATGGTGAGTCTGCCGCCCGCCCGGCCGAGTCGCAGTCGCCACGGGCGGATGACACGCGCGATCTGTTCCGCAGGCTCTGAGATCATTCCCGATTGAGGCGCGGCCGGTGCATCTCGGGCCCGGTCGCATTCGGCTGTCCGGTATAAGATTTGTGCCGGGCAGGGCGTTGGCTATGGTCCTGCGGCGGCCGGTCGGGCTTGAAACGCCCGGTTTTCCTTGTTTCGTCATATATATGGATGTTTCAAGATACGCTCAAATGGCAGGTCGTGATATTGCTGTTTGCGGTCTTGCTTGCGCGTAACAAGTTAACAGACAACATCCGACAATCTCTGACATAGCTGTGATCGCCTGACAGTAAGCCCGATTTCCGCAGTTTCGCCGGGGGCGATGAATACGTCTGCGGCCACGATCACAGAACTTCACACTTCGCAACTGCATCAAATGTCCTTATACAGGACGTTAGGATGTTCTCTTGAGTGCGGGGGCGACGGATGACGGACAGATCGCTGCACGGCAGCAAAAGCGCGCCGCGTGCGGTGTCGGGCGTTGCCTGCGTGCCCGCGCCCGATGCGTGCCAGTTCGTTCCGGACTATGTGTGTTTTGATGTGGTTGAGTATCTGTCTTTCCGGTTTCAACTGTCATTGTCGATATTTTACGCTTGGTTAAATTCCGCTCCTCGGGTTTTGATTGGACCGGTTGGTGGTGTTTCCTGCATGGATGCTACATGAACAAGCCGAAGACCATTTCATTTGCTAAACCAAGACCGTTGCGATTTTCCGGTTGCGTGACCCCGCTTTTGCGTCGTAGGGATCGCGTCGCTGGGGAGGATGCAGCGGGCGAAGCGCTGCGAATGAGCGGGATCGGCTTGCTGTCGTCGCACAATGTTGATGATGGCGCTGGTGAAATCGGCGGCAATACGATGCGGGGTTTTACAGCCCGCTGGAAAATCACTTCACGAAATCGTGTTGATTTTCTTGCGTGTCTGTCACGGCCAGGTCGTTCTGCCCGACGAATTCGCCGTTATGTCCGTCATTGTATGTATGGCCGTCCAGTAACCGTTGCCCAGAGAGTAGCCCGATGAGCAGCACCACATTCGAGCGTTTGACCCCGGCCCGTGCGCCGCAGCGCCGCAAGCCGAAAGGCTTCGGGGTGCTCGAGATCCTGATCGGCGTGATCGGTGTGCTGGTGATCGCCGCCGCTGCCACGGTGCCGTTGCTGCCGCGGGAGCAGGCGATGTTTGGCATCACGACCGCGATCGTGTTCACCATCGCCAACCGCTACCCGTCGCGCAAGGTGACGATGTTTCTGGTGATGCTCTCGCTGTCGGTGTCGGCGCGCTACATGTATTGGCGCCTGACCGAGACGATCGACTTCCAATCGCCCATCGAGATCGTGCTGGGGTCGGGTCTGGTGCTGGCGGAGATATACGCGGTGCTGACCCTGGCGCTGGGCTATTTCCAGACCGTGTGGCCGCTTGAGCGCAAGCCGATCCCGCTGCCGGATGACCCGTCCAGCTGGCCCACGGTGGATATCTACATCCCGACCTACAATGAGGATCTGTCGATCGTGCGCGCCACCGTGCTGGGGGCTATGGCGATCGACTACCCGCCGGAGAAGATGAAGGTCTACATCCTGGATGACGGGCGGCGTGAGGAATTCCGCCAGTTCGCTGATCTGGTGGGTGTCGGCTACATCATCCGCAACAACAACAAGCACGCCAAGGCCGGCAATCTCAATCACGCGATGACGGTCACCACCGGCGAATATATCGCGATCTTTGACTGCGATCACATCCCGACCCGCGCCTTCCTGCAGATGACCATGGGCTTCATGGTGGCGGACGCCAATGTTGCGCTGGTGCAGACGCCGCATCATTTCTATTCGCCGGATCCGTTCCAGCGGAACCTTGAGGCGGGCACACGCGTGCCGGCCGAGGGCAACATGTTCTACGGCCTGATCCAGGACGGCAACGATTTCTGGAACGCCACCTTCTTCTGCGGCTCCTGCGCGGTGCTGCGCCGCACCGCGCTTGAGAGCATCGGCGGTGTGGCCGTCGAGACGGTGACCGAAGACGCGCACACCATGCTCAAGCTGCACCGCAACGGCTGGGACAGCTGCTATCTGCGCTATCCGCTGGCGGCCGGCCTCGCCACCGAGCGCCTGGGCCTGCATATCGGTCAGCGTATGCGCTGGGCGCGCGGCATGTTGCAGATCTTCCGCATCGACTGCCCGCTGTTCGGCAAGGGCCTGACCCTGGGGCAGCGCATCTGCTACACGCAGGCGATGGGCCACTTCCTGTTCGCCCTGCCGCGCGTCGTGTTCCTCACCTCGCCGCTTGCCTTCCTGTTGTTCGGCCAGAACATCATCACGGCCTCTCCACTGGCGATCACCGCCTATGCGCTGCCGCACATGCTGCATTCGGTGGCCACCAATGCGCGGCTGCAGGGCTGCTGGCGCCATTCCTTCTGGTCCGAGGTGTATGAAACGGTGCTTGCGCTGTTCCTGGTGCGGGTGAATATCGTCACCATGCTGTCGCCGCGCCATGGCAAGTTCAACGTGACCGCCAAGGGCGGCCTGCTGCAGAACGGCTTCTTTGACATCGGGTCGGTCTATCCGAACCTGATCATGGCCTTCCTGATCATCGCCGGCGTGCTCAGCGGTATCATCCGGCTGATCTTCATCACCAACGAGCCGCTGGTGTTCCAGGCGCTGCTGCTGAACACGATCTGGGCGTCGCTTGCGCTGTCCATCGTGCTGGCGGCGCTGGCGGTGGGCCGTGAGACCCGCCAGATCCGCTCGCGCCATCGCTTGACCGCCAACGAGCAGGTGATTGTGCATCTGCCGGATGGCCGCCTGATCTCGGCCGTCACCCGCGACCTGTCGCAGGGTGGTGGCAGCCTGAACGTGCCGCGCCCCGAGGGTGTGGTGGACGGTGCTATGGTCGGCGTCGAGTTCCGCCTCGGCTCGACCCCCATCATGGTTCCGGCGCGCACGCTGCGCTGGGACAAACAGGCCCTGCAGCTGCGTTGGCAGCCAAAAACCATTGAGGAAGAAGCCAACGTGGTCCAAGCCGTCTTCAGCCGCGCCGATGCCTGGACCGATTGGTCCGCCTTCCCCGCCGATCGTCCGCTCGCCAGCCTGTGGAGGGTGATCGTGTCGATCCGTGGCCTGTTTCGCCCCCGTGATCGGCGGGCGGCCCCGCCGCCAACCCAGGGCAACGGCGGCGGCAACCGCCTCGCCGCCGCGGAAGCCGGGCGCGCGGTCGCCAACACCGCCATCGTCCTCCTTCTGACGCTGCTGCTGCCATCCGGCTCACTGGCCCAGGCGGTTCCGCCCGGCACGGTCGTGGTGCGCCCGGTGGCGCAGCCGACCTCCCAGCTGCCGGCGGCCGACGCCGCGCCACTGGCCGCTGCCGCCGATGCGGATGCCTCGCGTCCCTCGGTGCGCCGGGTGGTCTACAATCTGCGTCAGCTGGGTGCCAAAGGGCCGCTGGCACTGCGCGGCACCAGCGCGCTGCAGGGTGTGGAGTTCGGCATCCGTGCGGACGAGGTCGTCACCGGCGCCCAGCTCAACCTGACCGGTGCGATGTCGCCAGGTCTGCTGCCTGAGTTCAGCAATGTGACCGTGACGATGAACGAGGAATATGTCGGCACCATCCCGGTGGTGAAGGGGCAGACCAACTTCACCACGGAGATGGCCGTCAGCCCTGTGTTCTTTCAGGATCTGAACCGCCTCAACTTCCGCTTCACCGGCCGCTACACCCAGGATTGCAACGACCCGCTGTCCGGCCTGCTGTGGTCGACCATCTACGACAACTCCACCCTCACGCTGACGCTGGAGCGCCTGCCGCCGCAGCGCGACCTGTCGCGTCTGCCGCTGCCGTTCTTTGACGAGCGTGAGAAGACCCAGCTGAGCCTGCCGTTTGTTGTCTCCGGCGCGCCGAGCAACGGGGCGCTGAAGGCGTCCGGCATCACGGCCGCCTGGTTCGGCCAGCAGGCCTCGTTCCGCGGCGCCATTTTCCCGGTGCAGAACGAGCTGCCGGCGGAAGGCAATGCGGTGATGATCGTCGTCACCGGCGAAGGCAAGCTGCCGGATGGCCTGCCGCCGATCAACGGGCCGACGCTTGGGGTGATTGCCAACCCGAACGACCCGCTCGCCTCCATCCTGCTCGTCGCCGGTCGCACCGCGGATGAGGCGGTGACGGCTGCCACGACGCTGGTGCTCGGCAACCGCGCTTTGGGGTCGGACGTGGCGCTGGTCCGCGCGCCTGAAATCCCCAACCGCTCGCCCTATGACGCGCCGAACTGGATCGACACACGCCATCCGGTGAAGCTGGGTGCGCTGGTGGATGCGAGCGATCTGCAGGTGCTGGGTTATACCGGCCTGCTGCATGTGCCGTTCCGCACCGCACCCGATTTCTACACCTGGCGTGACCGTGGCTTTGCCCTGAACGTGAAGTTCCGCGCGCCCCCGGGGCCGGTGGTCGATCTGGCACCGTCGCGCCTCGATATCGGCATCAACGGCACCTATCTGAACACCACGCCGCTCGCCTTGGCGCAGGGCACCGGCTTCCTTGCGCGCACGCTGGGGCTTGGCGCGGAGCAGGGTGAAGCCAAGGTCAACGTGCCGTCGTACAACGTGTATGGCTTCAATGACATGCAGTTCTACTTCGATGCGCAGCCGCTGCACCGGGGTGACTGCGTGGCGATCCCGACCGACATCAAGATGTCGATCGATCCAGACAGCACCATCGATCTGTCGCGTGGCTATCGCTTCACGCAGATGCCGAACCTGCAGTTCTTCGCAAACTCCGGCTTCCCGTTCACCCGTATGGCGGATTTCTCGGAATCGGCTGTGGTGCTGCCGGAACGGCCGAGCATCTCGGAGATCTCGGATTACCTGACGCTGATGGGCCGCATCGCCTCGCTCAGCGGCTATCCGCCGGTGCGGATGGAGGTGGTTCGTCCGGGCCAGATCAACACGGTGGCCAACCGCGACCTGCTGGTGATCGGCACGTTGCCGCATCTGATCGGGGCTGCTGATCTGCTCAATGCCGGGCCGTTGACCTTTGGCGATGGGCGCATTTCGGTCGCCATCCCCAACCAGCTGGAATCGATCCGCCGGCTGTTTGTCGAGCAGAGCGACGGTGAACGTCAGCGCGCGGCCACCAGCCTGCAGGCTGCGGCCAACGAGCAGCTCTCCGCCCTGGTGGGCTTTGAAAGCCCCTATGCGTCGCATCGTTCGGTGGTGGCTGTGCTGGGTGGATCGTCCCAGGCGCTTGATGCGGCGGTGGCCGGCATTCGTGACAGTGAGCAATCCGCCTTCATTCAGGGCGATCTAGCGATCATGACCGCCAACCGGGTGACATCCTATCGGGTGGCGGAGCCTTACACGGTGGGTGACCTGCCGTTGTGGCTGTATCCGAGCTACTTCCTGCGGGATCAGCCCTATCTCATCGTGCTGATGCTGCTGGTGGCGTCGCTTGGGACCGGCATGGCGCTGTTCTGGGCGATGAAGCGGCGGACAGCGGTGCGGCTTGCGCCAATCGATCCGCCACCCCACTCTGCCGCCGAGTGACGCAATCGATCTGATGCGCCGCTTTTACGACCAACCCACGCAGACGCTGCCGGAGTAGCCCATGACCATCCTGATCCACGGCCCGGTGGCTTTCACCGGCAAGATGCCGCGCCGCCTGCGCGGGTCGCTGGCTGCGGCGACAGCCCTTGCCGGGTTGATCGGCCTGGTGGATCTGCTGCCAGCCCATGCCCAGGCTCAGGGTGTGAAACTGGCACCGCTGGGGTCCCATGCGGCGCCGAGTGAGGCTGTTCCGGTCTATGCGGGTGCGGATCTGGGGCAGGATGCGCCCAACCCGCTGGTGATCCCGCCGCCGCTCACACGGGCTGCGGCAGCGCCCGCCCCGGCACCAGCGGCTCCGCCGGCGCCGATCGAACCGCAGGCGGCACCAATGCCAGCGCCTGCTCCGGCTCCGGTGGCGGATCTGCAGCCGCCGCCGGCCGCCGTGGTCCCGCAGCCGCGTGTGGCTGCGCCGCGCCCGTTGCCAAGGCCAGTGGCACCTGCCCCATCCGCGGATGATCTGAACGCCCAGCAATTGCAGCCTGTTTCCGCCCCGGCACCGCGCCCGGCCCTGGTCTCGCGCCAGCCGGTGATCACCCCTGGCTCCGCGCCGATGTATCCGGGTGCCCAGGTGGTCGCACAGGCCTTCACGCCGCGTGCCACCCTCCCCGCCGAATATCAGTATCAGGCACCGGGCCGCCGCGTTGTGCAGGTGCAGGCTGCGCCTGCCGCAGCGCCGGGGTCCACCGGCCTGCCGGGTGATGACGGGCCGTTGCTGACCGGTGGTGCTGCCGCTTTGCCGGTGGCATCCCCGGCCCCCGCCACGCCCCCGCCTGGTGCCCAGCCCTACAGCCCGGAACGCGCGGTCCAGGTGGCAGCGCCGTATAACGCGCCGGCCTCGATCACCGCCCAGGCCAGCAACGCGCCCGGCTTCGGCACGGCGGGCTATGATCCGGTGACACAGGAGATCGATCGCAATATCCGTGAGTTGCGCGCAGCCGTGGCCCCCTCTGTGCAGGTGGGCGCCGATTATCTTGGCCATAGCGGTGAATCCGGTCTCAGCAAGCTGAACACCTATATGGAACCTGTTGAGGCCACATTCTCACCGGCCGGCATCGGTCAGCTGAAACTGTCCGTGACGCCAACGCAGCTCTATGCGGGCCGCCTGGGCGGCAGTGATTCCAATTTCCAGCGCTTCGGCACGATGGCCGTTGGCATCCAGGCGCCGTTCGTCTCCAAAACGGCGCCGTATACCTACACACCGCCGACCTATTTTGGGCCGAAGCCGAAGGATCAGAGCGCGGATGGCGTGGGTCTCGATCTTCGCTACACCTTTGGCTATGGCAGCGTCGATTTCGGCACATCGCCGCTGGGCTTCAAGGTGATCCAGACGCTGGGCGGCATCGAGCTTGCCCCCAACATCACCGACAATATCCGCCTGCGGATGACGGCCCAGCGCCGTTCGGTGACTGAGAGCTTCCTGTCCTATTCCGGTGCCACCGATCCGTATTCCGGCAAGACCTGGGGCGGCGTGGTGCGCAGCGAGGGCAAGGTTGCGGTTGAATCGTCGATTGGGCCTTGGAATCTCTATGTCGGCGGCAATGCCGGTCAGCTGACCGGACGGCATGTCAAGAGCAACGAGGCCTATGATTTGGGCGCCGGCGCCACCTATCCGGTGTTCACCGGTGACCAGGAAGAGCTGCGTCTTGGCGTTGATCTGCACTACTCGCATTTCGACAAGAATCTGCGCTTCTTCACCTATGGCCAGGGCGGGTATTTCAGCCCGCAGCGTTTCCTGACGGCGATGGTGCCGATCACGTATCACAACAGCATCGACCAGGATGTGTCGTATGACCTGAACGGCTCGGTTGGCTATCAGCAATTCGCCGACAGCCGGTCGCCGTATTTCCCTATCGATCCGGGTTTGCAGTCGCAGATCACCAAGCAGGCGCTGACCAATCCGCTGCTGAGCACCTATTACGCCGGGACACATTCCTCCGGGATCTCTGGTGGGGTGAGCGGGCAGATCAATGTGCGCCTGACCGACAGCCTCACGGTCGGCGCCAAGGGCAGCTTCCTGCAGTCTGGCGATTACCAGCAATATGGCGGCGGCTTCTTCGCGCGCTACGTGTTCAACGGCTTCGAGGTACGCTAGCGCAACGTTCGATCTGACTGAACCGCTTGGCGGTCAGTCAGATCGGACTAAATTGCTCTAAATGTTATGATTTCGAGAGAGCGGTCGGACACTGGTCTGACTGCGACACAGCACCTGTGGCCGCCTTTGCAACCGGCCTGACACATATTTGTGAAATTTGCCGAGGCACGGGGAAACTGTCCTAGCGTTCTCCTGCCTGCCAATGCGGGCAGGCGTTGAGGGGGATGCTATCGTGTCCGGCCGCTGTCGGATTCTGCTTGTCGAAGACAATGACCTGCTGAGGGCGTCGCTCGAGCGTGCTCTGACGTTCAACGGCTATGCGGTCACAACCGCTGCCCGGGGTTCAGATGCGCGGGCCGCGCTGGACTGCGGGGCGATGCAGATGCTGATCACCGACATCATGCTCTCAACCCCGAAGGGCGGCCTGCAGCTGGCGGCCTGGGTTGCGCAGCATGACCCTGATCTGCCGGTGTTGCTGATCAGCGGCGGCCATATTGCCACGCTGTCCGACATGCATGCGCGAGGCCCCGAGCTGCCGCACAGCCTTGCTGTTCTGGCCAAACCCTTCACAGTGGCGCAGCTGCTGCAACAGATCGAGCTGCTGCTCCAACAGGCCCAGATGGCACGGCCCACACGGCTTGCCGCGGATTGATCGGATCAATCCGCGGGACGCGCCAACCGGTCAGCGATGGGCGAGGCGTGCCAGCAGGAAGTCGCGGAACACCGCCACGCGCTTGCTGTTGCGCAGCTCCTCCGGATAGACGAAGAACACGTCCACCCGTGGTGCCTTGAGATCGGGCAGCACCCGCACCAGACCCTCGGCTTCGTTGGCCATGTAATCCGGGAGTGCGGCGATGCCGAGGCCGGAGCGCACCGCCTCCATCATCGCCTGCAGCGAATTCACTTCGAGCAACGGCTTGCGCGGGCTGCCCGGACGGCGCCCCGCCTCTGCCAGCCAGTCCACATCCGGGACCGGTGGGCGGTAATTGCCGAACAGGATGATCTTGTGATTGTCCAGGTCCTCGGCCTTTTGCGGCGTGCCGGCGCGCTTGAGGTATTCGGGCGAGGCCATCACATGCCAGTCGATCGCCATCAGATGGCGCTGGACCAGATCGGGCTGCTTGGGCGGATGCATGCGGATGGCAACATCGGCCTCGCGCATTGCGAGATCGAGGTCGGTGTCGTCCAGCAGCAGGGTCATCGAGACGTCGGGATAGGCGTCCAGGAAGCCTTGCAGGCGCGGTGCCAGCCAGGAGGCGCCGAAGCCCACCGTGGTGGTCACCTTCAGGCGGCCGGCCGGGCGTTCCTTGCTTTCGGTGAGCAATGCCTCGGTCATCGCGAGCTTGGCGAAGACCTCGCGCACGGTGCGGTTCAGGCTCTCCCCCTGCTCGGTGAGGATCAGGCCGCGCGCATGGCGGTGGAACAGCGGCACCTGCAACGCTTCCTCAAGCGCTGAGATCTGTCGCGAAACCGCCGACTGGCTCAGATTGAGCGTGTCCCCGGCATGGGTGAAGCTGCCTGCCTCGGCGACCGCATGAAAAACCCGAAGCTTGTCCCAATCCATACCCGCGATCCTTTTTCGTCCGCCTGCCGCAGCCCGAGTCCTCCAGCCTGCTGGCAGCATGTCAGGGTGACACCTGCCTTGATTCCGGAGTTGGCCTGTTTGCAGCGCGAATCAGAAATTCGATAATTGAATTTCTGATTCAACCCGCAGGCCAGATCAACACATGAGTGCGTCTTCGTGAAGAAACAGACCGAATTGACGCATCTTTTTTGCTAATCGGCCAGCAATTCCTCACCGACGGCATGTTCGGCGAGAAATTTCTCCACCTCCAGGGCCGCCATGCAGCCGGTGCCGGCGGCGGTCACCGCCTGGCGCCACACCTTGTCCTGCACGTCGCCGGCGGCGAACACGCCTGGCACCGAGGTGCGTGTGGTGCCGGGCGTGGTGATCACGTAGCCATCGTCATCAAGCGCCACATGCCCCTTGAACAGGGCGGTGCTGGGGGTGTGGCCAATCGCCACGAAGACGCCGTCCACCGCGAGGCTGCGGCGCTCGCCGGTGATCACGTCGCGCAGCACCAGGCCGTCCACACCTGGGCGGGTGGCGTTGGTGATCTCCTCCACTACGCTGTTCCAGATCACCTGCACCTTGGGGTGAGACATCAGCCGATTCTGCAGGATCTTCTCCGCGCGCAGACTGTCCCTGCGGTGGATCAGCGTGACCCTGCTTGCGTGATGGGTGAGGTAGAGGGCTTCCTCGACCGCGGTGTTGCCGCCGCCGATCACCGCAACCTCGCGGCCGCGGAAGAAGAAACCGTCGCAGGTGGCGCAGCCGGAGACGCCGGAGCCCTGCAGGCGCTGCTCCGATTCGAGGCCGAGCCAGCGTGCCTGGGCGCCGGTTGCGATGATGACGCTGTCCGCGATGGCGACATCGCCCGAGTCGCCGATGGCGCGGAACGGGCGCTTGCTGAAATCGACCGACACGATGATGTCATGAACCATCGTGGTGCCGACATGTTCGGCCTGGGCCTGCATCTGCTCCATCAGCCACGGCCCTTGGATTGCCTGCGCGAAGCCCGGGTAGTTCTCCACCTCGGTGGTGATCATCAGCTGCCCGCCGGGCTGCAGACCGGCCACCAGCATGGGCTGCAGCCCGGCGCGCGCGGTGTAGATGGCAGCGGTGTAGCCGGCCGGCCCTGCGCCGATGATCAGGACCTGGACGCGATGTGTGGTGGACATGTGGTGGCTTTCGCAACGAACGGACCCCCAATATCGGAGGGCTTCGAACACAGAACAAGGCGCGCCGCATATCAGGCCTTGCAGCGGCGCGCGTGTGGAATAATATTTCGTAGCACCGGTCCGTCGTGCAACATGGATCACATCGCCGATCGGCGATCAGGCATGTCGGACCTCGGCTAGAACACCAGACCCCGGGCGATGAACACCCAGCTATGAAAACCCTGCCCGACGAACCCGCTCTGCTCGATTCCATCGACCGGCGCATCCTGGCCGAGTTGCAGGATGATGGGCGGATGACCAATGTGGAACTGGCGCGCCGCGCCGGCATTTCGGCCCCGCCCTGTCTGCGGCGTGTGCGCCGGCTGGAGGAGGCCGGCATCATCCGCGGCTATCACGCGGATTCGGACCCGCAGAAGCTCGGCTGGGAGATCACCTTCTTCGCCATTGTGGGGCTTGAGAGCCAGAAGGAGCAGGTGCTGTCCGGCTTTGAGCGGATGGTGGCGGATTGGCCGGAGGTGCGGGAATGCCACATGATCCGCGGCGGGGGCGATTTCCTGCTGCGGCTGGTGGCACGCGACACGGCGCATGAGAACCAGCTGACCCAGTTGCTTACCGGGGCTGCGCATGTGAGCCGGGTGCAGACATTGCAGACGATCCGCACCAGCCGGTCGATGGCCGGGGTGCCGCTCTGACCCCAATGCTCTGGCTGGCGCTGGCTGCCGTCACGGCGCTGCGGCTGGTGGTGGCCTGGGCGACCCCGATGGCGCCGGATGAGGCGTATTACTGGGTTTGGTCGCGGGCCCTGGCTGCCGGGTATTACGACCATCCACCGATGGTGGCGTTGTTCATCCGCGCCGGCACCGTGCTGGCGGGGGACGGCAATCTTGGTGTGCGCCTGCTGGCCCCGGTGACGGCGGCGCTGGGGTCGGTTCTGTTGGTGCGCACCGGGCGGTTGTTGGCGCCGGGCACGCAGGCCGGGCCATGGGCTGCGGGTCTGCTGAACGCCACGCTGATCATGGGTGTCGGCGCCACCACGATGACGCCGGACACGCCGCTTTTGCTGTTCTGGACCGCGACACTCTGGGCGCTGGCCGAGCTGCAGGTGAGTGGGCGGGGCAAATGGTGGCTGGTGGCCGGGCTTGCCGCGGGGCTTGCGCTGGACAGCAAATACACGGCCGTGCTGATGGCGCCTGCCATTCTGGCCTGGCTGCTGTGGTCGCCCAGGATGCGCCCCTGGCTGCGGAGGCCGCATCCCTATCTGGGTGGTTGGCTTGCGCTGCTGATCTTCACGCCGGTGCTGTGGTGGAACGACCTGCATGGCTGGATCAGCTTTGCCAAGCAGGGCGGCCGTGCGGCGGACTGGTCGCCTGGCCGCGCGCTGCAGTTTCTGGGGGAATTGCTGGGGGGGCAGATCGGCCTGGCAACACCGCTGATTGCCGTTCTGGCCGCCGCGGGCCTGGGTGCGGCGGTGCGCCGGGCGCGCAACCATGATGCCGGCTGGACGTTGCTGGCCTGTTTCACGCTGATCCCGTTGCTGGTGTTTGTGCAGCACGCGTTGGGCGATCGGGTGCAGGCGAACTGGCCGGCCATTCTGTTTCCCTCGGCCCTGCTTGCCGCGGCCAGATTGTCTGGCGTCTGGGCCCGGCTGCGGCCGGCGGCGATGGGACTTGGGGTGGTTCTCACGGCCGTGGTGTGGGTTCAGGCCGCTGTGGCGCCGCTGGCGTTGCCGATGATGCGCGATCCGACCTTGCTGCGTCTGGGCGGGTGGGAGCAATGGGCCGCACAGATCGACGCCGAGGCAGCGCGGCAGGGGGCAGCGTTCATCGTCGCCGACAATTACGGGCAGGCTGCCTTGCTGGCGCGGCTGTTGCCGAAGGGGCGTGTGGTGCTGGGGCTGGATGAGCGCTGGCCCAATTTCGATCTGCCGCGACCACGCTTTCCTGCCGGCACAAACGGGCTGTTGGTGCGCAGCGCAAGACGGGCGGACACGCCGGAGAGCCCGGCCTGGTCCGTGATCACGCGGTTGCCGATGATCGCACGCAGCCGCAACGCCATGGTGGCCGAGGAATTCCGGCTTTATCGTGTGACAAGTGCGGCACCGTTCTTCGAGCTTGCGGTGATGCCCCGACCGAAAGATCTGCCCTGATGTCCAGCCCCAGCCTTCCCACACATGATGATGTTTTGGCCGCCCGTGCCCGGCTTGCGCCGCATGTGCTGCACACGCCGCTGCTGCGCAACCCGCAGCTTGATGAGATCACCGGCGCCGCCGTGCTGCTGAAGGCCGAGCCGCTGCAGCGCACCGGCAGTTTCAAGTTTCGCGGTGCGAGCAACGCGGTGCTGCAGTTGAGCGAGGCGCAACGCCGGGCCGGGGTGGTGACGTTCTCCTCCGGCAATCATGGCCAGGCGATTGCCTGCGCCGCCGCCCGCGCCGGCATTGCCGCTACCATCTTCATGCCGAGCGATGCGCCGGGCATCAAGGTGGAGAGCACACGGGCCTGGGGCGCCACGATTGTGCCATTCGATCGGCTGAACGATGACCGTGACCAGATGGGGCGCGACTTTGTGGCCCGCACCGGTGCGACGTTGATCCCGCCTTATGATCATCCGCATGTGATTGCGGGGCAGGGCACGCTGGCGCTGGAGGCGGCGGCGGATGCGGCGGCGCTGGGGCTTCGGATGGACCGGTTTCTGGTGTGCACCGGCGGCGGCGGGATGGTGGCGGGTTGTGCGCTGGCGCTGGAGCATGCGTCGCCGTCGACAGTGCTGCATTCGGTGGAGCCGGCCGATTGGGATGACACCGCACGCTCGCTGGCGGCCGGCACAAGATTGCCGGCGGCCCCGGGTGGCTCGTTGCTGTGCGACGCGCTGCTGACCCCGATGCCAGGGCGCCTGACCTTTGCGATCAACCAGCCCCGTCTGGCACAAGGCCTGTCGGTGACCGATGACGAGGTGCTGGCCGCCATCCGCTTTGCCTTCCTGCGCCTGAAGCTGGTGGTGGAGCCGGGTGGTGCGGTGTGCCTGGCCGCGTTGCTGGCCGGCAAGCTTGATGTGCGTGGCCAGGTGGTGGGGGCGGTGTTGAGCGGCGGCAATGTGGACCCGGCGGTGTTCACCCGCGCCATCGCCGCCTGAGACGGCGGTGGATTAAGCTTCTCTCAATGCCTTGGGCCCATTCTGCGTTTCGGAAGCCTTGCCGCTTTCCGTTTTGATTTTGCAGGGTGGCCCGCACGGCATGAGCAAACAGCAGGGGGCCAAGCGCCCCATCGTGATCAGGCGTGAGGAGGTGGTGGAGGGTGGCCACCATGGTGGCGCCTGGAAGGTGGCGTATGCCGATTTCGTCACCGCGATGATGGC
The DNA here is from genome assembly GCA_903924855.1 of uncultured Rhodospirillales bacterium. GTDB lineage: Bacteria > Pseudomonadota > Alphaproteobacteria > Acetobacterales > Acetobacteraceae > CAIQQQ01. The sequence continues at coordinate 72,886 of CAIYCW010000026.1, read as the reverse complement.
GTTCTTTCTGTTGATGTGGCTGCTCAACGCCACGACGGATGAGCAGCGGCGTGGCCTTGCGGATTATTTCTCGCCGATGAACCCGCTGGCGCGCGGGGCCTCCGGCACCGGGCGGCCATTTGGGGGCAAGACCCCGTTCGAGACCGGTGAGATGGTGTCTGATCGTGGCACGATGGCGGTGGTGCAGGGGCGCAGCAACGAGCAGCCGGTGCCGGACGATCCGGTGACCGAGAGCTCCTTGCCGCACACCCCGAGTGAGGAGGATGCGGATGAGCCGCCCGGCCCGGAACACGGGGTGGCGGCGCGCGGCAAGCAGGGAGGGCATCCGGGGGATGCGCGCGATCAGGCGGCGTTTGCCGGAGAGACAGCGGGTTCACAGGTCAATCCGGCCAGTGGCCAGACGGTATCGCGGCTGACCGCCTCACCGGATGCGCGGATGCTGGCGCTGATCGGCACCAAGACCCCGCAGGCGGCGGAAGCGGCAGCGCGTGCCGCAGCCGATGAGGCCGCCTTGCGCGCGGACCAGGATCGGCGGGAGAAGGCGAGTTTCGAGCAGACGGCGCGAACTCTGCGCGAGACGATTCGGGGGGACAAGCTGCTGGAGGAGATCTCCAGCCAGGTTGCCATCGACCAGACGCCGGAGGGGCTGCGGGTTCAGCTGCTGGATGAGGATCGGCGCCCGATGTTCGCGCTTGGCTCCGCAACGATGGAAAAGCGCGCGCAGCTGCTGTTGGCAAGGATGGCGCCGGTTCTGGCAAAGCTACCGGAGCCGATTGCGATTTCCGGCCATACCGATGCCGCGCCCTACCGCGGCACTGACCGGTCGAACTGGGATCTTTCGGCGGAACGGGCCAACACCACACGCCGTCTGCTGGTGGAGGGGGGCTTGCCGGAGACGCATATCCGCAGTGTTGCCGGCAATGCGGATCGTGACCTGTTGCTGCCGGGCGACCCGTTGGCCGCCGCCAATCGGCGGATTGCGATACTGGTGCTGCGAACTTCTGGCTCGGGGCAGGCGGGGGGCGCGGCAGGCGCCACGCCGGGATCTGGCAAATGACCACCATTGGCGGCCTTGTGTTCGTGCTGGTCTGTGTGTTCGGCAGCTATCTGCTGTCGGGCGGCAGTATGGCGCCGTTGATCGAGGCGCTGCCGTTCGAGCTGCTGACCATCGGCGGGGCCGCGGTGGGCACGTTCGTGATGTCCAACTCCATGCATGATGTGAAGCACACTCTGGGGGGCTTCAAGAAAGTGCTGTCCGGTGCCGCCTATAAGGGCAGTGACTATCTGGAACTGCTGAGCCTGCTTTATTACTTCGTGCGCCTTGCCAGCACCAAGGGCACGATGGCGTTGGAGCCGCATATCGAAAAGCCGGCGGACAGCCCGGCCTTCGCCAAATTTCCCAAACTGCTCGCGAACCACCATGTGTGTGACACGATCTGCGACTATCTGCGGATGGTGGGGATGAATGCCGATGATCCCAACCAGATCGAGGATCTGATGGGGCGTGAGCTGAAGAAGACCCTGCATGAGGAACTGCACGCCGCCCATGCCATCCAGACGATGGCGGATGGTCTGCCGGCCCTTGGGATCGTGGCGGCCGTGCTGGGTGTGATCAAGACGATGTCGCATATCAACGAGCCGCCGGCGGTGCTGGGGGCGATGATCGGGGGCGCGCTGGTCGGCACGTTTCTGGGCATTCTGCTCGCCTACGGCATGGCGGGGCCGGTGGCGGCCAGGCTGAAATCCGTCATCGAGGAGGAGGCGAAATATTTCGAGGTGATCCGCGCGGTGCTGGTGGCGCATCTGCACGGCAACCCGCCGGCCGTCAGCGTGGAATCCGGCCGCAAGATGGCGCCGAACCAGTTCATGCCGAGTTTTCAGGAATTGGAGCAGGCGACCCAATCGCTGCAGATCTGAAGGAACGTCCGACCTGACTGGAGCGCTTAGAGCACGGTCCGACCGATTGATTCCAATCGGTCGGACCGTGCGCTGGTGAGACTTCGCCTGGGCCCAGCGCCCATGAGGCCGTGAAGAAATTTTGGGGCTGGCCTGGATGGAAAGCTCTTACGGCTCATACATCATTGAGATTCAAGAATTGGGGCTGGCTCAGATAAGCATTCACCAACGCATTGATCCGATGTCAGCTGTTTTCTCGATTTTGCATTTGCGTCAAGGGTTTACCGGCTCCGCCGGCGCTTCGCGCCCTTGACGCAACTGCAAAATCGAGCAGAGAATGCCAACATCGGATAAATGCTTGAATCTCAATGGTTAACCGGTCACCGAGCGCCGTTATCTAGGCCAGCCCCCAAGAATTTATCCAATGGTTGCGTGGTCTGCTCGATTTCAAGGCTGCGTCAGGGGCGCTGTGCGCCGGCGAAGCCGGTCAACCCTTGAGGCAGCTTTGAAACCGATAAGACCGCTGACATCGGATCAATGATCACGTGAATGCTGATCTGGGCCAGCCGCGACATTTTTCAAAAAAGCACGCTGTCGCCTGATCTCTGTCAACGCCCCCGGCTGTCGTCCGGCGCAACAGGTGGTATCACCGAACCATCTGCATCATCGGACGAGACATGACCGACCCAAGCCTGCTGCCCGCCGAGGAGATGGTTCAGCTTTTTGCCCGTCGGATCATCGATCCGGTGGAGATGTTGCAGGCGGTGACGGCGAGGGTGGCCCGGCTCAATCCTGGCATCAACGCCTTTGCCGCCATGCACCGCGATGCGCTGGTCCAGGCCGGCGACAGCGCTGCGCGCTGGCGGGCCGGGCGGCCGATCGGGCCGTTGGACGGGGTGCCGGTCACGGTGAAGGATTTGATCGATGTGGCGGGTATGCCGACCCGGCGTGGCTCGCGCACCACGCCCAGCACGCCTGCCGCAGATGACGCGCCCATCGTCACCAGCCTGCGCGCCGCCGGTGCGGTGATCATCGGCAAGACCACCACCACCGAGTTCGGCTGGAAATCACCCGGGGATTGCCCGCTGCACGGCATCACCCGCAATCCGTGGAACACCGATCACACGCCTGGTGGCTCCAGTTCGGGGGCGGCTGCGGCCTGTGCCGCGGGGTTTGGGCCGTTGCATGTGGGAACCGATGCCGGCGGTTCGATCCGTATTCCGGCCGCCTGGTGCGGTGTGGTGGGGCTGAAGCCCAGCTTTGGCCGCGTGCCGCAATGGCCGTTGGGCGCCTTTGGCAATGTGGCGGTGGCGGGCCCGATGACCCGCACGGTGCGGGATGCGGCGCTGATGCTGGGGGTGATCGGCCGGCATGACCTGCGCGATCCGTTCTGCCTGCCGGATGATCCGCGAGACTGGTTGGACGGCATCGAGCAGGGCGTGGCCGGGCTGCGGATTGCGGTGCTGCGCCGACCGGGGTTTGATGCGCCAGTGGATTGGGAGGGTATCGCCGCCATCGAGCAGGCCGCGCGCCATCTGATGGAGGCGGGTGCCGAGGTGGAGGATGTCGATATCGATCTGCCGGATGTGCGCGAGATCTTCAGCCGGATCTGGGCGATGGCGCTCAGCCGCCAGGTGGCGGCAACGTCCGAGGCCAATCGCGCCATGCTCGATCCTGGCCTGCTGCAGGTGGCGGCCGCCACTGGCGGGATCAAGGCACTCGACATGATGGAGGCGGAGGCGATGCGGGTGCAGGCGGCGCACAGCATGGCGCGGCTGCACCAGCGCTATGATCTGGTGCTCAGCCCCTGCGTGCCCAACCCTGCGCCCAGGGTCGATCAGCCGATCGGCGACCCGGTGGAGGCGCTGTGGACGCGCTGGGCGCCGTGGACCTTTGCCTGGAACCTCACCCGCCAGCCGGCGATCTCGGTGCCGATGGGCTTCACCGAACAGGGTCTGCCGCGCAGCGTGCAGCTTGCGGCGGGGCTGTATCGGGATGAGCTGGTGTTGCGCGCCGCCCGCAGCCTGGAACTGGCCTGCCCGGTGCCGATCGCCGATCTCTGATGCTGTTGCCGGCCTGGTCTGGATCAGGCCGGCAGTTGCAGCCCGTTGCGGCGCGCCACCATGGCGGAGAGCGGCCACAGCGTGAAACCTTTGGCATCCAGCGTCGGCAGCCATTCTTCCAGGGCCGCGATGGTGTGCGGCCAGGGATGGCCGATGGCGATCACATCGCCATGCTTGCGGGCATGGGCCTCGATATCGGCCAGCTGCGCGCGAATATCGTCTATCTTGTTGCTGTGATCGATGAACACGTCGCGTGCTGCGGCCGGAACGCCCTCGTTGCGTGCCGCCGGATAGCCCTGCGAGTGGGGGATGACCACGCTGTCCAGAAACAGCATGCCCTGCGCCCGGATTTCCCGTGCCACCAGCGCCATCAGAGCCGGATCATGGGTTGCGATCGAGCCCATATGGTTGTTCAGCCCCACCGTGTCCGGCACGGCGGCGATGGCGGCGCGCAGCCGATCCAGGTTCACGCTGTCGGACAGGTCGACGCGCAGCGGGTCCGGACCGGTCCAGGCGATGCCGTTGCCGAAGGACTGCATCGGCATGTGCAAGGTTGCCTCATGGCCCCGCGCGCTGCCGGCCGCGACCTGGGCCGGCAGGTTGTGTGCGAAGGGAAACCAGGACAGCGTGAGCGGTGCCGGCAGGGCGAGAACGCGCTCGGTGTGCGGGTGCATCACGCCCAGATCGTCCACCACGACGGTGATCGCCGGGCGATCCCGGTCTGCCGGGGCAGCCACGGCATAGCGCTGCCAGCGCGGGGCGGCGGGGCTGGCCGGCAGTTTCGGCGCCAACTCGGCATCGAGGGCGGGCAGCTTGAACCTGTCCGCCGGCGCGCGCAGTTGGGGGAGGGTGTCGACGATGCCGGCGCCGGCGCGCGCCGATACGCCCGCCACCAATGTTGCGGCCGAGGCGACCAGCATCTTGCGGCGCAGCAGAACATTCATATCCGGCAACCCAGATCAAGGAAACGCGAAGGACTGTCACATTGCTGCCAAGTCAACAGCTTAGGTGACGTCTGTGAGCCAGGGTATAGCAATTGTGGCAGCGGCAAAGCCAGCGTGATCGCGCGCACATCTCGCATGCGCAACACACGGCCACGGCAGGCGTGCCGGTCTTCCGGCTTGTCGGATGAAGGGTTCGGCGCGGTTGGTTGCGGTCTTGGAACACTGTCCGACCGATTGAGTCCAATCGGTCGGACCGTGTTCTAGCCGCCGAAGCCGAGGAAGCCGCTTTTCGCATCCGGCGTTCCGGTGGAGGCCGGGCCTGCCATCTGGCCGGTGATGGCCGGGCTTGGCGCCGCGCTGCGCATTTCCGGTTTGGGTGCGGGTACTGGTGCGGTTGCCACTTTCTGTGCGGCCACCGGCTGTGCCGGCTTGGCCGTGGCCTTGGCGGCCGGGCGCGTCATCACCTGCGGGGCGGAAGACGGCTCCCCGAATGCGCCGCGCAGGGAGAGCAGCATGAAGGTGATGTCGTTGCGGGCCAGATCGATCGATTCATCCAGCGGTGTCATGCCCAGCGCGTTGCGGCCGTTGAAATCAGCACCGCGGGCGATGGCATCACGGGCCGCCGCCACATCGCCGCGGTTGACGGCGTCGAACAGGGCTTCGGTGGGCGGCATGTCGCTGGCGGCGTGTTCGGCCGGGATCACGCGATCGCGGTTGATCTGGGTGCCGGGCAGTGCCGGCGGCTGCTCGTTGCGGGGTGCCTTGCGTTCCCCGGTGCCGCTGACGATCGGCTTGCGGCCGAGCTCCTCGGTGGCGCTGGTCTGGGCATGGGCGGTGCCCATGGAAAACCCGAGAACGCAGGCTGCGCCCAAGGCAGCAAACAGAACCGACCGCATGTTCATGGCAATGTCACCCAACCTCAACGCGCCTCCTTTAGCGCATCAGCGGTTCAGCCACCAGAACCCCGTGTTGAGATAGGCGGCGTAGCTGGTCCAGACCAGATAGGGCAGCAGCAGCAGGGCCGCATTGCGCTGCAGCCGCGCGAAGCTTGCCATGGTCAGCCCGATCAGCAGCAGCATCGGGAAGATCACCAACAGGCCCAGCGCCGGGCTGTGCAGGCCAAAGAAGGCCGGCGACCACAGCGCGTTCAGCAGAAGCTGCCAGCCCCAGAGCTGCAACGCCGCGCGCTGGCGCCGGCCCACCGGCCCGCGCCACCAGATCAGCCAGGCGGAGGTGCCGATCATCAGGTGCAGCAGGGTCCAGACCGGGCCGAACAGCCAGTCCGGCGGGGTGCCGCGCGGGCGGATCAGCTGCGGATACCAGTTTTGCATCGCGGGGGCATTCACGGCGGCGGCGCTGAGCCCGACCAGCAGGCAGAGGCCGATGAAGCCCGCCAGGGCCGGCCAGGGTGAACCCTCGCCCTGCGGCATCTCGTCGCGCGGGTTGAAGCGCCGGCGGCCGCCGGGGCGGGTGGATTTCTGGAACGCATATTCCCGCATTTTATCACCCTCCCTCACGGCGCCATGCCAAGAGTGCCAGACCCAGGATCAACGGCAAGGCCAACCATGCCGGCAGCAGCGGGCTGGATGCAACACCGGTGACGATGTGATCGTCGCGCCTGGGCAGGCCGATCCACGCCGACCCGCCGGCATCGCGCCCGGCATCGATCCGGCGCAGCTCGGGCGCGCCTGGCGTGGCACCGCCGGCGGCCAGAAAATGCACCGTCCCGCCCGAGGCCTTGACGATGGGGGCAAGTTTCGCGGCGGTGGCGCGCAGATCCTCGTATTCCAGCGGATTGTCCGCACCGGCCGCCGCATAGGCGCTGCGCTCACCATCCCCCACCTGCCAGACGCCGGGCCCGGCCCCTGGCAGGGTCTTGGTGAACTGGCCGGGGCCGCTGGCCTCCAGCGTGATCTGGCTGGTCTTGCCGGAGGGATCGGTGACCGTGACCGGCCCGGGGGCGGCGGCGTCGGTGCTGCGGCGCAGTATGTGCAGCTGACCGCTGGAGATCTCGGCTGACAGCGCGGTCTCGTCCAGCTCCGGCTCCTTCATCAGCCAGTGCGCGACACGGCGCAGCAGCTCCGCCTGCGGGCCGCCGCCGTCATGGCCGCGTGACCACAGCCAGATCTGATCGGACAGCAGCAGCGCCACACGCCCCTCGCCGACCCGATCGGTGATCAGCAGAGGCTGACCGTCCGGCAGGCTCATCAGCACGTCGCCCTTGGGGGGGGCCACCGCCACGGCGCGATACCACGGCCCCCAGACCGGCCTGGCGTTGGGCCGCCAGCCCGGCAGCGCCTCGGTGATCGGGTGGCGGGTGCCGAGCGGGGTGATCTCGGGGCGGAATTCCTGGTTGATCACCGCGGCCTCCCCGCCTGCCGCCGGTCGCGCCGGCAGCACGGCTGAGAGCGGCGTGAGGGCCGGGCTGCCGGAGCCCGCGTATTCCGGGCCGGCGCTGACCAGCAGGGCGCCGCCGCCGCGCACGTAATCGGCGATGTTGCGCAGATAGGGCACCGGCAGCAGGCCGCGATTGGTGAAGCGGTCCAGGATGATCAGGTCGAACTCGCGGATCTTGACCTGGAACAGCTCGCGCACCGGAAAGGCGATCAGCGCCAGCTCGTTGAGCGGGGTGAGGTCGTCCTTCTCCGGTGGGCGCAGAATGGTGAAATGCACCAGATCCACCGCGGGGTCCGCCTTCAGCAGCCGCCGCCAGGTGCGCTCGCCCGGATGTGGTTCGCCGGAGACCAGCAGCACCCGCAGCCGGTCGCGCACACCGTTCACCGTCACCACCGCGCGGTTGTTGAGTGTGCTGACCTCGCCGGGCCGTTCGCCCACCGACAGATCGATCACCGAAGGGCCGGCGCGGGTGATCGGAAACTCGATCTCCTGCTCGCGCCCGACCTGCACCGGCACCTGGCGTGGTGGCTCGCCATCCCTGCGGATGGTGATCTCGGCGGTGGCCGGCCCCTGCAGCAGGCCGGGCTCCACACCCAGATCCTCCACCACCACGCGCAACGTGACGGATTTGCCGACAATGCCGTAGCCGGGGGCGGAGACCACGCGCAGGCGGCGGTCGGTCTCCTCGCCGCGTGCTGCGAGCAGCACGTGCAGCGGCACACCGCCGGCGAGGCTGGGCGGCAGCGTGGTTGGAATGTCGTGCAGCTGGCCGTCGGTGATCATCATCACGCCGGCGAGGCGGGAGGTGGGGATGTCCGCCAAAGCGCGGTCGATGGCGGCGAACAGCCTGGTGCCGGCCGAGCCGGCCTCCGGCACCACCACGGTTCTGAGCTGCAGCCCGTCCAGCTCGCTTGCGTGCTGGCGGATCTGCTCCTCGATGGTGCGCTGGGCGGCTGCGGCGAGGGCCGGGCGGTCGCCGATGGTCATGGAGGCGGTCTGGTCCACCACCAGCAACGCGATGTCCGGCCGTGTCTGCCGGCTTTCCTCCACCAGGCGCGGGCCTGCCAGCCAGAGCAGGATGGCGGTGAACAGCAGGGCGCGCCAGACAGCGCCGCGGGCGCGACGCCATGTGGCGAGGGCGAGGGCGAGCAGGCAGAGCCCGGCCAGCGCCAGCAGCAGCGCCTGTGGCAGCAGCGGGGTGAAGCGCAGGGCTGCGATGGTCTGCGTCAGATCGTTCATTGCCCCAGCCGCTCCAGCAAGGCGGGGATATGCACCTGATCGCCTTTGTAGTTGCCGGTCAGCGCGTACATCACGAGGTTGACGCCGAAGCGGTAGGCCAGCACGCGCTGACGCACGCCGCCGGGCAGCGTGGCGTAGGGGTTGCGGCCCTGGTCATCGACCGCCCAGGCCGCCGCCCAATCATGTCCGCCGATGATCACCGGGGAGACGCTGTCATTGCTGCGATCCTCGTCGCGCTGGACCCAGACCGTCCCGCCGGCATAGCGGCCGGGGAAATCCTGCAGCAGGTAGAAGGAGCGGGCGAGCACATGCGCCGAGGTGAGCGGCGTCAGTGCCGGCACCACCAGCGAGGTGCCGAGCTGGGCCAGCGTGGCATCGGCCCCGGGGGCGAAACCCTCGCCGCTGCCGGCGTTGCGGGTGTCGATCAGGATGATGCCGCCATGGGCGGTGTAGTCGTTCAGCGCGCGCATCGCCTCCGGCTGCGGCGGTGGGTCACCGGCGCCGATCGGCCAGTAGAGCAGCGGGTAGAAGCTGAGATCATCCACCCCGGGCTGCACGGCGGCGGGCAGGCCGAGGGCCGCGTTGGTGCGGCGGTTGACGTATTCCGAGAGGCCGAGCAGGCCGGTGCGGGAGATCTCATCACGCGCGTCGTCATGCGTGACGAGATAGGCGAGGCGGGTGGTCAGCGCCGGGTTGTCGCGCGTCATCTGCGCCACAGCGGGTTGGAAGCCTCCCGAGCCGGACAGCAGCGCCAGCACCGCGGCCACGCGCCACAGGCCGCGCATCGGCAGCGAGATCAGCAGATCGAGTGCCAGCAAAGCGAGGGCAGCCCCCATCAGCCAGGGGGCGAGGTCGAAATCGGTGGTGATCACCGCAAGGCCGCTGATTTCGGCCCCCGGTGGCGTCAGTGCCGGTTCCAGCTTCGAGATCGTGTCCCCCAGATTGCGGGCGCGGCGCCTGGCTTCCGGCCCGTAGAGACCGGGCGGATGGCGCGGTGAGGCGGGTTCGGCTGCGAGGTCGCGGGCGGTGATGGCGAGGGCGGCACCCGGTGGTGGGCCGAGTTGGCCGAAGCCGTCCAATGTCGCTACCGGGGGCAGCGGCGTGGGGTCGGAGAGGTCGGAGGAGATCTCTGCCACGCCATTGGCCTGCGCCACCAGCCGGCGCAGCAGATCGACGAACAGGCCGGAGAGCGGCAGGTCCGACCAGTCCGCATTGGCGGTGACGTGAAACAGCACCAGCCGCCCGGCGCCGAGCGGGGCCTGGGTGACCAGCGGTGTGCCGTCTTCCAGCCGGGCCAGCACGCGTGACGGCTGGCCGGCCGGTGTCAGCACCGAGGCGGGGGAGGCGAGGACCTGGCGGGTGACGTGCACGTCGGAGGGCACGGTGAGGCCCGCGAACAGGCTGCCGGCCTCGAAGCCGGCGAGGCCGGGCGGTTTGGTCCAGGACATCGCGCCGCCGAGCTGGCGGTCGCCATCGAGCAGGGTGACGGGCAGCAGCGTGTCGGGATGGGCGGCAAGGGCCGGGCCTGCGAAGCGGATCAGCGTGCCGCCCTTGCGAACCCAGGCTTCCAGCTGGGTGCGCTGTTGATCGTCCCCGATCGATGCATCCGGCATCACGAGAACCGACAGCGCGCGGCCGAGCAGGGTGGCAAGGTCGCCCTCCCGCAATTCGGCGGTGGGGTCGAGCGCGCGGCGCACATAGAACAGCGCGCCGATGAGTGGTGTGTCGGCGGCGGTGCTGGCGGCGAGCAGGCCGACCGGGCGGCGGCGGGCGGTTTCGTCCAGCAGCCGCACGGCACCGGCGGAGGGATCGCCCTCCACCACCAGCCGGGCCAGCTGGTTGCGCAGTTCGGGCGGCAGGCTGATCGCGGCCTCGCCGTGATCGGCGCCGGACGGCACGGCGATCTCGGCACGGGACAGTGTGCGACCGTCCGCGGCCTGGGCGAGGACGGCGATGCGCTGCGTCTGGCCGCGTGGCAGCACCGAGATGCGCGCCACCATGCGCTCCGCCTCGCTGACCGGGGGCAGCAGCAGCACGCCTGGGGTGTCGGCGAGCAGCAGCCGCACCGGCCCGGCTTTGGCGAGGGCGTCGTTGAAGGCGGGATCGGCGCCGATCCCGTCGCTCAGATAGACCACGGTGCCGTCCTGCACGCCGGCCAGCAATCTGGCCGCCGCTGTGCGGTCGGTGCCCCAGGGCTTGGGCAGCAGGGCTGCGAGGACAGGGCGCAGCTCGGCGGCCGGCACCGGCTGTTGCAGGCGGGGTGCGCTGCCATCGGCAGGCGGGGCGGTGGTCAGCAGGGCCATATTGCGCCCGGCATCCTGGGCCTGATCGAGCACCGACTGGGCTGCGGCCATGCGCTGCGGCCATGCCTGGGCCGCGGCCCAGCCATCATCGATCACCAGCAGCAACGGGCCCTGTCCCTGCGGGGTCTCGCCCTGGCGCAGGCTGGGGCCCGCGAGTGCGAGGATGGCCAGCGCCGCGGCGCCGAGCCGCAGGGCGAGCAGCCAGAGCGGGGTGTGGGCGGGGGTTTCCTCGGCGGCATCGAGCCCCAGCAGGAGCCTTACGCTTGGAAACACCACGCGTTTTGGCGCGGGTGGGGTGATGCGCAGCAGCCACCACAGCAGCGGCAGCAGACACAGGGCGAGCAGCACCAAGGGTGATGCCAGATGGAGGGCGGCCAGCATCGCCATCAGCGCTGCCCGCCCGGCTGCGGTGACAGGGCGGTGTAGAGCCGCAGCAGGGCGTGTTCCGGCGTGCCATGCGTGTCGTGGGTCTGGAAGGTGAAGCCGGCGGCGCGGCAGAGTTGGCCGATGCCGTCGCGCTGGGCGGCGAGGCGGGCGGTGTAGCGTTCGCGCACCGACGCCACCCTGGGAAGGATGGTGGAGGCGCCGCTGGAGGCGGCATCGAAGCGCACCCTGCCGTCATAGGGCAGGTCGAGCTCGGCGGGGTCGAGCACCTGCAGCAGCAGACCGCGCACCGGGATGGCGGCAAGGCGTGCCACGGTGGTCTCGATATCGTCCAGCGTGTCCAGCAGATCGCCGATCAGCACCACGCGGGCATGGCGCGGCAGATCGGCCTCGGGTGGCAGCGTGCTCGGCCTCGTGGGCTCGGCCAGTGTGGCGGCCAGGCGCAGCAGACCGGCGCGGCCGGCGAAGCGCGGCAGGCCGGGGGCAATCAGCCGCACCTGTTCGCCGCCGCGCAGCAGCAGCACGGCCAAGGCGAGCAGCAGCAGATCGGCGCGGGCCTGTTTGGTGGTGGGGGTGAGATGGGAATGCCAGTCCATCGCGGGACCGGTGGCGCGCCACAGGCAGACGGTCTGTGCCGCCTCCCACTCGGTCTCGCGTACGAAGAGCCGTTCGCCGCGTGCGGATTGGCGCCAATCGATTCGGCTTGCGGCGTCGCCGGCGCTGAATGGGCGGTATTGCCAGAAACTGTCGCCCTGGCCCACCCGCCTGCGCCCGTGCACGCCCTGCGCCACGGTGCTTGCCACCCGTTCCGCCGCCACCAGCAAGGGCGGCAGCGTGCCCGCCACCGCTTCGGCACGGGCGAGGGGCAAGGCCGTTCCGGGGGCCGCGTGCCCGCTCATCCGTGTGCGGTGGCCGGGCTGGTGATGGTCTGTTCGATCAGCCGGTCGATCACCTCCGACAGGACCACGCCATCGGCGCGGGCCGAGAAGTTGAGCGCCATGCGGTGGCGCAGCACTGGCTGGGCCAGGGCCGCCACATCCTCCAGGCTGGGGGACAGCCGGCCATCGAGCAGCGCGCGCGCGCGGCTGGCCAGCATGAGCGATTGGGCGGCGCGCGGCCCGGGACCCCAGGCGACATGGCGGCGGACGATATCGTCCGTCGCGGTCTCGGGCCTGCCGCCGCGCACCAGTGCCAGGATGGCGTCCACCACGCTGTCGCCCACCGGCAGGCGGCGGATCAGCGATTGGGCGGCGATCAGCGTCTCGCCGGTGAGAACCGGGGCGGCGTGCTCGGCCTCGGCCCCGGTGGTGGCGAGCAGCATGGCGCGCTCGGCGGCGAGCGTGGGGTAGCGGACCTGGACTTCGAGCAGGAAGCGGTCGAGCTGGGCTTCCGGCAGCGGGTAGGTGCCTTCCTGCTCGATCGGGTTCTGGGTGGCGAGCACGGTGAACGGGCGGGGCAGGGCGTGCTCCACGCCTGCGACCGCGACGCGGCCTTCCTGCATGGATTGCAGAAGGGCGGATTGGGTGCGCGGGGAGGCGCGGTTGATCTCATCGGCCATCAGCAGCTGGCAGAACACCGGCCCGGGCACGAAGCGGAAGCTGCGCCGGCCGTGCTCGTCCTCGTCCAGCACCTCGCTGCCGAGAATGTCGGCGGGCATCAGATCGGGGGTGAACTGCACGCGCTTGGTGGCGAGGCCGAGCACCACGCCCAGTGTTTCCACCAGGCGGGATTTGCCGAGGCCTGGCATGCCGACCAGCAGCACATGGCCGCCGGCCAGTATGGCGATCAGGGTCTGGTCGATGGTCTCTTCCTGGCCGTGGATGACGCGGCCGATCTCGGCGCGCACCCGTGCCACCTGTCCCAGCAGGGTTTCGATCTGCCGGCCGAGTTGCTCCTCGGATGCGGCAACGGACGCGGCTTCGGCCATCTTGCGATCTCCAGGAGCAGTGGTCTGGTGCAGGGCCTGCGCCAAAATTTGGCGAAGCTGCCCCACGAGGTCCCATCTTGCGGGTTTCGGGCGTCCGCGTCACATAAAGATTGGCAAGATTTCGCGAACCGCCACTTTGAGAACGCCCCGATGACTTCCTATATCGGCATGGCAGAGGCGGCGCAGAATGCCGTTGGGGACCGCATTTGAACGACGCAGGCCATCCACATGGCGCATCAGCGCAGGCTTCGGAGCAAAGCCTGCCGCATGCGCGTCGCGAGATGGGCTGCGGGGCCGCGGCAGAGCACCGTGCCGGCCATGCGCCGCGCGAATGCGGCGTGCTGCCGTTTCTGATCAAGCGCGATGCCAGCTGGCTGTATCGGGGCAGCCCGATCCGGCGCAAGGAGCTGGTCTGTCTGTTCTCCTCGGTGCTGCAGCGTGACGCAACCGGCCAGTTCTGGCTGGAAACGCCGGCCGAGCGCGGTGTCATCGAGGTGGAGGATGCGCCGTTCGTGGCTGTGGAGCTGGATTGGCGCGGGCTTGGCCGCGATCAGGTGCTGACCTTTCGCACAAATGTGGACCAGCTGATCACGGCGGGGCCGGAGCATCCGATCCGCATCGCGCATGATCTGCTGACCTGTGAGCCCACGCCCTATCTGCAGGTGCGGGCGGGGCAGGGGCGCTTTCCGATCGAGGCGCGGATCAACCGGGCGGTCTATTACGAGCTGGTGGCGCTGGCCGAGACCGAGATCGTGCATGGCCGCGAGATGCTGGGTATTTGGAGCCAGCGACGGTTCTTCCCGCTGGGGGAGGTGCCGACCTGCCTGGACGAGGATTGCGCGGATTGTTGAGCGCGTGAACGCCTCCCTGCCCGGGTGCGACATTGCCCGCATCGTCCGCCATATCCGCGCGGCCCCGGCCTTGCCGCACAGCCCGGGCCTGCATCCGGAGGGGGATGACACGCGCGACATCGTGGCGCCGCCCTACACGCCGGCTGCGGTGCTGGTGCCATTCATTCTGGGGCGGGTGCCGAGCGTGCTGCTGACCCAGCGCACCTCGCATCTGGCCAAGCATCCGGGCCAGGTGAGTTTCCCCGGGGGGCGGATCGATCCCACAGATGCCAGCCCCGAACATGCGGCGCTGCGCGAGGCGCAGGAGGAGATCGGGCTTGATCCGGCGCTGGTGGAGATTGCCGGCCGGCTGCCCGATTACATCACCGGCACCGGCTATCGGATCACGCCCATTCTGGGATTGTTGCCGCAGGGCGCCGAACTGGGCGATCTGGGGCTGACCTTGTCGCCGCATGAGGTGGAGCACGCCTTCGAGCTGGTACTGCCGGCCTTGCTGGACCCGGCCACCGCTGAGCGCCGTTCGCGCGAATGGCGCGGGCGGGCGCGGCATTTCTGGGTCATCGCCCATCCGGAGCAGTATATCTGGGGCGCCACCGCGGCGATTCTGGTGGGGCTGGCCGCGAGGCTGCGTGCGGTTGCGGCCGAGGAGCTGGGGCAGGTGTTCGATCAGGGCTGATGCAGCTCGCCCCCCGGCATTGGCTGTGCCGCGCCGGTGGTGCTTGGCAGGCTGAGCGGCAAAGCGCGCAGCGAGCGCACCGCGAGGAAGGCGAAGGCCTGGGCTTCCAGCGCGTCCCCATCCCAGCCGACCGATTCGACCGGTGCCACCGGGGCTGCGAGGCGTTCGGCCAGCATGTGCATCAGTGTTGCGTTGTGCCGGCCGCCGCCGGTGACGAGCCACTGCCGTGGCGGGGCTGGCATATGGTCGCGCGCGCGGGCAACACTGGCCGCGGTGAAGGCGGTGAGGGTGGCAGCGCCGTCTTCCAGCGACATCGACCCTGAAGCGATCGGGCGGAAATCGTGCCGGTCCAGCGATTTGGGGGGCGTGCGGGTGAAATAGGGGTGGTTGAGCAGGGCGTCGAGCTGGGCCTGGTGCACATGGCCCTGTGCGGCGAGGGCGCCATCCTTGTCGAAATTCCGGCCTGATCCGGCGCGCACCCAGTCATCGATCAGCGCGTTGGCGGGGCCGGTGTCGAAGGCGAGCACGTGATCGCCCGCCAGCCAGGTGACGTTGCCGATGCCGCCGAGATTGAGCACGGCCAAAGGCTGTGGCAGGTCGCGGGCGAGGGCTGCGTGAAACAGCGGCACCAGTGGCGCGCCCTGGCCGCCGGCTGCCACGTCGGCGTGGCGGAACCGGTTGACCACGGCAATGCCGAGCTGGCGCGCCAGGGCTGTGCCGTCGCCAAGCTGGCGGGTGAGCCTGCGCTCCGGCCGGTGCAGCACGGTCTGGCCGTGAAAGCCCACCACGTCGATCTCGGTGGGATGAAGGCCGGACCGGGCCAGGAGGGCCTGCACCGCTTCGGCATGGCTGCGCGTGATGCAGGCTTCCAGCGCATGCAGATCGTCGTGCTCGGCGCGAAGCGGATCGGCCATCACGGCGAGGATCTCGGCGCGCAGGGCGGGGGGCAGTGGGAGGGTGAGATGCGGGCCGAAGCCTGCGATGCGCTCGCCATCGGTGCGCAGCAGGGCCACGTCGATGCCGTCGGCTGAGGTGCCGCTCATCAGGCCGATCGCGGTCAGCATGGGCGCGCTCAATCCCTGGTGTCCGGCCGGTCCTGGGTTGTCCAGCCGGGGGTGATGTGCAGGGTGGGGAAGGCGCAGAGATCGAGACCGCGGCGCTCCTCCGCGGCGCGGTTGGCGAAGACCACGCGCACATCGGCGGTGCAGCCGCCCTGGTAGTGCAGCGCGCGTTGCTCGCCCACCGAGATGGCGGCGGTGGTCAGCCGGTCGTCGCCCCATTGCGCGGCATCCGGCGGTGAGAGGAAGAGCTGCTGGATCGGCATGCGACTGTCATTGACCAGGGTGATCGGGTGATCGGGGCCGGCCGGGTCGATCGGCATGCTGGCATGGCTGCCGTCGAACACGATGTCGCGCGCGTGGCAGAGATCGACGCCGCGCCGCTCCTCTCGCCGCAGATTGTCATAGATCGCCAGCAGGTCGAAGCCGCAGTCGCGCAGCCGGCCCAGGCGGAGCGGGCGCTGGCCGCCGGCACCCAGCTGGTCGTCGCCCAGCCGGTCCTGGCCCCAGGACTCGGAGGATTGCGGCGAGGCGTAGAGTTCGACGATCGACCAGTCGGTCTGGTTGCGAACCACAACGCCGCGATCGCCGATCGGGCCTGGTGGGACCGTGGGCGCCTTGGGGGGCGCGCTGATCTGCGGCTGGCGGCTTGCCCCGGCTTGGCCCGGGGTGGAGGTGGCACCGTTGCGTGTCATGGCCGAGGCAAAGGCCGGGTGCGCGTGCCATGCCAGGACCAGCACGCCGGCCAGGAATGTTCGCGCGCCTGTGCTGCCGAACCGCATGCAAGTTCTCCACACCGATCATTCTGGCCGGTGATGCGCGCATCTGTGCTGGGGGGAGGGGGCGCCGTGCAAGCGTTGCCTGCGCATGTGTGGCTGTTGCGCCGCCAACTGTTGCAAATCTGCCAGGAATGCTAAGTCTCGTGCATGACCGACACGCCGAACGCCCCGCCCGACACCGCAGCCTCCGGCACCGCAGCCGCCGAGCCGGCGGTGACCCCTTCGATTGCGCCTGTGGCAAAGCCTGTGCTGCCGCCGGAAGTGGGGGGTGCACCGGGACCCGAGCCCACGCGCTACGGCGACTGGTCGCACAAGGGGCGCTGCACGGATTTCTGATCGGCTGGGCCCGCGGCTGGCCGGTTGCGCCTGCATGGCCGTGGACCCGTCCGTTGATCATGGCGGGTCGTGGACCCGCCCTACTTGGTTGTTTGTGGTGCGCGCCGGGCCAGGGCGGCGGTGAGGGTGTTTTCCAGCAGGCAGGCGATTGTCATCGGGCCGACACCGCCTGGCACGGGCGTTATGGCGCTGGCGAAGCGCATCGCCTCTTCGGTTGCGACGTCCCCGACCAGCCGGCCATCGGGTAGGCGGTTGATGCCGACATCGATCACCACTGCCTGCTCGGCCACCCAATCGCCACGCACCATCTCGGGCCGGCCCACGGCTGCGATCAGCACCTCGGCGCGCCTGCATTCGGCGGCGATGTCGCGGGTGTGGGAATGGGCGATGGTGACGGTGGCATCGGCGGCGGTCAGCAGGGCTGCGACCGGCTTGCCCACCAGAACTGAGCGGCCGAGCACCAGGGCGCGGGCCCCGCGCAGGGCGACGCCTGCGTGTTCCAGCAGTTTCATGGTGCCGAGCGGGGTGCAGGGCACCAGCGCGGGCCTGCCGCCGGCCAGCAGCCCGGCATTGGTGGCGGTGAGGCCATCGACATCCTTGGCGGGATCGATCGCCTCGATGACGGCCTGGCTGTCCAGCCCCTTGGGCAGCGGCAGTTGGACCAGAATGCCGTCCACGGTGGTGTCGTCGTTCAGTTGGCGCACCAGGGCCAGCAGCTCCGGCAGTTTGGTTGCGGCGGGCAGGCGGATGGTGCGCGGGATGATGCCCACGCCGGTTGCGGCCCTGTCCTTGTTGCGGACATAGACGGCGCTGGCCGGGTCGTCCCCCACCAGCACCACGGCGAGGCCGGGGCGGAAATCGAGGGTGGCGATGCGCGCGGCCAGGGTGGCGCGCAGGGTTTCGGCCAGTTTGCGGCCGTCGAGCAGAGTGGCTGTCATGGATTGTCTCCTGTCAGATCACGGCAGATGGCGGCAAGCCGTTCGGTGATCGGGGCTGCCTCGCCCAGAATGAGCAGCTGTTTCTGCCGGCTGGTGGCGCCCAGCACGACGGAGACCTGGTTCTGCGCCACACCCAGGCTTGCTGCGATCAGCGCGCAGACCGCGCGATTGGCCCGGCCATCCTCGGCCGCTTCGGTGACGCCGAGCTTCAGCCTCACGCCTGCCACGTCGGGCACCAGCCCCTGCAGTCCTGGCCGGCGCGATTTCGGCTGCACCTTGACGGCCAGCCGGACGCCGTCTCGCGTGATGTCCCAGGCGCTGAGGCCCTGGCCTGTCAGAGCAGCAGGCCCTGCATGTTGCCGTAGACGATGGCGGCGTAGATGCGCGGCAGGAATTCCTGCAGGGCGGAGATGATGAGGATCAGCACCAGCGGGCTGAAATCCAGGTTGCCGAACATCGGCAGCACCGAGCGGATCGGGCGCAGGGCGGGCTCGGTGAGGCGGTAGAGCACGTCGCCCACGGTCCAGACCATGCGGTTGCGGGTGTCCAGCACGCCGAAGGAGGCGAGCATGCTGAAGAGTGCTGCCAGGATCACGATCCAGCGATAGTAGAACAGCAGGTCGAGCAGCACCTTGAAGACGATGGTGATCACGGTTGGGTCTCCGAACGGTGGCGGAAGCTAGCCCTGGCGTGGGGGGTGCTGCAACCATACGCTGGCGGGGCGCAAGCTGGCGCTTGACTTGCGGCATCCGCCTGCGCCAGAAAGCGCGCTCGCCGAACGGTCCGCTGCGCGGGCCGCCCGGATACGGCGTGGAACGGGGCTGTAGCTCAGTTGGGAGAGCGCGTCGTTCGCAATGACGAGGCCAGCGGTTCGATCCCGCTCAGCTCCACCACCGTATCCGCCTGATGTAGGACTGATCGGGTCCTGCCGCACGATTGCATGACCATTCATCGCGCTGAACATGCTGATCTTGCACGATGAACACGTGTTGCGTGGTGACAACAACATCGCGTGAGCGGATGTTTTCCAGGCGGGCTGCGGTCCCTTCTGATTGACCTTTGCGTCGCGGCTGCGTTATGAACCTTGCAACTGAATTGATGATTGGTACTGCGATGCGCACCTCTAACATTTTCCTGACCGCGCTTGTCCTTGGGGCCGCGCTTTGTCATGCCGCCATTGCCCAGCCGGTGAACCAGATTGTGGACCCGAACTTCACCGGCACGACCGCGACGAACACCCTGCCGTCGATCACGGGCCGTCTTGTGACTCCGGGATCGGAGACGATCACCGCTGAGACGTCCAATGATGGCAACTTCACGGGTGCGACCAACACCGCGGGAACGCCGGCCTTTGCCGATTTCAACTCGGCTGCCGGTACAGGTGCGACGATCACCTATTCCTTCACCTCGGTGCTGGGGGACCGGTACGTGTTCTCCTTCGAGTGGGGGGTGTTTGGCACCAACATCGCGGCCGCTCAGGGCAAGCTGGGCTATGATCTGGAGGATGGCTCCACATCCTTGGCCTCGCGCGTGAGCTTTGCGCCGACCGGTGATTTCGGCCTGTTGTTCCAGACGACGGTGGGTGGCAGCTTCATTGGTGACGGCAACCTCGTCACGCTGACGTTCACGGACAGGACGACGACCGGCAACGGGACGCAGCTGTTGCTGAGCAATGTGCAGGTTGTTGACGTGCCGGAGCCGATCACGGCGACGCTGTTTGGGTCGGCTCTGTTCGGTCTTGCTGCGGCACGCCGTCGCAAACAGGTCTGATATCGGCAAGCTGATCAGGGTTTTTTATAAAATTGGGTGAGTTGGATCACACGCGTCTGGCGGCGTTCGCGCTGCTGGACGCGGTTTTGCGTTTGCGTCGCTCGCTGGACGATGCGTTGCATTCGCTTGGTGAGATGCCGACGCGCGATCGCGCGGCCTCGCATCGGATCGCGGCAACCGTGCTGCGCCGCCTTGGCTCGCTGGACGCCGTGCTGGAGCCCTTTATCAAACGGGCACCGCCGGAGGGTGTGAAGATCATTCTGCGCATCGGGGCTGCCAGCCTGCTGCTGCTGGACACGCCGCCACATGCGGCGGTTGCAACCTCGGTGGCGCTGGCCCGCAGCAAGGGGTTTGCCCCGTTCGCCGGGTTGGTGAATGCGGTGTTGCGCCGGGTTTCCGAAACAGGGGCGGAGACACTCGCCCAGCTTGATGGTCCGCGACTCGACACGCCTGCCTGGCTGTGGACCGCCTGGGGCAGCCATGCCCGCTCCATCGCCACCGCCCATCTGGCTGAGGCGCCGCTTGACCTGTCGCTCAGGCCCGGTGCCGCAGTGCCGGAAGGGGCTGTGTTGCTGCCCACCGGCAGTGCCCGCCTGCCGGCCGGCATCCGCGTGGCCGAGTTGCCGGGGTTTGCCGAGGGGCAGTTCTGGGTGCAGGACGTGGCGGCCACCTTGCCGGCGCTGCTGCTGGCGGCACAGCCTGATGAGAACGTGGCTGATCTCTGCGCAGCACCCGGCGGCAAGACCGCGCAGCTGGCCTGCACCGGCGCACGCGTCACCGCCATCGAACTCAACCCGAACCGCATCGCCCGGCTGCGCGAGAACCTCACGCGGCTGGGCTGTGAGGTCACGCTGGTCGAGGCCAATGCCGCAACCTGGCAGCCGTCGGCGCTGCTCGACGCTGTGCTGCTCGACGCCCCGTGCAGTGCCACCGGCACCATCCGCCGCCATCCGGATGTGGCGCATCTGAAACGCCCGCGGGATGTCACTGCTCTGACGGCGCAACAGGACCAGTTGATCGATGCGGCGATCCGCATGCTCAAACCCGGCGGGCGGCTGATCTATGCGGTGTGCTCGCTGCAGCCGGAGGAGGGCGAGGCGAGGCTGGAGGCGGCCTTGGCGCGCAATCCCGGCCTGATCCGCCCGGCCCCATTCCGCCCCGAGGACCTGCCCGGGCTCACGGAGGCGATCACCATCCGCGGCGATCTGCGCACCACGCCCGCCATGTGGGCCGAACGCGGCGGCATGGACGGGTTTTTCGCCGGGCGCCTGGTTCGGGTTTGACGTGGGGCTGCATGCGCTAGAAGACAGCACGGCATTCCGCGCCGAGCGCGGCACTTCGGCCCACTCGGATCACACGCAGCCGGCCGCGGCGCCTGCTTGCGTGCCTGGCTTGCAGCCCGCCCGCTCCGCCCACTAGAAGAACGACATGACACGCAACATCATCATCGCCCCGAGCCTGCTTGCCGCCGATTTCGCCCGTCTGGGTGAGGAGGTGCGTGCCGTTGAGGCGGCTGGTGCGGATTGGCTGCATCTGGATGTGATGGACGGCCATTTCGTGCCGAATATCAGCTTCGGGCCGCTGGTGGTGAAGGCGCTGCGGCCGCACACCAGAATGCCGCTTGACGTGCATCTGATGATCGCGCCCTGCGATCCGTATCTGGAGGCGTTCGCCGAGGCGGGGGCCGATCATATCAGCATCCATCCCGAATCGGGCCCGCATCTGCACCGCTCGCTGCAGCGCATCCGGGCACTCGGCAAGAAGGCGGGCGTGGTGCTCAACCCGGCAACGCCGGTGGAGAGCGTGATGTGGGTGCTGGATCTGGTCGATATCATCATGGTGATGACGGTCAATCCGGGCTTCGGCGGTCAGGCCTTCATCGACAGCCAATTGCCGAAAGTGGCGGCGCTGCGCCAGGCGATCGACGCCACCGGGCGTGACATCGCCTTGCAGATCGATGGCGGTGTGACCCCCGTGACCGCGCGCCCTTTGCTGGAGGCCGGGGCGGACACGCTGGTGGCCGGCAGCGCCGTGTTCGGCAAGCCTGATTATCGGGCAGCGATCGCTGCTATCCGTCAGCCGCAATGAGCCGTTCTGCATGAGCCGTCCGGATCCGGGCCGCTGGCTGCGTCGCGCCATCGCGCGTGTGCCACCGCTTGGTCTGACGCGCCTGCCGGATGCGCCACTGCCGGTGGTGCGCGATCTGTGGCCTGGCGATCCGGCCGCGGGTGCCGCGCTGCTGCGGGGCGAGCGCGATCTGGGCGGCATGGTGTTTCACCTCACGGCGGCAAGCTTTGCCGATCCCGATGCCGGTCTGCCGCTGATGGAGGCGGCCCACGGGTTTCTGTGGTTGCGCGATCTGCGCGCGCTGGGCACCGATGCCGCCCGCCAGCAGGCGCGGGCGCTGGTGGCCGCCTGGATGCACACCGATCCGCGCCAGCGCGACGCCAGCAAGATCAGCACCCGCCCGGATATCATGGCCTCGCGCCTGGTGGCGTGGCTTGGCCATTATGATTTCTTTGCCGCCTCCGCCGATGATGGGTTTCGCCAGACCCTGATGCAGCGCCTGGTGGCCGATGCGCGCACGCTCTCGGCCTTGCTGCCGGCGGAGGAGCAGGATGGGCGTGCCCTCACCGCGCTGAAGGGGGCGATCGCGGCGGGCGTGGCTTTGCCCGAGCATGGCCATCTGCTGGCGCGCGCGCTGCGGTTTCTGCCGCAGGAACTGGCAGCACAGATCCTGCCGGACGGCATGCACTGCGAGCGCAGCCCGTCGATGCTGCTGGCCTGTCTGCAGGATCTGCTGGAGATCCGCAGCTTTCTGCAATCCGGCCAGGCCCGGGTGCCGCCGCCGCTGGCCAATGCCATCGAGCGTGCGCTGCCGGTGCTGCGTGCGATGCGCCATGGCGATGGCAGGCTCGCCTTGTTCAACGGCTCGCGCGAGGAAAGCCCCGCGCTGATCGAGGCGGTGCTGACCCAGGCCGGGCGCGGTGGGCGGGCCCCCGCCATTCTGACCTCTTCAGGTCTTGCCCGGCTTGCCGCCAAGCGCAGCGTGGTGATCGCCGATTGCGGTGTTCCCGCGCGCGATGGGCTGGACCGGGTGGCCCATGCCGGCACGCTGTCCTTTGAGATGTCGGTGGGGCGCGATCGGATGATCGTCAATTGCGGGGCCGGTCCGGTTGGCAGCCGGGCCTGGCGCGACGTGGCACGCGCCACGGCAGCGCATTCCACGCTGGTGATCGCCGATACGTCGTCCGCCGAGCTGCTGGAGGGTGGGTTGGGGCGCAGGCCCACGCGGGTGACGCATCAGCACCAGGAAGCTTCCGGCGCGCATCTGCTGGAGATGGCGCATGATGGCTGGCGCCTGCCGTTTCGCGCCATTCATCGCAGGCGGCTGTTCCTGGCGGCCTCGGGCGATGAGCTGCGCGGCTCGGATGAGATCGAGGCGGATGAGCCGCAGCCTTTCGCGATCCGGTTTCATCTGCATCCGAGTGTGACGGTGAGCCTGCGCGGGGATGGCACCGCGGCGTTGCTCACCCTGCCCAATTCCGGCGGCTGGCAGCTTTATGCCGAGGGAGCCCGGCTTTCGCTGGAAGAAAGCATCTATCTTGGCGCGCCGGGCTTGCGTAAATCCGAGCAGGTGGTGCTGACCGGCTATCAGGACGGGCCGCAAACGGTCAAATGGGCCATCACGCGGCTGGGCTGAGCACAGATGAAAATCATTGAGATCACCAACGTGGACTTCTCGCTGCGGCATTTTCTGCTGCCGCTGATGAAGGGTCTGCGCGCGCGCGGCCATGAGGTGGTGGGGGCCGCGGCGGACGGGCCGCTGTTCGAGATCGTGCGGCAGGAAGGCTTCCGGGTGGAGCCGATGCCGTTTCGCCGCAGCGTGCGGCCGCTGGATCATTGGCGGGCGTTCTGGGCGCTGGTGGCGTTTCTGAAGCGCGAGAAGCCGGACATGGTGCACGGCCATATGCCGATCAGCGGGTTTCTGGCGCGTGCCGCCGCCCGCGTGGCGGGGGTGCCGAAGGTGGCCTATACCTGCCATGGGTTTCTGTTCAACCAGGTGGGCTCGCCCCAGCGCCGTGTTGCGAGCTTTCTGATGGAGTTGATCGGCGGACAGCTGACCGACATCCATCTGACGGTGTCCAAGGAGGAGGCGGCGCAGGCGCGCAGGCTTTGGATCAACCGCGGCTCCACGCCGATCGGCAATGGGCGGGACCCGGCCGTCTATCACCCGGACCCCGCGGCGCGTGCGCGCATCCGCGCGGAGCTGGGCTGCAGCCCGGATGCGGTGGTGGTGACCGCGATCTCGCGCCTGGTGCGCCACAAGGGCTATCCGGAATTGCTGGCGGCGATGGCATCCGTGGATGCGGAGCTGTGGGTGGTGGGCGATCGGCTCAGCTCCGACCATGGCGAGGACATGGAGCCGTATTTTCAGAATTGCGGCCTGGGCCCACGGCTGCGCCGGCTGGGCTATCGGGAGGATGTGCCGGCGATCCTGGCGGCGTCTGACATCTTCACGCTGCCGAGCTTCTTTGAAGGCCTGCCGATGTCGATCATCGAGGCGATGCTGACGGGGCTGCCGATTGTTGCCACCAATATCAGCGGGCCGCGCGAACAGGTGGAGGACGGCAAGACCGGCTATCTGGTGCCCGTCGGCACCGTGGCACCGCTGGCCGAGGCGCTGCAGCGCATTGCGACCGATCCCGACCTGCGGGCGCGGATGGGGCAGGCGTCACTGGCCAAGGCGCTCGCTGAATTTGACGAGTCTGTTGTGATCAATCGCACGCTGGACTTGCTGGGCGCCTAGGCGTATCGCGCGGCGATGACCGACATTGCCCCCATTCGCCGCGCCCTGATCTCCGTCTCTGACAAGACCGGCCTTGTCCCCTTCGCGCAGGCGCTTGTCGCCTCCGGGGTTGAGATCCTCTCCACCGGTGGCTCCGCCAAGGCGCTGCGGGACGCGGGCGTGCCCGTGACCGAGGTGGCCGATCACACTGGGTTTCCGGAAATCCTGGACGGGCGGGTGAAAACCCTGGTGCCGCAGATCCATGGCGGGCTGCTGGGACGGCGGGATCTGCCCGAGCACGTGGCACAGATGGCGGAACACAATATCGCCCCGATCGATCTGCTGGCGGTGAACCTCTACCCGTTTGAAGCCACCGTGGCGCGCGGCGCGCCCTATGATGACTGCGTGGAGAACATCGATATCGGCGGCCCCGCGATGATCCGTGCCGCCGCCAAGAACCATGACTTCGTCACCGTGCTGACCGAGGCCAGCCAATATGAGGCCGTGCTGGCTGAGATCACCGCGCATGGCGGCACCACGCTGGCCACCCGCCGCAGACTGGCCGGTGAGGCCTATGCCCGCACCGCCGCCTATGACGCGGCAATCTCCACCTGGTTCGCGGCCCAGCGCGGCGAGGCCTTCCCCGACCGCCTGACACTGTCCGGCACCAAGGCACAGGATCTGCGCTACGGCGAAAACCCGCATCAGCAGGCGGCGTTCTATCGCACCACGCCGCGGCCTGGCGTTGCCACCGCACGGCAGATCCAGGGCAAGGAACTGTCCTACAACAACCTCAATGACACCGACGCGGCGTTCGAATGCGTCGCCGAATTCGACGAGCCCACCATCGTCATCGTCAAACACGCCAATCCCTGCGGCGTCGCCTCCGCCACCAGCCTCGCCGATGCCTGGGATCTCGCCCTGCGCTGCGATCCGGTCTCGGCCTTCGGCGGTATCATCGCCACCAACCGCACCCTCGATGCCGACGCCGCGGAGAAGATGGCCGCCATCTTCTCTGAAGTGATCATCGCACCCGACGCCACCGAAGCCGCCATCGCCGCCCTCAGCCGCAAGAAGAACCTGCGCCTGCTGCTGACCGGCGGCCTGCCCAACCCGGCCGAACCTGGGCTATACCTCAAAACCCTCTCGGGCGGCTTCCTCGCCCAGTCCCGCGACGCCGGCCGCATCACACGGGCCGATCTCAAGACCGTCACCCACCGCGCGCCCACCGAAGATGAACTCAACGACCTGATCTTCGCCTTCCGGGTGTGCAAACATGTCAAATCCAACGCCATCATCTACGCCAAACACGGCGCCACCACCGGTATCGGCGCCGGCCAGATGAGCCGCGTCGACAGCGCCCGCATCGCCGCCTGGAAAGGCGCTGAAGCCAGCAAAGCCGCCAGCCTCGCAACCCCGCTCACCGAAGGCTCCGTCGTCGCCTCCGACGCGTTCTTCCCCTTCGCCGACGGGCTGCAAGCCGCCATCGCGGCCGGCGCCACCGCCGTCATCCAACCCGGCGGCTCCATGCGCGACAATGAGGTGATCGAGGCCGCCAACGCAGCCGGAATCGCCATGGTCCTCACCGGAATGCGCCACTTCCGGCATTGATGGTGGGGGTGTGTCCCGGCTTGCGCCGGGATGCGCTCCGCGCGGGCCAGGGCTTTGCCCTGGACCTACCAGGACTGCCGTCCTGGACCTGCATAAATTTATCCCTGACATGCGATGGGGTTCTGACCGGCTTTTGGCCGGTCAGAACCCCATCGCGTGTCAGGGATCAAACGATATGGGTCAAGGGCGATAGCCCTTGCGGGTGCAGGGCGGCGCCCTGCTCGGGCCGAAGGCCATCCCGGCGCAAGCCGGGACACCCCCCGCCATCACGCCGGACGGGCGCGTTTGGCGATGTCCTGGAGTTTCACGGCGGGGTTGGCGAGTTCGTCTGGGGTGACGTCGATTTGGGCTTGGATGATATTTTTGGCGAAGCGCAGGTCGCGTGGGCTGTTGAGGCCGATGGCGGCGGTGAGTTTGGCGCCGGTGAGTTGGAACAGCAGGCCTTGGAAGGTGGAGAGGTCACCGCGGGTGACTTCGGTGGCGGTGTCTGAGGGCAGGCCGGTGATCTGCATGTTGATGCCGTACTGGTCGGACCAGAACCACGGGATTTCGGCGTATGTGGTTGGGATGCCTGCGATGTTCTTGGCGGCGGCGATCGCCTGGTTCTGGGCGTTCTGCCAGGATTCGAGGCGCAGGTCGCAGCCGAGGAGGGGGTTTGGGTGACGTGTGACGTCGCCTGCGGCGTAGATGTCGGGGTCTGAGGTTTGGGCGTGGGTGTTGACCACGATGCCGTTGTTGGTTTCGAGGCCGGCTTGGGTGGCCAGGTCTTGTTCGGGCAGCACGCCGATGCCGACGACAATGGCGGTGGCGGTGAGGGTGGTGCCGTCTGCGAGGTGGATTTGGGGTTCGGTGTCGGGTCCGTCGATATGGCTGATCTGGGTGTTGAGGCGCAGATCGACGCCTTTGTTGCGGTGCAGTTGGGCGTAGAGTTCGCCGATGGTGGCGGGCACGCCGCGGCCCATCGGGCGGGGGGCCATTTCCAGCACGGTGACGGCTGCGCCGTGCGAGCGGGCGGCGGCCGCGGCTTCGAGGCCGATGAAGCCTGCGCCGATCACCACGATGTGCGAGTCCTGCGCCATGAAGGGGCGGAGTTTTTCGCTGTCTTCCAGGGTGCGGATGCAGATGCAGCGCGGGTGGTCGCCGCCTGGGATGGCGAGTTTGCGGGGTGTGGTGCCGGTGGCCAGGATCAGCTTGTCGTAGCTGATGGTGGTGCTGTCCTGCAGGGTGATGGTTTTGGTGCCGCGGTCGAGTTTGGTGGCGGTCTGGCCGAGTTTCAGGGTGATGTTGTGTTCGGCGTACCACGCGGCCGGGCGCACCCAGTCGATCTTGGGGGAGGCCGGGTCGAGCAGCATCTCTTTGGACAGGGGCGGGCGTTCATAGGGCAGGTGGGTTTCAGCCCCGATCAGGGTGATCGGCCCGGTGAAGCCATTGCCCCGCAGGGCTTCGATTGCGCGGCCGCCGGCCTGGCCGGCGCCGATCACCACGACATGTGTCAAGCCGCGTGCTCCGCCGGGTTGATCCAGATTTTGCCGTCCTGCACGGTGGTTTTCCAGGTGCGCAGCTTGTCGGTGCAGGGTGCTGCGGTGGCCTCGCCGGTGATGAAGTTGAACTTGCCCTGGTGGAACGGGCATTCGACTTCACAGCCTTCGACGAAGCCTTCGGAGAGGTAGCCGGGCCCGTGGGTGCAGAGATCCTGGGTGACGTAATAGGCGCCGTCATGCAGGTAGACGCAGAGCTCCTCGCCGGCGAGTTTTGCCTGCACGGGCGTGTCTTCGCTGACGGCACTGGCGTCGCAAAGGGCAACAAGCTGCTCGGTCATGTCCTCTCCAAGGAATTCGTGTGGTCGCATCTGTTCACGTGGCGCACAAACTGTCGCTCAGCGCACTCTTGCCGCGCGTTTTGCGCCAAGTCAACGCACGCCGGCGCGTTGCGTGCAGCATCTTGCGAAGCAGTGCAAATCGCTTTACCTCTGTTCGCTGAGCGCACAGATTTGGAGATATCGTGAGCATCGCAACCGCCGAGCTGCCAATTGTGGACAGCGAAGACGATCCCGCGGAGAGCCGCAATTACGTGACAGCGCTGGCGCGCGGTTTGGCCGTGATCCGCGCCTTTGGCGGCGACAACCAGCAGATGACGTTGTCGGATGTGGCGCGTGTGGCCGAGCTGCCGCGGGCCACGGTGCGGCGCTGTCTGCTGACCTTGCAGACGCTGGGCTATGTGGACACCAACGGGCGGTTCTTCTCGCTGTCGCCGCAGGTGCTGACATTGGCGCAGGCCTATCTGCGTTCGAGCGTGTTGCCGCGGGTGGCGCAGAGTTTTCTGGAGCGAGTGAGCGACCAGACCGGGGAGAGTTGTTCGATCTCCATTCTGCATGGCGAGGAGGTGATCTACGTGGCGCGGTCCAGCCGCAAGCGGATCGCCTCGCTGCATCGCGATGTGGGCACGCATCTGCCGGCGCATTGCACCTCGATGGGCCGGGTGTTGCTGGCGGCGTTGCCGGCGGTGGAGTTGGATCGGTTTTTGCGGCGATCCACGCTGGAGGCCTACACGCCGCACACCATCACGGATCCGGCGCGGTTGCGCCAGGTGTTGGAGCGTGTGGCGCGGGAGG
Source organism: uncultured Rhodospirillales bacterium (assembly GCA_903924855.1). GTDB lineage: Bacteria > Pseudomonadota > Alphaproteobacteria > Acetobacterales > Acetobacteraceae > CAIQQQ01. The sequence goes on along the minus strand of CAIYCW010000026.1, from coordinate 44,314 downwards.
GGTATTGCGCGGTGGATCAGGAGCTGGAGATTGATCTGCGCTCCCTGGCCGTGCCGGTGCGCAACGGGTCGGGGCGCGTTGTGGCGGCGCTCAACATCAGCACGCAATCCGGCCGGACCACGCATGAGCAGATGTTGCAGCGGCTGTTGCCGGTGCTGCGCACCACGGCGGCCGAGATGCGGCCGCTGTTGCTGGGATGATGGGTGTGGGCCCGCTTGACTTGTCATACAAGCGACGCTGATCTGCGGGCAACGACATCAGCGGAGTGAAGATCGCCATGGCCAAGCTCAACCTTTCCATCGCCGTTGGCGACTATGATCGCGTGCGTCCGTTGCGCAACGGCGAGGTGCTGATCGACGGGTCGGACCCGGTGTTTCTGGCGCTTGATCCGGAGGAGATTTTCTTCCGTGCCTTCCGTCATGAGGAATTCGATGTCTGTGAGCTGTCGCTGTCCAGCTTCACGGTGAAGACGGCGGCGCAGAACTGCCCCTATATCGGTGTTCCGGTGTTCCCGAGCCGGGCGTTCCGCCACACCTCGATCTATCGGCGGACCGATCGTGGGATCAACACGCCGGCCGATCTGAAGGGCAAGCGCATCGGGGTTCCGGAGTATCAGCTGACGGCGAATGTGTGGGCGCGGGCGATTCTGGAGACCGAGTATGGCGTGAAGCCGTCCGACATCACCTGGGTGCGTGGCGGCATGGACACGCCGGGGCGGATTGAGAAGATCAACCTCAATCTGGGGCCGGATATGCGCATCGAGAACGCGCCGGCGGACCGGACGTTGAACCAGATGCTGGAGGCGGGTGAGATCGATGGTCTGATCGGCCCGCGGGCGCCGGCGGCGTTTGATGCTGGAAGCCCGTTGGTGGACTGGCTGTGGCCGGATGTGGCGGCGGTGGCGGCGGATTGGTATCGGCGCACCGGGCTGTTTCCGATCATGCATCTGCTGGGCGTGCATCGCAGGCTGGTGGAGAAGCATGACTGGCTGCCGTTCGCGCTGCTGAAGGCGTTTGAGCAGTCCAAGCAGATCGCGCTCACGCGCCTGGCTGACACATCGGCCACCAAGGTGACGTTGCCGTTCGTGGAGGAGAGCCTGCGGCGCGCGCGCACGCTGATGGGGCGTGACTTCTGGACCTATGGCTATGCGCCCAACAAGCCGACGCTGGATGCGTTCCTGGGCTTTCATCATCACCAGGGCCTGTCGAGCCGGCTGGTGGCGACGGAGGAGCTGTTTCATCCGTCGACGCTCGAAGGCTTCAAGATCTGATCCTCAGACGAACAGCCGAACGGAGTTGGGGGATCATGCTGCGGTGGCTGCGTCACGCCCATTGGGCCTTGCGTCCATGGCTTGATTGGCTGTTGCAGCGATCGCCGGTTGAGCCGACGCCGGCATGGGCGTTTGCGCGCCTGCCGGTGACGTCTCCGCTCTCGGTGCTGGCCGAGGGGGCGGTGATCGTGCTGGCGCCGCATCCGGATGATGAGAGCCTGGGATGTGGCGGCCTGATTGCCGCCTGCGTCGCGGCAGGGCGTGATGTTCATCTGGTGATATTGACGGATGGCTCGGCGTCACATCGCGACATTGCCGGCTGGCCGCCGGAGCGGATTGCAGCCTTGCGTGCCACCGAGGTGGAGGCGGCGGCGCGGGAGCTTGGGGTGAAGCCGTCCAACCTGCATCTGATGGGGGCCGCGGACGGTGCGGTTGCGCATCGGGGTGGCGCGTTTCTGCAGATGGCGGGGCAGTTGGCGGAGCTGGTGTGCAGCACGGGTGCTGGCACGCTGCTGACCACATGGCTGCATGACGGCCATCGGGATCATGCGGCGGCGGCCTTGCTGGCGGAGGCGGTTTCAGCGCTGCAGCCGGTCCGTCATCTCTCCTATCCGATCTGGGGCTGGCGCTTGTCTGATCTGCCGAAGCCGGTGCGTGGCTGGCGCATCGACATCGCCCCGCACCGCGCGGCCAAGCGGCGGGCGATTGCGGCCCATGTCTCGCAGACCACCGACCTGATTGCCGGCAATGCCGGATGGGGCAATCTGAGCCCGGGGTTTCGGACGAATTTTGACCGGGATTACGAGGTGATCCTGCAGGCCTAGACCGACGTCCAATCTGATCGAAGCGCTGCGCGGTCAGGAAGATCGCACCGTGCTTTAGGCGCGCGCAGCGCGCGCCTGATGCAGGGCGTTCTTCATGTGGCCCAGGAAGCTATCGGCCACGCGTGCGGGCGCAAAGTCCGGCCGGGCCGCGTGTTGCAGGGCGGCGTCGGACAGGCGCTGGTAGGTTGGGCTGTGGTCCCAGAGCTGTGCCAGGGCGTCTGTCCAGAGCGGGATGGGGGCGTTTGCCGGCAGCACGATTCCGCCAGGCCCGGCTGCTTCGGGCAGCCCGCCATTGTTGCTGCACAGCACAGGAATGCCGCTGAGCTGCGCTTCGGCCACGGTGCGGCCGAACGCCTCCGGCAATTGGGAGGGCGCCAGCAGCAGCCTGGCGCGGGCGTAGAGCGGGCGCATGTCCTTGCGCGGCTGTTCCACGATCACGTTGCCGAGCAGGGCGGCGCGCCTGGTTGTCTCGCGATGTTCGTCTGCGGTGACCATCCAGGCTTCGGCAAAGCGGAAAGTGATGTCCGGCCGGGCCTTGGCCAGGGCCCAGGCGATGTCTGCCCCTTTTTCCGGCCGTGGATTGACGAACAGCACCTCCCGGCGGGAGGTGCGAGTGCGGTAGGCCACGGGTTCGATCAACGGCGGAACGATGTGGGACGGCACGCCGAAATCGGCTTTCAGCCGGTCTGCCACGAACTTGCTGCAGGACAGGTGCGACAGGGCCGGGTCTGTGGTCAGTTGTGGGGCGGGGGAGGGCCACAGGACATGGTGGTGGTAGCACACCACTGTGAAACCGCGGGCGAGATAGGGGCGGATGATCTCGGGGAAGGGGCCTTGCTGGATGACCACCACGTTCGGCGCGAAGGCGGCCAGGACGGGATCCATGTCGCGCTCGAAATCCCAGATCCGGTAGGTGGCATGGCCGGCCATGTGATCGGCGAGTCCGATCGCCGGCTTGTAGAGTTTGCGCGCCGCACGATGGGCGAAGCTGGCAAGGCCGGTGTGGGACAGTTTCGCCAGAACGGCGGTGTCGACGCCGCTCGCCGTCAGACGTTTGCACAGGGCCTGGGTGTTGCGTTCAAGGCCGCCGATGAGATCCGGCAGGTGCAACCCGTCCCGGACGAACAGCAATCTCATGTGCGGCGCTCAAGGTTGGGACAGGGGGCAGTGTTGTCATATCCTCCCCGGTTCAACAAGAGCAAAACGCAATGAGTTCGGCTGCGCCGGCTGGTTCAGCCGCTGGCGCGGTTGACCAGGATGAGGGCGCGGCGGAGTGCGCGCGTGACGCCGTTGGGCAGGATGTGGTCGACCAGCCTGGCTGCGGCCTGTTTGGCGCGCCAGGCGAGGGAGCCGTGGTGCTGCTCCCGCGGGGTGGCGGGCAGCCAGATGGCGGGTTCGGTTGCCAGGATCTGGGCCGGGCCGGCTTTCTGTGCGGCGGTGAGATGGTCGTTCACCACGTCACCACGGGTGGATTCCAGAATGTCCATGGCGCGCATCACGGCGTCCGGGTCGAGTTCGTCCTTCATCGACCAGCACAGATTGGCGGCATAGACCCGGAAGCGGTATTCCTTGGCGTGCAGCGCCAGGATGCGCCTGCTTTGCAGCGTTGACGGCTGGGCGATGGCGCGGACCATGTCCGGGCTGAACATGGCCGCCTGGGCCACCACCTTGAAGTCCAGCGAGTATTGCAGGCCGAGCAGGAGCTTGGTGCCGACCTGGTAGTTGGAGTGGATGAGGCGGGTGGCCACGATGTGGCGGATGGTGTGGATCAGCAGGTCCAGATCCGGGTGATGGCCGCGGAACACGATGGCGGCGTTGTGGACGCCGACATCGGCGCGCAGCCAGCCATCCGCTTTTTCGGCCACCCAGACCTCGCGTGCGAAGGCGTAGCCGTCGGTGAGGGCGAGTTCGAAGCGGTTGGGATCGAAGATGAAGGTGTCGGCATCGAGCCAGATGACCTGATCCCAGCCTTCGGCGAGGCGGGTGCGCGTCAATTCCAGGCGGGCGAGATTGGTGATGGAGCGTTTGTTGTCCCCGACACGGGCCAGATAGTCTTCGCCGCAGATTACAAAAAACTCATCACCAATGAATTCGTAACGATAATTCATGACACCGCACCAGGCCCGGACGCTGTCCATGCAGCGCCGCATCCAGGGTGAAACATCAAACTCCCGGAATGATTGGAAGACGAGGGTTTTCATTCCACCACTATTTTCGTTCTTTAGTGCGCATTTGGTCCGGCTGTGCATCGGGACTTGATAACAATTGCCGATTGACGCTGTGGGTAACATCCATAGATCAACAACTCCAGCAAATGTGATCCTGCTGTCGTGACGGCCGGAACGCTTGACAAGAGAGGGCATCGGAGAGATTTTGTGCGCAGAGACGTCCATTCGTGCGCACAGTGAACAGACCGGAAAGCGGTTGGGGCATAACGCGCGGCGAGGAGTATGGACGTGCAGTTGGGAGCGCCCTGGCATGTTGCGTCGTGAACAGAATGACATCGTCACCCAGACGGGTCCTGGAACCCAGATGGGCGATCTTTTCCGCTGCTATTGGCTGCCGATCATGCTGTCGGAAGAGCTGCCCTATGATGGCTGTCCGCCGGTTCGCATGAAGATCCTGTCCGAGCGTCTGCTGGCGGTGCGCGATTCCGAGGGCCGTCTGGGCCTGATTGACGAGTTCTGCGCGCATCGCGGCGTGTCGCTGTGGTTCGGCCGCAACGAGGATGGCGGGCTGCGCTGCCCGTATCACGGCTGGAAATACGGTGTGGACGGCTCCTGTCAGGAGATTCCGTCGGAGACCGAAGAATCCGGCATGTGCCAGAAGATCAATCTGAAATCCTACCCGCTGATCGAGAAGGGTGGCGCGTTCTGGACCTATATGGGCCCGAAGGAGCACATGCCGCCGGAGCCGGAGTGGGAGTTCTGCACGGTGCGCCCGACGCAGAGCTTCATTTCGAAGCGTCTGCAGGAGTGCAACTGGCTGCAGGCCCTCGAAGGCGGCATCGACAGCAGCCACGTGTCGTTCCTGCATCGCGGCAACCTCAACAGCGATCCGCTGTTCAAGGGCGCGCGCGGCAACCAGTACAACATGAACGACGCCCGCCCGGTGTTCGAGGTGGTCGAGCATGAGGGCGGCCTGTATATCGGTGCGCGCCGCAATGCCGAGGACGGCAAGTATTACTGGCGCATCACGCCGTGGGTGATGCCGTGCTTCACCCTGGTGCCGCCGCGCGGCGATCATCCGATCCATGGCCATTTCTGGGTGCCGATCGATGACGAGCATTGCTGGGCCTGGAGCTTCGACTACCACCCGGTGCGCGACCTGACCGAGACCGAAGTGCAGGCGATGAAGGATGGCTACGGCATTCACGTGAAATACGTGCCGGGCACGTATATTCCGGAGGCCAACAAGTCCAACGACTATCTGATGGACCGTGAGGCGCAGAAGCGTGGCGACACCTATAGCGGTGTGGCCGGCATCGCGATGCAGGATGCCTCGCTGCAGGAGAGCATGGGCCCGATCGTCGATCGCTCGATGGAGAACCTGGTCTCCACCGATAACGGCATCATCATGGCGCGCCAGCGTCTGCTGCGCGCTGCCAAGGCGCTGAAGGATCACGGCACGCGTCCGCCGGGCATTGATCCGAAGCAGCAGCATGTGCGTTCGGCCGCCATCGTGCTGCCGCCGGACCAGGCCTACAAGGATGCGGCGGCTGAAGCGCTGAAGGCGATCCCCGGCGTTCGTCAGACCTCGGTCTAAGGAAGATCACGTGAGCAACGCGCCGTTCGTCAAACAGCTGGGCAGCGGCGGATATCTTGGTGCGATCGGTGGCCAGAGTGAGAGCACTCTGGCCACCAGCGCCCATGAGGCCGCCTTCCGTTCGCGCTATGCGAATTCGCGTCCGCGCACCGCGAGCCTGATCGCGCTCGACGATGCAAGTGATGCGATTGTCGAGGCGTCGGTGGCCGCCTTGCCGGAACGCCGCCGCCAGGTGCGCCTGCCGATGCCGGTGGGCGAGAACTGGATGGCGGCGATCGAGGGCCAGGCCCGCGCGCTGCTGGATGATGCGCAGCGTTCGGACATGATGGTGATGATTGCCACGGCCGGCTCGGACGCACAGTCCGGGGCTTTGCTGGGCGAGGCGTGCCGGTTGCGGGGTATTCCGGTGACGGCGTTGATCATTGCCGAACCCGGCACCGGCGACGATGCGTTGTCCAGGACACTTGGGTGTCTGCGCCCGATCGCCTCGATGGTGGTGGTGGCGACGGGGCCGGATTATGTCGAGGACATGCTGTTGGCTTTGCGTGCATGAGTGACAAGGGTCACGCGGTCACCGACCATTTTCAGGGCCAGGACCTGACGCACAAGCATGTGCCGGGGCTTGGCTACGATCACGATCACGACGATTTCGATGAGGGGGCGTTGGAGGACAATCCGCTGTGGATTGCCGACCATGTGTCTCTTGTCAGTGTGGGCATCGATATCGGCTCCTCCGGGACGCAGGTGATCTTCAGCCGGATCAATCTGCGGCGTCTCGGCGAGGATATGTCGAGCCGGTATTTCGTGGTGTCCCGCGAGCAGCTTTACCAGTCCGAGGTGGCGCTGACGCCCTATGCCAGCGAGGAGCGGATCGATGAGCAGGCATTGGGCGCCATCATCGATGACGCCTATCATGGCGCGGGGCTGAAGCCGGATGACATTGACACGGGCGCGGTGATTCTGACCGGTGAGGCGCTGCGGCGGGAGAATTCGGAGGCGATTGCCGCCATCATCTCGCAGAAGGGTGGCGATTTCGTCTGTGCCACCGCGGGCCATCATATGGAATCGATGCTGGCGGCCTATGGCTCGGGGGCGGCCGCGGTCTCCAGCGAGACGGGCGGGCGGATTCTCAACATCGATATCGGCGGCGGCACCACCAAGCTTGGCCTGATCGAGAAGGGCAAGGTTGTGGCCACCGCGGCGTTTCACATTGGCGGGCGCCACACCGTGGTGGACGAGGCGGGGGTGATCAGGCGCCTTGATCCGGCCGGTGCGCATCTGGCGCATCATGCGGGGTTGCATTGGTCGCTGGGTCAGACGATCGACCATGCCGACATGGACAAGGTGGCCGGCTGGATGGCGGATGCCGTGGTGCAGGCGGTGCGCGATGTGCAGCCCAACGCTGATATTGCAGGCCTGTTCCTGACCGATCTGCTGCCTGATCGCGGCCCGATCGATGGCGTGATGTTCTCGGGCGGTGTGGCCGAATATGTGTATGGCCGCGAGGCGCGCGATTTCGGCGATATGGGCCGCAGGCTCGGCCACGCCATCCGCGCGCGCATCGATGCCGGCCAGCTGCCCTGGCCGGTGTTGCCGGCCAATGCCTGCATTCGGGCCACAGCACTTGGCGCGTCCGAATATTCGATCCAGCTTTCGGGCAACACGATCTATATCAGCAACCACGCAAGCCTGTTGCCGCGGCGCAATCTGCAGGTGCTGGCGCCCGCCTTCGAGTTCGGCGACGAGATCGATTCCGATGCGTTCGCAGCCGCTGTGCGCGCGCATTTCACCGCCTTTGATCTGGTGGAGGGCGAGGCGGATGTGGCGATCGCGCTGCATTGGCAGGGGATGCCGGAATATGGCCGCATCGCCGCGATCGCACGCGGGCTGATCGCGGCATTGCCGCGCACGCTGGCCGCCGGCAAGCCGCTTTACATCGTGCTGGACGGCGACATGGCGCGCACGCTGGGCGGTGTTCTGCGCGAGGATTTCCACGTTGCGAGCGATATTCTGGTGATCGATGGCGTGGTGCTGTGGGATTTCGACTATGTCGATCTCGGCCGCATCCGCATGCCGTCCGGCACGGTGCCGGTCACTGTGAAGTCACTCGTGTTCAGCGCCGATCCGCATGCGCCCGCCGTGATGGACAGCCTGAAACACAAAGCCGCCCATGCGCATGACCACGCGCATGATCATCACCATGACCATGATCACCATCATGCTCACACCCACCATCACGCAAAGTCGGGGGACTAACATGGCTAAAGACGCAATGGTATCTGACGATCTGGCGAAGAAATTCGCCAGTGAGAAGGAAACGCCGTACACCAACTGGGTTCGCGCCCAGGGCCTGGACATCATCGCAGCCCACTACATTCCCAACCTGCACACGGTTGAGCTGAAGCAGTGGGATCGCCGCGGTGGGCGTGGTGTGTATATCAACCACGAGGCCAGCCGCACCTCGAATGACTGCTACGTGCTGGAGATCGCCCCGGGCTCCAAGGTGGCGCCGCAGCGCCAGCTTTTCGAGGAGATGATCTACATCCTCGATGGCCGCGGTTCGACCACGGTGTGGAACGATGCCGGCCACAAGATGAGCTTCGAATGGGGCAAGGGCTCGATGTTCGCCATCCCGCTGAACTGCTGGCACCAGCATTTCAACGGCTCGGGCCAGGAGCCGGCCCGGTTTGTGGCGGTGACCAACGCGCCGCCGGTGATCAACCTGTATGAAGAGCCGGATTTCGTGTTCAACACGACGTTCGACTTCAAGAGCCGCTTCAACGGTGAGCCGGACTACTTCGCCAACAAGAAGGAGATGGACGGGCTGAAGCTGGTGACGAACTTCGTCTCCGATGCGATCAACCTGCCGCTGATCTCCGCCAAGGAGCGCGGCGCCGGCGGTGGCCATATCCGCTTCAACATGGCCAATGGCTCGATGAACAGCCATATCTCGCAGTTCCCGGTGGGCACCTACAAGAAGGCGCATTGCCATGGTCCGGGTGCGCACGTGATCATCATGAGCGGCGAAGGCTACTCGCTGATGTGGCCGGAAGGCGAGGAGCCGAAGCGCTATGAGTGGCAGGAAGGCTGCATGATCGTGCCGCCGAATCTGTGGTTCCATCAGCACTTCAACACCGGCACCACGCCGTCGCGCTATTTGGCGTTCAAGCATGAGGTGGTGTCCATCCGCAACGCGCAGGGCGTGCCGAAGGCCTGGATCTCCAAGCGCGTTGGCGGCGATCAGATCGACTATGCCGATGAGAGCCCGCTGGTGCGCAACCTGTTCTCCGAGGCTCTGGCCAAGCATGGCCTGACGCCGAAGATGGACGATGCCTATGCCACCGAGCTGTTGACGCTGCCGCCGAAGGCTGCCTGAGGCGCTGGGGCCCAAAGGAAGGAAGGGCGTTCTTTTTTTGAAAAAAAAGAACCAAAAAAACTTTTTTTCTTTGGGCCTCGCTCGCATTCCCAGAGTGGCTCGCTTCCGCCATGAGGGACGTCATGACTGATATTGCCATCCAGATCACCGAGGCCGCGCACCGCTTTGGCGGGGTTGCGGCTTTGGCGCCGACTTCGCTCAGCGTGCGGCGGGGTGAGCTTCTGTGCCTGATCGGGCCGTCCGGCTGTGGCAAGAGCACGCTGCTGAACATCATGGGCGGGCTGCTGGCGCCCGAGTCCGGGCGCACCGAGATCTTTGGCGAGGCGATCACGGGGCCGCGGCCGGATCGGATTGCCTTTGTGTTCCAGGAAAGCACGCTGATGCCCTGGAACACGATCATCGAGAACATCGAACTTGGGCTGATCTTCCAGGGGGCTGCGAAAGCCGGAAGGCGGGAGCGGGCGGCCGAGGCGCTGGCCGCGGTGGGGCTTTCGGAGTTCGCCAATCATTATCCGAGCCAGCTTTCCGGCGGCATGCGCCAGCGCGCAGCACTGGCACGGGTGCTGTGTTTGGACACCGACATCATCCTGATGGATGAGCCGTTCGGGGCCCTTGATGAACAGACCCGCATGGTGCTGGGCGAGGATCTGTCGGTGCTGCTGTCGCGCACCGGCAAGACCATCGTGTTCGTGACCCACTCGCTGGGCGAGGCGGTGTTTCTGGCCGATCGGGTGGCGGTGTTCTCGGCGCGTCCGGGCACGATCAAGACGATTGTGGAGGTGGGGGCCGCGCATCCGCGCACGCCGGAGTTTGTGACGTCCGCGGAATTCGCGGTGCTGCGCAACCGGCTTTACACCGAGCTGCATGAGGAGATCCGCCGCACGATGGGGCCGGAGCTGCGGCTGGCGGCGGCAAGTGCCGATGGCGGGCGGGTTGCCGGCTGATGCGGGCCAGCCGTGCCATTCAGCTGGCGTTTGTGGCGGTGCTGTTCGCACTCTGGTGGCAGGCGACGCATGGCTGGCACGTCTCCGCCCTGTTGTTACCGACGCCGCTTGCGGTGCTGCTGCGCGCCCGCGTGCTGATCAGCTCCGGTGAGGTGTGGACGCCGCTTGCGGCCACCGCCATCGAGGTGGCGGGTGCGTTCAGCCTGTCGGCGGTGATCGGCCTGGCGCTGGGGGTGTTCATCGCGCGGGCGGGCCTGCGCATCCGTGTGGCCGAGCCGCTGCTGACGGCGCTGAACGCCATCCCCGCCATTCTGTTCTTTCCGTTGTTCACCCTGGTGTTCGGGCTTGGTGCGGGGTCGAAGATCGCGCTTGGCGCCACGATCGGGGTGTTTCCGATTGCGCTCAACACGATCAGCGGGCTGTCCAACGTGGAGAGGCCGCTGATCACGGCGGCGATCTCGATGGGGGCCAGCCGGATGGCGCTGCTGCGCCATGTGCTGCTGCCGGCGGCAGCCCCTTCGGTGCTGGCGGGGTTGCGCATCGGGCTTACCCTGTCGTTTCTGGCGGTGCTGGGCGGGGAGACCATCGCCTCGTTTGACGGGCTTGGCCATCAGATTGCCGATGCCGCCGACAACATGGAGGCGGCGACGATGTATGCCTACATCCTGGTGGTGGTGCTGGTGGCGGCGGTGCTGAACCAGGCGCTGGCGCGGCTGGACGGGTTTGGGCAGCGCCGATGAGCCGGAGCCTTTCATTGCGCGGCGGTGCAGGCGCCGTGGCAATTCATCGCGACACGGGGCGGCCTTGCGATGGATTGCCACGGCGGCTGCGCCGCCTCGCAATGACGGGTGGGGAGGCGGTGCGATGGTGAACCGCATCATTCTCTATCAGCTGCTGTGTGTGGCGGGGCTCGTGCTGGCATGGGATCTGGCGTCCAACTTTCTGATTGATCCGGATTTTCTGAGCCCGCCTTTGGCCGCGCTGCGCCAATCCGTGCTGCTGCTGGGGCAGGCGCCGATCCGGGCGGCGTTGCTGCTGCTGCTGGGGGAGCTGGCGCTGGCCTTTGTGATCTCGCTGGTGATCGGGCTTGCGCTGGGGTTGCTGCTGGGGCTCAGCCGGGTGTCGCACCAGGCGCTGATGCCGGTGATCCTGCTGCTGTATGCCACGCCGCAGATCGCCATTCTGCCGGTGATCATTCTGGCCTCAGGCATCGGCCCCGCGTCCAAGATCGTGTTTGGCGTGACGCATGGGGTGTTTCCCGTGATCGTCACGGTGGCGGCGGCGACGCGCAATCTGAAGCCGATCCTGCTGGTCAGCGCGCGCTCGATGGGGGCGGGGCGGTGGATGCGGTTTCGCCATGTGATCCTGCCGCATATCGTGCCGGGCTTCTTCACCGGGATGCGGCTGGCGATGACGGCGGTGCTGCTGGGGGTGCTGCTGGCGGAGCTGTACGCCTCCTCCAACGGGATCGGGCATTTCATCCGGCAGTTCACCGAGGGTTTCAAGCCGGCGCAGCTGCTGGGGCTGATTGTGTTGGTGGCGGGGATTGCCATCATCCTCAACATGCTGCTGCGCGGTGTTGAGCATCGCGTCTCACGCTGGCGCAGACTGGCCCCGTAGGAGTTCACGCCCATGCCGCAGACAGGCTTCATTCCCACCTCGCCCGAAGCGTTCCTGGACCCGGCGCACACGGCGCTGGTGATGTGGGATTGGCAGAAGGGGCTGGCCGGCAAGGCGTTGCATGTGGAGCGCATCCGCGCTGCGGCGCAGAGGCTGGTGGCCGCGGCCGATGCCGCCGGTGTGCCGGTGCTGTGGAGCCGGCATGTGCTGCCGCCGCTGGATCTGATCTCCGGGCCGTTCAAGCTGTTTTTGATGCAGAAGCAGCGCGTGTCACGGCCCGAGGATCTGGCGCCTGCGATGCAGGAGGGGATGGAGGAGACCGCGTTTCTCGACGGGCTGGCGCCGGCCGCGCATCATCTGGTGTTCGAGAAGAGCCAGCCCTCGCTGTTCATCGACACGCCGGCCGATCTGCGGCTGAAGACGATGGGCATCCGCACGCTGGTGCTGACCGGGGTTGCCACCGATATCGGGCTGGAGTTCACCGCGCGGCATGCGGCGGCGCTGGGCTATTTCAGCACCATCGCGGAGGACGCAACGGGCTCCTATTCCGAGGCGGCGCAGGCGGGGAGCATGGCGTTCTTCCGGCGTTGGATCACGCCGGTGATGCAAAGCGATGAGATCATCCGGCATTGGGCGTAGGGCGACAGCGCGCAGCGCCGCCGCCCCGCGAGGATCAGGTTTTGGGCAGGAAGGCTTCGGTGACGTATTTGCTGAAATCGACCGTGCCTTCGGTGTCGCCCATCTGCATCTCGGCCTTGGCGATGGCCTTCAGGGCGTCCGGGTCGAAATGGCCGGTTGGGTTGTACATCGGCATGATGTCATCGTAGAGCTTGCCGGCCAGAGAGGGCGTGACGTCCAGCACCTTGACCACCACGGCCACCGCGCGGGCGCGATCGGCCTTCATGGCGGCGATGGAGGCGAACCAGCCGGCGATGAAGGCGCGCAGCGCCTCCGGCTGGCCCGCGATCAGGCTGTTGGCGGCATACATGACGTGGATGTGGAATTTCGGCACCAGATGCTCGAAATTCACCAGGGTGACGCCGATGCCTTCCTCCTCCATGCGCCCGGAGGTGCTGGCCTCGACCACCATGCCGTCGATCTGATGGGTTTTCAGTGCTGCGATCTGTGCGCCGAAACTGCCGAGCGGCAGCAGGTTGATGCCGGTGGGGCCCCAGCCCTGTTGGCGTGACAGCTCCTGGCCGCCCCATTCGGTGAGCGAGCCCTTGGTGGAGACGCTGACGCGGCGGCCCTTGAGGTCGGCCACCGTCTTCACCGGGCCATCCTTCAGCACGGTGATCGCGAGTTCCTTGGGCAGATCGGCCAGGGCTGCGACGGCCATCTCGGGCGCGCCCTTGGCGAGGAAGCCAAGCTCAGGGCCGGCGCCGAGGCCGATATCGATGCTGCCGGCGGCGATCGCCTGGTGCAGCTTGGCGCTGCCGGCGAAGGTGGTTTTTTCGATGGTGAGGCCGGATTTCTCGAAGAGGCCCAGCTCGATGCCGAGATCGAGCGGGGTGAAGGAGAAGATCGGCTGGGAGAGGCCCACGCGCAAGCTGGTTGCGGCGCGGGCCTGGGGGGAGGCTGCCAGGGCCGCCATGCCGCCCAGGACCGTGCGGCGGGTCAGGTTTTCGGTCCAACGCTGCATGATCCGCACTCCCTGATTGTTTGATGTTGGGCGCAGTATTTGCCGCGCGTGGCGCCCCGGCAAGGGCTTGTATGACAATCATCGTTGCGGCAGGGTTTGCGCAAATCAAGGGTCGAATGATCGGACCCAAGGGAGAGAGACATGGTCAAGACCATCACGCGCGGCCTTTTGCTGGCCGGGCTGAGCAGTGCTGCCCTGATGAGCAACCCTGCTTCCGCGCGCGTCGTGCGGCTTGAGCTGCTGAGCACCGCGCCCGCCTATGGCGGCCAGAGCTTTGGTGACACCGGCACCTATGACCGGATCGTCGCCCGGGCGCATGGCGAGCTGGACCCGGCGAGCCCGGCCAATGCGATCATCCAGGATATCGCGCTTGCCCCGCGCAATGCGCGCGGCATGGTGGAATACAGCACCGATATCGAGATCGTCCGCCCCAGCAATCCGGCGAAGTCCAACAACATCCTGTTCTTTGATGTGCTCAACCGCGGCAACAAGCGCGCCAACACGCTGTTCAACGCGGATATGAAGGGCACGGCCGAGCAGATTGCCACCAACCAGGTGGCGGGTGATGGGTTTCTGGAGCGGCAGGGCACCACGATTCTGTGGTTCGGCTGGCAGGGCGATCTGCTGCCAGGGGGCAACCGGATGGGGGCTGCGGTGCCGGTGGCGCGCAACAAGGATGGCAGCGCGATCACGGGTGTGGTGCGCAGCGAGCTGACCACGCGCGAGAAGGTGACGACGCTCAATTTGTCCAGCGGCTGGTTCACCGAGATGACCCATGCCAGCTACCCGACTGTGGAGACCGACAACCAGAAGCCGTTGGCCGATGGGTTTCTGCCGACGCTGTCCGTGCGGCCGCGGGAGAATGCGCCGCGCGAGCTGATCCCGAACAGCGCGTGGCATTTCGGTGCCTGCGACAAGGCAAACGACACGCAGATCTGCCTGACGTCCGGCTTCGAGACGGGCAAGCTGTATGAGGTGATCTATCGCGCGCGCGACCCCAAGGTGATGGGGATGGGCTTTGCCATCACCCGCGATGTGGGGGCGTTCTTTCAGCGCGCCGAGAAGGATGCCGCCGGCACGCCGAACCCGGTGGTGCATGGCGGCCGGGTGAAATCGATCATCTTTGGCCAGTCACAGTCCGGCCGGTTCATCCGCAGCCTGATCGCGCTGGGGTTCAACAAGGGTGAGGACGGGCGCCAGGTGTTCGACGGCGCCATGCCACATATCGGCGGCGGGCTGATGCCGCTGAACATTCGTTTCTCGCAGCCGGGCCGGGCCTGGGGGCAGCAGGTGGATCACGACTACCCGGCCTATGATTTTCCGTTCACCTACGCCAGGGAGGCCGATCCGCTGACCGGGCGCAGCCAGGGCATTCTGGATCGCTGTGAGGCGAGCCATACCTGCCCGGTGATCTTTCACATGGCGACCGCGCTTGAGATCTGGGAGGGGCGGCAATCGCTGGGGCTGACCGATCCGCTGGGGCTGCACGACGCGAAGGAGCCGGCCAATGTGCGAACCTTCATCATGGCCAGCACGCAGCACGCGGCGGCGGCCCTGCCGCTGCCGGCCCAGCCGCCGTTTGGCGTGTGTCAGCAGCAATCCAACCCGAATCCGCACACCTGGACGATGCGCGCCGCGTTCGTGAACCTGGTGGGCTGGGTGCGCGATGGGAAGCAGCCTCCGGCCTCGGTGAAGCCGAGCATTGCGGCCGGCACGCTGGTGGCGCCGGATCGGGTGCATTTCCCGCTGATCCCCGCCACCAATTACGGCGCCCCGCGCCCGGCGCCGCGCTACACCGGGGCGATCTCCATGCTGCATGTGCTGGATTTCGGGCCGCAGTATCGCGCGGGTGACAGCTCCGGCATTATCAGCCGGGAGCCGCCGGTGCCGGGGACGGCGAGCTATGGCGTGCTGGTGCCGCAGGTGGATGCGGATGGCATCGATGTGGGCGGGGTGCGCGACGTGTATCTGGGCGCACCGATCGGCACCTATACCAGCTGGAACAGCTTCCGGCCGGAGCTGTTTGATGGCGGGTTCTGCAACTTCTCCGGCAGCTTCATCCCGTTTGCCGCGACCAAGGCCGAGCGTCTGGCCGCCGGCGATCCGCGGCCGTCGCTGGAGGAGCGCTATCCGTCGAAGGAGGCCTATGTTGCGGCGGTGCGCAAGGCGGCCGATGCGCTGGTGGCGCAGCATATGATGCTGGCCGACGATGCCAAGCGGGTGGCGGCGGAGGCCGAGACGGGCGGCGTGCGCGCGGCGCCTTGATGGGGGATGTCGGTTCCCGAACAATACGACGTCATTGCATGCGAGGTGCCGACATCCGTCGCTGCGCTGGCTGCAGTGCGATGGATTGCTGCGCTTCGCGCGCAATGACGGGGGCTTATCATAGGGCGGGGGAGGTGTGCTGCGCCCTAATACGGGATCGTCACCCCGTGATGGTCGATCAGATGGCCTGACTGTTCCGGAGTCAGACCATCGATCACGGTGAGCAGGCGCTGGGCGGCCAGCTCGGGCGTTTGCAGTTCCAGGCCGGATTTGGCGAAGGGGTCGGACAGCGGTGTGGCGACCGTGCCCGGGTGCAGCGCCACGCAGATCGACAGTTTGGATTGCCGGCGCAGTTCGATGCTGGCGGTGCGCACCAGCTGGTTGAGGGCGGATTTGGCGGCGCGGTAGCTGTACCAGCCGCCGAGATTGTTGTCCGAGATGCTGCCGACGCGGGCGGAGAGGGTTGCGAACACGCTGCGGCGGTGGCGCGCCAGGCGCGGCAGGAAATGCTTCATCAGCAGGGCCGGGCCGATCGCGTTGATGGCGAAGTTATGGGCGAGATGCGCGGGGTTGAGCTGTTTCCAGCTGCGTTCCGGCATCATGCCGGGTCCGTGCAGGAAGCCGGTGGCGTCGATCACCAGGTCGAGATCGGTGCCGTAGTGCTCGGCGGCTGCGGCGATGCTGGCCTCGTCCAGCAGGTCGAGTGCTGGGGTGGTGTGGCGCGAGAGGGCGATTGGCTTTGCGCCGCGCTGGGTGAGTTCGGCGAGGAAGGCCGCCCCCACGCCGCCGCTGGCGCCGATGATGATTGTTTTCATGCCCCCCAGATGGGGCGTTACAGGTCCAGCACCAGATGGCTGCCCAGAGCGCGGCTGACACAGGTGACGAACAGGCTCGATTTTTCGCGGGCGGTCAGCACGATGTCCCGGTGATCGGCCTCGCCCTCCAGCAGGGGGACGATGCAGGTGCCGCAGGAGCCGCTCTCGCAGGAGGCTTCCACGGGAACGCCCGCTGCGCGCAGCACCTCCAGCACGCTCCGGCCGGGTGCGATCTGATAGATGCCGCCGGATCGGGCGAGTGTCACCTCGAACGGATGGTCGCTGGGCTGTGCGGTCACGCGTGTGGGGTCCTTGGGAACTTGGCTGTTGGATGTGTTGTCCTGGATCGCGTGGCGCGGTTCAAGCCTCGACGGTCGGACCTGAAGCGTGAGAGACTGGGCGCATTGAATGCGCTTGGGGACGAACCCGGGTTGAGGGAGATGAAATGAGCAAATCCAGACTGGCCGGGCTTGTGCTTGGCGCCTTTGTATCGGTGATGGGGACTGCGGCCCAGGCGGCGCCGATCGATATCGATGTGGTGCTCTCACTCTCCGGCGGCGGCGCGTTTCTAGGCAAGGCGCAGCAGAGCGCGTTGCAGCATCTGGAGGATGCGATCGCCAAAGGGGCGATCCAGGCGCCGCTGCCGCATTTCGTGTTCTATGACGATCAGTCCAACCCGCAGACCGCGATTCAGCTGGCAACCTCGATCGTGGCGAAGAAGCCGCCGGTGATCCTGGGCTCAACGCTGGTGGCCGGGTGCAGCGCGATGGTGCCGCTGATGAAGAACGGCCCGGTGATGTATTGCTTCGCGCCGGGTATTCACCCGCCTGCCGGCAGCTTCGCGTTCAGCTCGGGTGTCGACACGCGCGATCTGGCGACCGCCTTGATCCGGTATTGGCGGTTGTCCGGCATCACGAAGCTGGGGCTGATCACCAGCACCGATGCCTCCGGCCAGGATGCCGAGCGCAACATCCGTGAGATCATGAAGCTGCCTGAGAACAAGGACATGACCATTGTCGGCGATGCGCGCTTCGCGCCCACCGATGTGAGTGTCACGGCACAGATCGAGCGGATCAAGGAGACCAACCCGCAGGCGCTGATCGCCTGGACCACCGGCGGGCCGGTGGCCACCGTGTTCAAGGCGGTGTCCGCCGCCGGCATGGATATTCCGGTTGGCACCACCAACGGCAACATGACCTATGCGCAGATGCAGCAATACAAGGATTTCCTGCCGAAGGAGCTGGTGATCCCGACCTCGTCCTGGATGGAGACGCCCGCGGGCAGCGGCAATGCGGCGCTCGATGCGGCCCATGCCCCGTTCTATGCGGTGTACAAGGCGGCGGCTGAGAAGCCGGATTCGCCGGCGACGCTGGGCTGGGATCCGACCCTGTTCATTCTGCAGCTGATGGGCGAGCTGGGGCCGAATGTGACGGCGGAGCAGCTGCGCGCGAAGATGGCGGAGACCAGATCCTTCACCGGTGTCAACGGGCTCTACGACTTCGTCACCACGCCGCAGCGTGGGCTGGATGAGCGTTCCGTGATCGTCAGCCACTGGGATCCGGCGGCCGGCACCTGGACCCGGCTGAGCGGACCGGGCGGGGTTCCGCAGAAATAAATAGCACCGGCTTTACGTCAGCAGGGCGGATCGGTTGCGTGAGGGGGTGATCCGTCGGGGCGGTGTCTCGACGGATCGCCCTTTGTCGTGAGATATGACCGTATGGCAAACACACCGGGGCGATGCCTCGGCCGGGGATGACAAAATGACCAAGAAGACGCTTGCTGGCATCGCGATGGCCTCGATCCTGACGGTTGCCGCCTGCCTTCCGGCCGCGGGTGCGCGTGCCGCGGCGCTGGATATCGATGTGATCCTGCCGCTGACCGGCCCGGGCGCGTTTCTTGGCAAGGCGCAGCAGGTGGCGCTGCAGCATATGGAGACGGCCATTGCCAGCGGCGCCATCAAGACGCTGCAGCCGCATTTCGTGTTCCATGACGATCAGTCCAGCCCGCAGAACGCGGTGCAGCTGGCAACGGCGGTGATGGCGAAGAAGCCCAAGCTGATCATCGGCTCCTCGCTGGTTGCGATGTGCAACGCGATGGCGCCGCTGATGAAGAACGGGCCGGTGATGTATTGCCTGTCGCCGGGCATTCATCCGGCCGCCGGCAGCTACGTGTTCACCGCGGGTGTCGACACGCGGGACATGGCGAGCGTGCTGATCCGCTACTGGCGCCTGTCCGGCATCAGGCGGCTTGGGATCATCACCAGCACCGATGCCTCGGGCCAGGATGCCGAGAAGAATTTCCGCACGGTGCTGGCGCTGCCGGAAAACAAGGAGATGCAGATCGTGGGTGAGGCGCGTTTCGCGCCCAACGATGTGAGTGTCACGGCGCAGATCGAGCGGATCAAGGAGACCAATCCGCAGGCGCTGATCGCCTGGGCCACGGGCGGGCCGGTGGCGACCGTGTTCAAGGCGGTTGTGGCGTCCGGGCTGGATATCCCGGTGGGCACCACCAACGGCAACATGAACTATGCGCAGATGGGGCAGTACAAGGACTTCCTGCCGAAGGAGCTGGTGATCCCGACCTCGTCCTGGATGGAGGTGGTGCCGGGGCGCAACGATCCGGCGCTGGAGGCGGCGCATGCGCCGTTCTTCAAGGCGTTCAAGGATGCGGGCGAGCGGCCTGATTCGTCCAACACCCTGGCCTGGGACCCGACGCTGATGATGCTGGGCGCGTTGCAGGAGCTGGGGCCGGATGCCACGGCCGAGCAGCTGCGCGCCAAGCTGGCCGCCACCGTCTATACCGGGTTGAACGGGTTCTTTGATTTCAACGGTACGCCGCAGCGCGGGTTGAACGAGGATTCGGTGATTGTCTCGCGCTGGGATCCGGCGGCGGACACCTGGGTGGCCATTGGCGGGCCGCATGGCATTCCGCTGAAATAGGCGCCGTCATCGTGAACACCTTGGTTCAGATCGTCCTGGGCGGCGTGCTGCAGGGCAGTATCTATGCTCTGCTGGCGCTTGGGTTTTCGCTGGTGTTTCGTGTCACCGGGGTGATCAACCTGGCGCAGGGCGGGTTCTGCACGCTGGGCGCGCTGCTGGTGTATTCGATGCATGTGGATTGGGGGATGGCGACGCTGCCCTCCGCCTTGATCGCCATGCTGGTGACGACGCTGCTGGCGGCCGTTGTGGGGCGGGTGGCGTTCGTGCCGGGGCTGAGCAGGCTTACCAACAGCAACATGCTGATGATGACCGCCGGCGTGCTGACCATGTTCGAGGGGTTGGTGCTGGTGGTGTGGGGCAGCCAGCCTTACGCGTTGCCGCCGTTTTCCGGCGAGCGGCCTTGGAAGCTGGGCTCCATTCTGATCCAGCCGCAGGGCGTGTGGGTGATCGGCGTGGCCGGCATCATCATCGTGGCGCTGGGCTGGATGCTGATGCGCACGCGGCTTGGCCAATCCCTGCGCGCCTGTGCGGAGAACCCGATGGCGGCGCGGCTGGTGGGGGTGAATGTGCCGCGGCTGCAGCTGTTCGCCTTCGCGCTGGCCGGTGCGATCGGCGCGGTTGCGGGCATTGTGGTGGCGCCTGCCATCGCCCTTGAGTTCGACACCGGCCGGTTGTTGACGATCTCGGGCTTCATTGCGGTTGCGATTGGCGGCATCGCCTCCTTCCCCGGTGCGATCGCAGGCGGGCTGTTGCTGGGGTTGGTGAACCAGTTGGGCACCGCCTATGTGTCCTCGTTGTTCAGTGCGGC
The DNA here is from genome assembly GCA_903924855.1 of uncultured Rhodospirillales bacterium. Lineage (GTDB taxonomy): Bacteria > Pseudomonadota > Alphaproteobacteria > Acetobacterales > Acetobacteraceae > CAIQQQ01. The sequence continues at coordinate 24,046 of CAIYCW010000026.1, read as the reverse complement.
GCTGTCCTTGGGGTTGCTGCTGATCGTGCTGATCTTCCGCCCGGCCGGGCTGATCCGTTCGGGCGTGGTGCGCCGTGCCGATGTGCGCGAGGAGGCGCGGGTCTGGGCGCATGTGACGCGGATCTCCTCCTCCAATGCGTGGCGTTGGGGCGGGCTTGCGGTGCTGCTGGCGCTGTCAGCGCCGTTCGTGCTGGATGACGGGCTGCTGGGCGCGCTGATCATCACGCTGATCCTGTTCCTGACGCTGATCGGACAGGACATGCTGATGGGCTATGCCGGGCAGATCAGCCTGGGGCAGGCGGGGTTCATGGCGCTTGGGGGGTATACCTCGTCCTATCTGATCACGGCGCAGGATTGGAACGCGGTGCCGGCGATTCTGGCCGGGATGGCGTCCTCGCTGGTGGCCTCGCTGGTGCTGGCGGCGGTGACGCTGCGGCTGCGCGGATTGTATATGGCGCTGGCGACGATGGCGTTCGGCCTGTTGGTGGACAGTTGCACGGTGGGGTTTGACGACATCACCGGCGGACCCTCCGGCATGGTGGGGATTCCCAGCCTGTCGGTGCAGGGCTTTGATTTCGACACGCCGGCGCGGATGTATTTCCTGGTGTTGGCGCTGGTGGTGCTGGTGCTGATCTCGGTGGCGGGTGCGATGCGCGCCGGGTTTGGCCGTGCTTTGCTGGCGATCCGCACCGACCCGCTGGCGGCGGCGGCGCTGGGGGTGAATGTGGTGGGCTGCAAGATGGCGGCGTTTGCGATCTCGGCGCTGCTCGCCTCGCTGTCCGGCTCGCTTTATGCGTTTCACTTTCATTTTCTGTCGCCGGAGATGGTGGGCGCGCCGCGGTCGCTGGAGCTGGTGTCGATGCTGATCATCGGCGGGGAGGGCACGCTGATCGGGCCGCTGTTCGGGGCGGCGCTGATCACCATTCTGCCGACGCTGTTCCAGCCGCTGGCGATCTTCAAGACGCTGGCCTCCGGCGCGTTGCTGGCCGGATGCGCGCTGTATCTGCCGCAGGGGATATTTGGCACGTTGCTGCGCCTGGTGCCGCAAACCAAGGGCCGCAAACCGATGGCGCGGGAGCAGGCGGCATGAGCGTGTTGCAGGTTCGCGACCTCCGGCGCAGCTTTGGTGGGCTGCTTGCCACCGCCGATGTGTCGTTCGACGTGGCGGAGCATTCGCTGACCGCGCTGATCGGGCCGAACGGCGCGGGCAAGACGACGCTGTTCAACCTGATCACCAATCTGTTCGCGCCTGATGCGGGCAGTGTGACGTTTGAGGGCACGTCGCTGATCGGGCTGTCGCCCTCTGCCATCGCGCGGCTTGGCGTGATCCGCACGTTTCAGACCGCGCGGGTGTTTCCCGGCATGACGGTGCTGGAGAATGCGATGGCCGGGCATCACCGGCTGTTGCGCCACGGGCTGGTGTCGCAGCTGGCGTGGTGGCCGCGGCAGCGGGCCGAGGAGCGCAGGCTTGCCGATCGCGCGATGGCGCTGCTGGATCTGGTGGGTCTGGCCGATCAGGCGGATCAGCCGGCGACGCAGCTGCCGATGGGCGCGCAGAAGCTGCTGGAAGTGATCCGCGCATTGCTGGCACAGCCGAAGCTGTTGCTGCTGGACGAGCCGGCGGCCGGGCTGAACGACACCGAGACGGCGGAGCTTGCCGCCCTGTTGCGGGCGATCCAGGCCTGTGGCGTGACCGTGATGGTGGTGGAGCACAACATGTCCCTCGTCATGACGATCGCTGATCAGGTGATCGTGCTGGAGGCCGGCCGGCTGATCGCAAGCGGCAGCCCGGCGCAGGTGCAGAGCAATCCTCGGGTGATTGCCGCCTATCTGGGGGAGGAGGTGGCATGAGCCTGGAACTGCGCAACGTCTCCGCCGGCTATGGCACCGGGGCTGTGCTGCACGACATCTCGCTGCGCGTGGCACCGGGGGAGATCGTGACGTTGATCGGCGCCAACGGGGCGGGCAAGTCCACTTTGGCCAAGACGATCTCCGGGCTGATGACGCCGATGTCTGGTGAGATTCTGTGGGACGGGGTGCCGATCCACGCGCTGCCGACCGCGCTGCGGCTGCAGCGCGGCATTGCGCATGTGCCGGAGGGGCGACAGCTGTTTGCCGGGATGCGGGTGGAGGAGAATCTGGCGCTGGGTGCTTCGATCTGCGACCAGGGCCGTCCCGGGGCCGGGGTGCTGGAGGAGGCGTTGCGGCTGTTTCCGGTGCTCGCCGAGCGGATGGCGGACACGGCCGGCAATTTCTCCGGTGGCCAGCAGCAGATGCTGGCGATTGCGCGCGGGCTGAGGGCCAGTCCGCGTCTGCTGATCCTGGATGAGCCGTCGCTGGGGCTGTCGCCCAAGCTGGTGGCGGAGATCTTCGCGCTGATCCGGTTTTTGCGCGATCGGGGGCTGTCGATCCTGCTGGCGGAGCAGAATGCCCGTGCGGCGCTGGCGGTGGCGGATCGGGGGGCAGTGATCGAGAATGGCCGGATCGTGATGGAGGGGCCGGCTGCGGTGCTGCTGCACGCGCCGGACATCGCCGAGCGCTATCTGGGCGTGGGCGTTGCCGCCACGGCGGATTCCGGTGAGGTGACGCGGATGGCGGCACGGCTGCGCGCCTGTGTGTGGGGGGATGCCGGCGTTGCCGGCTGAACTGGGGAAAGCATTCCGACAGATACTGCCCGGAGGACAAATCCGCCATCTGGCATAAAACTTGCTGTTTTACGCCTCGTGATGATTTGTTGAGATATATCCGAGGCGGAACACCATGATCATGCGTCGAATTCTGCTTGCCGCCCTTCTGCTGGCGCCCGTTGCTGTACGCGCGGAAGCTCCTGCTTTGGTAACGTCGGGGTCGGTGACATGGGGGCTGGCCGCCACCTTCCCGCCATTCGAATATATCGACAATGGCAAGCCGGTGGGTTTTGACATTGATCTTGCCAACATGATTGCCAAGAAGATGTCGCTGAACAGCGAGATCGTTTCTTTTGAGTTCAAGGGGCTTGTGCCGGCGCTGCTGGGCAAGCGGATCGATGCGATCATCAGCGGGATGTATATCAATGCTGAACGCCAACAGATCGCGGGATTTGTGCCCTATCTGAAGGTTGGCAATCAGATCGTGGTTCGCAAGGGAAATCCGGCAAAACTGTCGGACACCACATCCCTGTGCGGCCATCGTGTGTCCGCGCCGGTGGGGACGATCTTCGAGATCGCTGCGCAGAAGGCCAGCGCTGCCTGCACCGCCGCGGGCAAGCCTGCCGTGGAATTGCTGGCGCTGGCGGGCACCACAGGCGCTGCACTGGCCCTGTCACAGGATCGGGCCGACGCGATCATCGTGTCGACGCCGACGGCGGTTGCCTTGATGCTGGCAACGCCGGATACCTATGAAACAGCGGGCGCGCCGTTTGACAATGACACCAGTGTGGGAATTGCCGTCGACAAGTCGAACCCTGCGTTGCTGGCTGAGATTGATAAAGCCATGAAGGCGGTGGTTGCCGATGGAAGCTATGCTGCGTTGCTCAAGCATTGGAACATGCCTGACAGCAGCTCCGCCTTCTGATCGGCCTGGCTCCGATGCGGGGTTTTTCCTTTGATCTGCTCGGACATTATCTGCTGAGCGTTCAGTTTGCGGAAGCCGCCGTGACGACGTTGTGGCTGAGTCTTGCCTCGCTGGGGGCCGGTATTCTGATCGGGTTGTTGCTGGCGGTGGGTCAGGAATCGCCGTTCAAGCCGCTGCGGTTGCTGGTGCTCGGCTATATCTGGCTGTTTCGTGGCACGCCGGTGCTGCTGCAACTGGTGTTTGCGTTCAACGTGTTGCCCTCATTCGGGTTGGTGCTCTCGGGATTTACCTGCGCGGTGCTTGCCCTTGGCTTGAATGAGGGCGCGTATGTTGCGGAAATCATGCGATCCGGCATCCGGGCGGTTGGCCGCGGTCAACGCCTGGCGGCGCGTGCGCTGGGGTTGGAGGAGCGGCAGATCATGTTCTGTATCGTGTTGCCGCAGGCCCTGCGCATCGTCGTTCCACCGATCGGCAACCAGTTCATCGGCATGTTGAAGTTGTCGGCGATTGTCTCGGTGATTGGCGTGCAGGAGTTGCTGTTGGTGGCGGATCAGACGGCGTCCGGCAATTTCCGCTACGTTGAGACGCTGTCGGCTGCGGGGCTGTATTATCTGGCGCTGACGACGATGTTCATGCTGGCGCAGGCACTGATCGAGCATCGTCTGTCGAGGCGGCGGAAGGCAAAATTGAGTGTGGCGGTGCAACGATGAGCACGCTGCTCAAAGCAGAAGCGGTCTGGAAGCGCTTCGGTGCGCGCGATGTCTTGCGGGGTGTTGATCTGTCGGTGCGAGCCGGACAATGCCTGGTGGTTCTTGGGCCATCCGGTTCAGGAAAATCGACGATGTTGCGATGCCTGAATTTGCTGGAGCCGATTGAGTCGGGGCTTATCCTGTTTGAGGGGCAGGATATTGCGCAAACGCCTCGCAAGCAGGCTGCGAAAATTCGACGGCGCATGGGCATGGTGTTTCAGAATTTCGAGTTGTTCGCCCATTTGTCGGCACTCGACAACATTGCCCTGGCACCGATCAGGGTGCGCGGCGTGGCGCCGGAGGTGGCGCGGGCGCAAGCACGGGACTTGCTGACCCGTGTCCATTTGCCGGACAAGGCCGACGCGTTCCCGGATGAATTGTCCGGCGGGCAGCAACAGCGGGTGGCGATTGCGCGCGCGTTGGCGATGGAACCTGCCTTGATGCTGTATGACGAACCCACCAGCGCCTTGGATCCGGAGACCGTTGGGGAAGTATTGCGGGTGATGCAGGAACTTTCGGAAGATGGCATGACAAGTATTGTGGTCACCCATGAAATGGGCTTCGCGCGCCGGGCCGCTGATGAGGTGATCTTCATGAATGAAGGTCGTATCGAGCATAAAGCCCCGGTAGACGAATTCTTCTCGAACCATGTGCCTGAGCGGGTTGAGCGATTTCTAGAGCAACGTCCGATCTGACTGAACCGCTTTACGGTCAGTCAGATCGGACTGGGTTGCTCTAGATATTATGATTTCCAGAGCGCGACCGTCCGACCGATTGAGTCCAATCGGTCGGACCGTGCTTTAAGCCGCATGAAAACGTAGGAGGGGCAAATCCCGTGCAGCAGATCTACACTCCGATCGAAACACCGGCTGCTTGGCGTGGATCCGAATTGCAGGCCTCCGAAGCGTGGGGGCGACGGTTGAGTGATGTCGAGATTGCGGCACTGGAGCGCGCGACGGATGCATCGGCATCGGAGCCGTGTCCTGGCTTTGCGGCGGCCGCATTCCGGATTCCCGAACTGGCGCCGTTGTTGTCCTGGATGGCACAGCAACTGGAACATGGGCCTGGCGTTGTGCGGTTGTCCGGACTGCCGGTGGATCGGATGGATCGTGACACGCTGAAGCGGCTGTTCTGGGGATTTTGCGTCAATCTCGGCACGCCGATCTATCAGACGTCGGCGGGTGAGGTGCTGGCTGAAGTGAAGGATGAAACCGGGACAGGGGCCGCCCTGACCTATGACAGTGGGCCCAACGGCCTGCTTTCGGCGCGGACCATCGCTAGGTCGACCGGGGCGCTGCGGTTTCACACCGACAAATGCGATCTGTTGAGTCTGCTCTGCGCGAGCAACGCCATTGCGGGCGGTGTGTCAAAGATCGTCTCCAGCGTGGCGATCCACAATGAAATCGCCCGGCGTCGCCCAGATCTGCTCAAGGTGCTGTATGAGCCGTTCTGGCGGATGCGGCCAACCGATGAGGAGGGCGATCGGCCGGATCGCGTGTTTGCCATGCCGGTGTTCGCCCGCGCGGCCGATGGCGGTTTCACCAGCCAGTATTCGCGCACCTACATCAATCAGGCCCAGGAGGTGGCGGGTGTGCCACGACTGACGGAGGCGCAAAACGAGGCGATGGATCTGTTGCATGAGGTTGGAGAGGAATTGTGTCTGCACGCGCCGTTCGAGGCCGGTGACATGCAGTTCATGACACAGCATGTGACCTATCACGGCCGCACCGCGTTCACCGATGATCGCAACGCCGGTGCCATGCGGGTGTTGCTGCGGATCTGGCTTGCAACCCCGTTCAGCCGCGCTTTGCCGGATGAACACGCCGTCCAATGGGGCGATATCAGGCCTGGCGCGTTGCGGGGCGGTGCATTGGTCGGTCGCAGTGCGGTGGCGGTATGAGCATGTCTGGTAGCACCGCACGGCCAGGTGAACAGCTCAAGCTGGGCGCCTTCTTTCACCCTACGGGCAATCACGTGGCATCGTGGTTGGATGAGACGTCGCAGGTGGATGCCGGCACCAATTTCCGGCATTACGTGGAACTGGCCCAGACCGCCGAACGTGGCAAGTTTGATCTGATGTTTCTGGCCGACGCGCTGGCGGTGCGTGACGGCAGGTCGGAGGCGTTGCGGCGCTGGCCGCAATACATGGCGTATTTCGAACCGCTGACCCTGTTGTCGGCGATTTCCACGGCCACCAGCAATCTCGGCCTCGTGGCGACGGCGACCACCAGCTACAATGAGCCTTATAATGTCGCCCGCAAATTCGCCTCGCTGGACCTGATCAGTGGTGGCCGGGCGGGTTGGAATATCGTCACGTCGTCGAACCAGTCGGAGGCCTATAATTTTGGCCGCGAGGCGCATTATGAGCATGATGCCCGCTATGATCGGGCGGTTGAATTTGCCGAGGTGGTCAAGGGATTGTGGCAGAGTTGGGAGGATGATGCGTTCATTCGCGATCGCTCCACGCAGATGTATTATGATCCAGCCAAGTTGCATGAGCTGAATCACAAGGGCGAGCATTTCTCTGTCAAAGGTCCGTTGAACGTTGCGCGCTCGCCGCAGGGACAGCCGGTGTTGTTTCAGGCCGGATCCTCGGAGATCGGCCGTGAGTTGGCGGCGCGGACCGCGGAGGCGGTGTTCACGCCACAGCATGTGATCACCGAGGCGCGGGCATTCTATGCGGATCTGAAGGGGCGGATGGCGAAGTTTGGCCGCTCGCCAGAGCACCTGAAGGTCATGCCGGGTTTGAATCCGATTGTGGGTCGAACCCTGGCCGAGGCGCAGGAAAAGCACGCGCATCTGCAGTCGCTTATTCATCCGGATGTGGGCATCGAAGTGCTGTCCTACAGCCTTGGTAAGTTTGATCTGCGCGGCTACGACGTGGATGGTCCGTTGCCGGATGCGGTGGAGCAGCACGGCACCAATGCCGGGCAGACGGCGTTCAAGCAGATCATCGGCTGGGCGCGGAATGAGAAACTGACCATTCGCCAGCTTTATCAGCGCTTCGCGGGTGCGCGGGGACAGCGGACGGTGATTGGCACCGCTGCGATGATTGCCGATGAGATGCAGGCCTGGTTTGAGGCGCATGCGGTCGATGGGTTTCTGATACAGCCATCGACGTTGCCGGGGGGGCTGAATGATTTTGTCGATCTGGTGATCCCGGAACTGCAGGAGCGCGGATTGTTCCGTTCCGAATATGAAGGCCCGACGCTGCGAGATCAGTTGGGCCTGCCCCGGCCCCCGGACCGGCCTGGCAGGTGAGGTTCGTGGGACGCAATCGGGGCGATGCCGTCCGGGTGGCTGCAACGGGCTTGCTGAAGCCGGCCTGCGCGTGGCAGGTCGGACCAATCGGTCGGACCGTGCTCTAATCGCCTGTGCGGTTCAGATTGGCCTGGATCTGCATCAGGGCGAGGCGCAGGAAGCCGGCCTCGCCTGGGGTGAAGCCTGCGAGGGCCGCCTGGTTGATGGCTTCGGCGCAGGCGAGAAGCCTGGGTTCCAGGGCGCGGCCCTGCTCGGTCAGGTGAAAATGGATCTTGCGGCGGTCGGCGGCGCTGGCGGTGCGGGCGATCAGGCCGCGCGCCTCCATGTTGCGCAGCTGCTCGACGGCGGTGGGGGCGGTGGCGCCGACACGCTCGCTGATCTCGCGCTGGGTCAGGCCGTCCTGCTCCCACAGCACGCGCAGGAAATACCACATGCCAAGCGGCACCTCATGCGCGGCCAGGGCCGTTTGCAGCGCCTGGGAGAACAGGCGATGGGTCAGCCTGATCTGCGCGCCGATGCTGTGTTCGACCGGCAGCCTCTTGCGGGCAGGCTTGGCCGGGGCGGGCATGCCTGCGCTTGGTGATCAGAGGAACTGTGTTGCGTCGCGCAGGGCCGGGAAGCTGTCGCCGAGCAGCGACATCGGCCAGGTGACGTGCAGCAGCTCGTGGAACACCACCCAGCAGAAGACGCTGATGCCAGCGCCGCTGAGGGCCGCGGTTGAGAGTTTGCGGCCGTAGACCAGGGTCATGTTGGCCAGCACGAAGACGAACATCGCCGGCAGGAAGCCCATCAGGGCGACGAGGCCGGTGAACAGCGCGAGCCAGAGGAAGAACGAGGCGGCGCGTTTGCGCACCAGGGACACCGGCATCTCGGGCTCGGGCGCCACGTCGTGGGCGACGGCCTTCACCTCCTCTCGCGGGGAGGGCAGGTCGGGGGCGCCGAACAGCTCGTTGACCCAGTTCAGCGCGCAGACGATCAGGGCGACGAAGCCCGCGGTCATCGGCACGAGCTTGGCGGGCAGCGGCCAGTCCCAGCCGATGGCGATGGCGCTGATGATGAACAGCAGCACGGCGGGGGTGAAGAACATGCCGATGTTGAGCTTGTGCTCGCGCCGCTTGGCGGAGCGCAGGCTGCTGTAGACGCTGCGGATGATGCGGCCCATCGGCGCATAGAGCGACCAGACCACGCCCATCATGATGACGATGACGACGGGGCGGAAGATCCAGGCATTGCCGTAGAGCTGGGTGGAGATGAACAGATAGCGCTCGAAGGTCTCGCCCACCACGAAGCCCAGCACCAGCGGCGGGCGCGGCCAGTTCAGCTGCTTCATGATCCAGCCGACCACGCCGAAGCCGATCATCACATAGAGATCGCCCCAGTCATTGGTGCCCTGGTAGGCGGCCACCATCACCAGGCAGAGCACGATGGGCAGCAGCACCTCGGGCGGGATGCGCGCCACCTTGGCCAGCACGTTGCTGCCGAGCAGGCAGATCGCCGCACCGATCACATGGGCCAGGGTGAGCGACCAGATGATGGTGTAGGTGACGTCCAGATGCTTGGTCAGCATTTCCGGGCCCGGGGTGAGCCCGTGCATCAGAAGGGCGCCGAGCAGCAGGGCCATCGAGGCGCCGGCGGGCACGCCGAAGGCGAGAGTGGGGACGAGATGGCCGCCTTCCTTGGCGTTGTTCGACGCCTCCGGTGCGATCACGCCGCGCACATCGCCGGTGCCGAAGCTCTCGGGGTTCTTTTCGGTGCGCTGGGCATAGCCATAGGCGATCCAGTCGATCACCGCCGAGCCGATGCCGGGGATGATGCCAAGCCCGGTGCCGAGCAGCGAGCAGCGCACCACCAGCCACCAGTTGCGCCCGACATCGCGCACGCCTTCCCATTGGCTGGTCAGAGAGATCTCGGCCGGTTCACCGCGCGCGATGGTCTCGCGGTTGACGCCGAGCTCGGCCAGTTCGGGCAGGGCGAAGATGCCGAGGGTGAAGGGGATCAGTGGCAGGCCTTCGTAGAGATATTCGGTGCCGAAGGTCCAGCGCAGCGTGCCGCCCTGCGCCTTGTCGCCGATCATGGCCAGCATGGTGCCGATGGCGGCAACGGTGAGGCCCTTCAGCGGGGCGCGGCCGGCAAGGGTTGCCACCATCGACATGCCGAAGATGGTGAAGGCCAGCAGTTCCGGGGAGCCCACGGCAAGCAGCACCGGGCGCAGCACCGGGATGGAGAGGAACAGCACCAGGGCGCCGATCAGCCCGCCGGTGAGGGAGGCTGCGAAGCCTGCGCCGAAGGCGCGGCCGGCCTGGCCTTTGCGGGCCATGGCGTGGCCGTCGATGACGGTTGCGGCGGCGCCGACATGGCCTGGCACGCCGAACAGGATGGCGGTGATGAAATCCGACGAGGTGATGACCGCCGCCATGCCGAGCAGCAGGGCGAAGGAGCTTGGCGCATCCATGCTGTAGGTGAAGGGGATCAGCAGCGCCATGCCGACGATGCCGCTCAATCCCGGCAGCACGCCGATGGCAAGGCCGATGCACACACCGATGAAGAGGATCAAAAGCCGCATCGGCTCAAGCATCAGGCTCAGCGCGTGTGCTGCCATCGAAAGCATGTCGGAATGCATTATCGTTCCTTGTCGGCCACCCGGATGGTTCGCTTGGCGCACAATCGGCATGACCAGCGAACACGCCGGACACTCCGCAATAAGCTTCGTCGCGTCAAGGGAGTGTATGACAGTTAAGGCAACGGGCCTTGCCCGGGCGTGTTCGCAGCGCTACGGATTGTGCGCAAGGCGGACAGCGGCAAGCTGTTTGTAATGTCATCGAGGGGGAAATGGGCATGCGTGTGCTGACATCATTGATCTGTGGGGTGGTGGCGTCCGGTTTTGCTGTGCTGGCTGCCGCGGCACCGGCACGCGCTGACGCGGTGGAGGATTTCTACAAGGGCCGCACGGTCAACCTGTATATCGGCTACAGTGTCGGTGGCGGCTATGACGACTATGCCCGCGCGATTTCGCGCCATCTTGGTGACCATATTCCCGGCAAGCCCAATGTTGTGCCGCAGAACCTGGAAGGGGCCGGCAGTCTGCGGGCCGCCAACTTCCTGTATTCGCGCGCGCCGAAGGATGGCACCGCGATCGGCACCTTTGCCCGTGGTGCCGCGTTCTACCCGCTGATGGGGCTGCAGGGGGCGAGCTATGACGCCCAGAAGATGAACTGGATCGGCAGCGCCAACAACGAGACCAGCCTGTGCATCGCGCTGGCCTCCACCGGGATCACCTCCATCGAACAGCTGAAGACGCAGGAGATGACGGCGGGTGGCACAGGGCCCACCGATGACACGGTGCAGTTCGTCAAGGTGATCAACGGCGTGTTGGGCACCAAGATGCGTGCCGTGACCGGCTATCCGGGCGGCAATGACGTGCTGCTGGCGGTGGAGCGCGGTGAGGTGCAGGGGCGGTGCGGCTGGTCCTATTCGAGCCTGCTGGCGACGCGGCCGAACTGGATCAAGGAGAAGAAGATCAACATCCTGTTGCAGCTGGGGCTGAAGAAACACGTTGATCTGCCGAACGTGCCGCTGGTGATGGATGTGCCGGGGTTGAGCAATGAGGACAAGCAGATCCTGAAGCTGGTGTTCGCCCGTCAGGTGATGGGCCGTCCGTATGCCGCCCCTCCGGGCATTCCGGCGGATCGCCTGGCGGCGCTGCGCAAGGCGTTCATGGACACGGTGAACGACCCGGATTTCCTGGCGGATGCGGCCAAGGCCGAGTTGGAGATCAACCCGGTTGATGGGGCCGAAGTGCAGAAGCTGGTGACCGAGGTTTATCAGACGCCGCCAGAGATTGCCCGCAAGGCCGGCGAATTGCTGAAGTAGTTGCTTCCCCGCCGCCGGGCCTCAGGAGACCACGCATGATCAGGATGTATGGGTTTTGGCGTTCGGCGGCGGCGTTTCGGGTGCGGATGTCGATGAACCTCAAGGGCATTGCCTTTGAGGAGGTCATGGTCGATCTGGATGCCGGCGAGCAGCACGCACCCGACTATGTGGCGATCAATCCGCAAGCCGTGGTGCCGTCGCTGATTCTGGAGAACGGCGTCTGCCTCACACAGTCGCTGGCCATTCTTGAGTATCTGGAAGAAACGCGCCCGATGGTGCCGCTGCTGCCGGTGGGTGATCCGGTCGGCCGGGCCAGGATTCGAGCGCTGGCGCTGATCTGGGCGGCCGACCATCACCCGCTGATCCCGCCGCGCATCCGCGCCTATCTGCGCGACACGCTGGGCGTGGACGAGGCGGGCCGCACCGCCTGGGTGAAGCATTGGTTTGCTGAAGGGCTGCGCATCGGCGAAGCGCGTCTGGCGGGGGACCCCGCGACTGGCAGGTTTTGTCACGGCAACGAAATCTCGATCGCCGATCTGTGCCTGACCAGCCATGTGATGGGCGCGCGTGGGTTTCAGGTGGACATGGCGCCCTATCCCACCATCAACCGGATCGTTGATGCCTGCTGCGCGATCGATGCCGTCGCACGCGCCCTGCCGTTGCGACAGCCGGGCGCGCCAGCCACGCACTGACAGCCTCGCCTGATCCCCAAGCGGATCGGCGTTGGATCGCCGGCGCGCTATTCGGTGATCATCTCCAGGCGGCCGGTGATCTGGCCGCCATCCTCCACCTGCAGGCGGCGGCAGCGGGCGACGCCGAGCAGGCGGCCGGTGGCGCGCACGATCAGGCTGCCGCGGGCGACCAGCGAGCCGTCCAGCACGCCGGCCACCTCGGCGTCCTCCACCTCGACCTCGCCCTTGAAGATGCCGCCCGGCGCCACCGACAATTCCAGCGACTGGATCAGCGTTGCCTCGACCACGCCTTCCACCACAAGACGTTCGGCGTCGGTGACCATGCCCTGCACGGTGATGCCGCGGCCGACCACCAGGGTGCGGCGCTCCGGGTCTTTTTTCGGCATGGTGCGGCCGGTGGGGGCTGGGATCGGCATCGGGACGGCGGCAGGCGGTCGGCTCATGGGAGATGCTTCCTTGGGCAACGGACGGGACGATGGCTCACCGGCAGCATCGACACCGGCCGGACCATGCTGCAGCCCTTGCGACTGGGGCTCCGGCATGTCGGGCGTTGTGGTCCTGTCCTGTGGTTTGCGTCGTTTGAACACGTGGGCCCCGATGAAAAAACACTGTGGCAGCGCGCCTTACACGACGGGCGCCTGGCCTGCAATCCGGCCGGGGGATGCCGGGACGGCGACGGCCGTGTGCAGGACATGCACCATGGCGGCGGCGCCCAGGATGGGGGCGAGCAGGTTGAGCACCGGCACCAGGCTGGCGGCGGTGATGAGGGCACCCTGCAGCACGACCTGGGTGCGCACGCTGCGATAGGCCGGCAGGGCGTGGGGGCGGTCCATCCGGCGCATCGCCACCGGCACGAACAGGCCGCGTCCCACCGCCCAGGACGCCACCATCCAGCTGATGGCAACGCCCGTGACATGGGGTGGGATCAGCGTGGTCAGCGCGGCCAGGGCCTGCAGCACGAAGACGCGCAGGCCCAGCACGGTTGCATCGCCGATCTGCTGCCATTGGGTGGCGGGGGCGGCCTGCGGCAGATGCGGGTAGTGGCGGCGTTCCACCGCATCGGCGATGCGGTCGATGAACAGGCTGGCGATGGCGGTGGACAGCGGCACGAACAGCCAGACCGAGAGCAGGGAGGTTGCGAAGAAGCCGGCCAGGCCCGCGGCCCAGCTCCAGGTGCCGGCCCAGGCGAGCCAGGCGTGCAGCCCGGCACTCACGCCCAGGGCGAGCAGGGCAAAGCCTATGATCGACCACAGCACGCTGCGCAGCACGGCGCCGAGGAAGGCCGGGTCGGTCAGCTGGGCCGCGGCCAGCAGCGGCGCGCGCAGTGTGGCAAGGATCATGGAGAGTCGCCTGTTGTTGCCGCAGACCGCGCCGGATGATACGCGGCCAGCAGATACATAGGGAGCACGCCGCATGTCCGCCATCAATCCGCGTTTCGATCTGCTGGGCATCGGCAATGCCATCGTGGATGTGCTGGCGCCGGTGGAGGACAGTTTCATCAGCCATCACGACATGCAGAAGGGTGGCATGGCACTGATCGACACCGAGACCGCCGATCGGCTGTATGCCGCGATGCCGCCGGGCACCGAGAGCAGCGGGGGCTCGGCCGGCAACACCTGTGCGGTGGCGGCGATGCTGGGCGCGCGCGTGGCCTATATCGGCCGGGTGGCGGATGATCAGCTGGGCCAGGTGTTCCGCCATGACATCCAGGCGGTTGGCGTGCATTTCCCGACGAAGCCGCTGGTGGGCGGGGCGCCCACCGCGCGCTGCCTGATCATGGTGACGCCGGATGGCCAGCGCACGATGAACACCTATCTGGGCGCCTGCGTGACGTTGGGGCCGGATGAGATCGACGCCGATGTGGTGGCCGCCTCGGCGGTGACCTACATGGAAGGCTATCTGTTCGATCCGCCGGCCGCGCAGCGCGCCTTTCTGCATGCGGCGGAGCTTGCCCATGCGGCGGGGCGGCGCGTGGCGCTGTCGCTGTCCGACGCGTTCTGCGTGCATCGCCACCGCGCCGCGTTCCGCGCGCTGGTGCGCGATCATGTGGATATATTGTTCGCCAACGAGACCGAGATCACCGCGCTGTACGAGACCAACTCCTGGGAGGAGGCGGCGGCGCTGGCCGGATCCGAGGTGGAGATTGCGGTGCTGACGCGCGGGGCGGAGGGCAGCACGATCATCGCAGGCGCCGAGCGCGTGGCGGTGGCGCCGGTGGCCACCCAGGTGGTGGACACCACGGGGGCGGGCGATGCCTATGCGGCCGGCTTCCTGGCCGGGTTTGCCCGGCAGCTGCCGCTGGCCGAATGCGGCACGCTTGCCAGCCGGGCGGCGGCGCTGGTGATCTCGCAATATGGTGGGCGGCCGCCGGCTGCCCAGCTTCAGGCGATGGCGCGCGGCTGATGTGCATGCGGGTGGCTGATTAGCCCTCGCCTCGCTCCGGCCGATCGGTTATCGGTGCGCTGCAACACGATGAAACCGCGCCTTGCACAATGCAGGGCGTGGTTTTCGTCGCACAATTTCAGGTGCCTCCGATGGATATCCGCAATATCGCCATCATCGCTCACGTTGACCATGGCAAGACGACTCTTGTCGACCAGCTGCTGAAGCAGTCTGGCACGTTCAAGGAACACCAACAGGTCGCCGAGCGTGCGATGGACCGCAACGACCTCGAAAAGGAGCGCGGCATCACCATTCTGGCGAAGTGCACGTCGGTGGTGTGGAAGGAGACCCGGCTCAACATCGTCGACACCCCAGGCCACGCCGATTTCGGCGGTGAGGTGGAGCGCATCCTGGGCATGGTGGATTGCGCCATCCTGCTGGTGGATGCCGCCGAGGGCGTGCTGCCGCAGACCAAGTTCGTGGTGGGCAAGGCGCTGCAGCGCGGGCTGAAGCCGATTGTGGTGATCAACAAGATCGACCGCCAGGATGCGCGCGCCGATGAGGTGCACAACGAGATCTTCGATCTGTTCGCCTCGCTCGATGCGACGGATGAGCAGCTCGACTTCCCGACGCTGTTCGCCTCTGGCCGGCAGGGCTGGGCGGTGGCCTCGCTCGAGGACGAGCGCAAGGATCTGTCGCCGATGTTCGATCTGGTGATGAGCCATGTCGCTCCGCCGGTGTTCGACTATGACGCGCCGTTCGCGATGAACGCCTCGATCCTGGATTATGACAACTTCCTTGGCCGCGTGCTGACCGGGCGGATCGAGCAGGGCCGCGCCAAGCTGAACATGCCGGTGAAGGTGCTGCGCGAGGATGGGACGGTGGTGGAGACCGGCCGCCTGACCAAGCTGATGAGCTTCCGCGGGCTGGAGCGCGTGCCGGTGGACGAGGCGGTGGCCGGCGATATCATCGCGGTGGCCGGCCTGACCGACAGCACGATTCCGCACACGATCTGCTCGCCGGAAGTGACCAGCCCGCTGCCGTCGATCCCGGTTGATCCGCCGACGCTCGCCATGACCTTCCGCGTGAACGATGGCCCGCTCGGTGGGCGTGAAGGCAAGAAGGTGACCAGCCGTCAGATCCGCGATCGTCTGCTGCGCGAGACCGAAGGCAACGTGGCGATCAAGGTGACGGAATCGGGCGAGGCTGATGCGTTCGAGGTGGCCGGCCGCGGCGAATTGCAGCTGGGTGTGCTGATCGAGACGATGCGCCGCGAAGGCTTCGAGCTGACCATCGGCCGGCCGCGCGTGCTGACGCAGATCAACCCGGAGACCGGCGAAAAGGAAGAGCCGATGGAAGACGTGCTCGTCGATGTGGACGAGCCGTATTCGGGCGTGGTGGTGGAGAAGATCAGCCGCCGCAAGGGCATGCTGCAGGATATGCGCCCGTCTGGCGGTGACAAGGTGCGCCTGACCTTCCGCATGCCGTCACGCGGGCTGATCGGCTATCATGGCGAGTTCCTGACCGACACGCGTGGCACCGGCATCATGAACCGGCTGTTCGTGGGCTTTGGCCCGTGGTGCGGCCCGATGGAAGGCCGGCGCAACGGCTCGCTGATCTCCAACTCGGATGGCGAGGCGGTGCTGTATTCGCTGTTCTCGCTGCAGGAGCGCGGCACGCTGTTCGTCAACCCGGGTGAGAAGATCTATATCGGGATGATCCTGGGCGAGCATTCGCGCGAGAACGACCTGGAAGTGAACGCGATCCGCGAAAAGAAGCTGACCAATATCCGCGCCGCCGGCAAGGATGAGGCGCTGCTGCTGGTGCCGCCGCGGCGGATGAGCCTGGAACAGGCTTTGGCCTATATCGAGGATGACGAGCTGGTGGAGGTGACGCCGAGTGCGGTGCGGCTGCGCAAGCGCTACCTCGATCCGCATGAGCGCAAGAAGAGCGAGCGCGGGTCTAGCGCGGCCTGAGGAGACACAAGGGGGCTTTGCCCCCTTGACCCCCACCAAGGGCCGAAAGGCCCTTGGAACCCGGGTTATTTTAGGGCACCTGCGTTTATGGGTCGGTTTGGTTGTCTGAGGTCAGCTCAGCCAGGGCTATTTCTGCCTCGTCGAAGGTGATGATTGTGTCGGGTAGACCAATCAGGAGCAGTGGGCACGGGTTGCCGACCCCACGGTTCACCCGATCCTCAAGTTTGCGCCAATGCGTGGTGGCTTCACCGTATTTGTCAGAGACAAATTTGTCGGTGAAGGCATCTGAAAATCCAATTGGATCAACGTCTCGCTGCATGCGGCGGATGATCTGCGCCTTTTGTTTCGGCGTCGGTGCGTAATTCCATTTTTCCAGATCGTCGAAATTGTGGATTTGGCGTTCGATGAGAAATCTGCGGACCAAACCCTTCATATTATCTTGTAAAGATTTTCCGCGTGTCACGATCACGCCCACAGAAATTGCACCGTCAGCATGTAGGCGTTTGAAATTTTCAAGATCCCGGTCGTAAAACGGATCTTTGTTATTCCATTCAATTTCCAGTGCGACGCGGGTGCCGTTTGGCATAGTCCGCACATGGTCGATTTCATGAGAGATGCTCTCACGCTCTTCCTGATTGATGATCTTTTTGATTGTAAATTTGAATTTCGGCCAGTTTAGCTGAGACAAAGCCCTGCGCAGCCTTTGAGTTCCTTTGGTTTCTCCTCCGCCACTTCCGATGACCTCTTCGATCGGGATGCGGAGATTGAGCAAAGCCGTTTCGATCTCTGCGACAGCTTCCGGGAAATCAACGCTGAGGATGGCCTCCGCATGCGAATGGAAAGAGACCTGAAAACCCTTTGCCAGGAGAGACGTCAGCATGCTCAGACCAAAAGACGAGCAGGTGCGTGCGTTGACGGTGCCTCGACCTCGCCTGCAGGTTGGCTGCGACGATCAGTCGATGAATTGTGGCCGTATGTGCTCCAGGTTGGAGCGTAACTCGCATCTGCCTGATTGCCCCAGCATGTCCAACCAGGCCGCGCCCCACGGGCGAACATCTCAAGATACGGGCCTGGGCTGCATCCTTCGATCAGTTTATATTGTTCGTCTGGCTTGCGACTGTGTTCGCGCTTGCGGGTCCCGATATAGTTCACCTGGGTACGGCCCGGTGTCAGTGTGCGGGCATTTTTGCCACGGACGCCGAACAGAAGGATTTCAGTGACGTTGCGGAAATAAAAACCCACCCCGCGGCCATCTGAACCACCGTCTTTGCGAAGCTTGTGCCAGATGATGTTGCTTTTATACGAAAAGCCCCAAGCAGAAAGGACTTGTAAGCCTTCCGGAAGCAACGCATTGGGGACCCATAGATAGAGATGCGCAGTGTCTTGTACGACGCGTGCCACTGGTAAAGCACAAATATCCTCGACTTTCATTGTGCCGTAACGATTTAGGCGGTGATGTTCGGGTGCCACTTTGCCGGTTCGATTGATGAACTGCCACGGTGGGTCCGCCAGCACCGTGCGGTAGGATTTACCCCCGGTTACGGCCAAAAACTCTGAAGTTGCATCGGGATGCGTGGAGCCGTCCATGCGAAGATTGATCCTTGTGTGGCCTCAGCTGGAAGACCAGGCGTGCCATACCGCATCTGCCGTCAAATAACTGCCACGATACGCTGCCTGGAGACCGACGATTCGTCAATCTATGTTCTTGTTTTGTACCAAAATTATGGATGGATCGTTAAGACGGTCAATGCCCGAGGTCACTTCAACGCGCCGGACGTGAGGCCCGCGATGAATTGGCGGGAAAGGACCACGTAGAGGGCGATCAGGGGCAGGGCTGACAGGGTGAGGCCTGCGAAGAGCACGCCCCAATCCGTGTTGTATTCGCCCATGAAGACGCTCAGGCCCTGGGGCAGGGTCTTCAGCCGGTCGCTGGTGATGAAGACCAGCGGGAAGAAGAAATCGTTCCAGATCGGCACCGCGTTCTGGATGCCGGCGATGACCATGGCCGGGCGCGCCAGCGGCAGCATCACCGACCACATCACCCGCAACTCGCTGGCCCCCTCCATCCGGGCGGATTCCTCCAGCTCATGCGGCAGGCCGCGCAGGAAGCCGGTGAGGATGAAGATGGCACTCGGCAGGCCCATCGCGACATAGATCAGCACCAGGCCCAGGCGGCTGTCGATCAGGCCGAGCCAGTTCAGCTGCACGAAAAGCGGGATGACGGCGAGTTTCAGCGGCACCATCAGTCCCGCCAGGAACAGCAGGCCCAGCAGGTCGCGGCCGCGGAAGCGGTAGCGGGCCAGGGCGTAGGAGGCCATGGTGGCGAAGACCAGCAGGATCGCCATGGCGGCAGCGGTGACTTCCAGCGAGTTCAGCATGTAGCGGGGGAAATTGGTCTCCCGCCAGATCAGGCGCAGATTGTCCAGGCTGAACTGCTCCGGCCAGGCGATAGGGGCGGCGAACAGCTCCGCATTGGTTTTGAAGGCGCTGAGCGCCATGACCAGCAGCGGTGCGAGCATGAAGATGGCGTTCAGCAGCAGGAAGGCCTGGAGGGCCCAGCCGGTCAGGCGGGAGCTGTGCATGCGTCAGATCTCGATCTCGCGCCGGCGCAGGAAGCGCAGCGCCACGGCGGAGCTGGCGGCGAGAAAGACGAACATCAGCACGGCCAGCGCGCTGCCATGGCCGAAATCCTGCAGGCCGGAGCTGACCGAGCCGAAGGCGGTGCGGTAGAAGAACAGGCCCAGCACATCGGTGGCACCGCCCGGGCTGCCTGCGAGGCCCGCCATCAGATAGGGCAGCTCGAACCAGTTGAAGCTGCCGATGAAGGTGAGGGTGAAGATGATGGTGGTGGCCTGTGCCACCAGCGGCCAGACGATCTGGCGCAGGATCATGAAGGCGCCGGCACCGTCCATCCTTGCGGCCTCGAACACCTCGCGCGGGATGCGCTGCATGGCGGCCAGGAAGAGCAGGGCCGGAAACCCAGCCCAGTGCCAGCCATTGGCCAGCATGATGCTGCCAAGCGCGGTTTGCGCATCGCCCAGCCAGGGCCGGCCCTCGATGCCGAGCAAGGCGAGTGCGGCATTCACCGCGCCGAACAGCGGATGCAGCAGGAGCTTCCAGAGCGCGCCCACGATCACCGCCGAGAGCAGCACCGGCAGGAAGACGATCACCCGGTGCAGCCGGTGCAGCGGCAGCGCGTGGAGCAGGGCAAACGCGATGAGGAAGGCAAGACCGTTCTGCGCCACGAGCAGGGTTGCGAAGACGACGAGGTTGTGGCGCAGCGCCTGCAGCGCGGTGCTACGCCAGGGTTCGGCGAACAGCACGTCCTGGAAGTTGGTGAGGCCCGCGAAACGGTCCGGCGCCAGGCCGCGGAAGCTGTAGAACGCATCCGCGAAGGCGCCGAGCAGCGGCCAGACCACGAAGAGCAGCATGGTGGCCAGGGCCGGGGCCAGCAGGACCCCGATCCAGAGCGCGCGGCCCGGCCTCATGCCGTCACCTCAGGGTTTCTTCTGGAAGGGGGTGAAATAGGTGGCGATGCCGGCGGTGACATCGGCGCCGACCTGCTCGGGCGTGGCCTGGCCCGCGAACATCTTCTGCAGGCCAGCCGAGAGCAGCTCGCTGCCGGTGGGGGATTGGAAGCGGAAATGCACCGCCATGATGTAGGGGATCGAGACGGCGTTGAGCTGGGCCACCTTGGCGAGCAGCGGGTCTGCGATCTCGACGCCCTTGATGGGGGAGATGTTGCCGAGCAGGGCTGCGAATTTGTCGCCATAGGCCTTGGTGCCCATGTAGCGGACGAGCTTGATCGCATCCTCCTGGTTGGGGGATTGGGCGTTCACCGCGTAGCCGCCATCGAAGAACTTGGCGACGTAGCGCGGCTGGCCTTGCTGCATCGCCACGGGGGCGATGAAATCCATGTTCAGCTTGGGGTTCTGCTTGCGGAAATTGGCGATCTCGAAGCTGCCGCCGGCGAACATGGCGGCGCGGCCGCTGAGGAAGAGCTGCTGGGAGGTGGGGTAGTCGATGCCGGTGTAGCCCTGGGGCATCAGGTCGCGCAGTTCGAGCAGATGGGCGAGGGCGCCGGTGAAGCGCTTGTCCTCGAATGTGGCGCGGCCGGCCAGGATGTCCGCCACGAAATCGGGACCGAGCATGGGGGCGGTGAAGATGCCTGCGAAGACCTCGTCCATCCAGGCGGTGGCGGTGCCGTTGGCGATCGGCGTGATGCCCTTGGCCTTGAGGGCGGCCCCCACGCTTTGCAGCTCGGCCCAGGTGGTGGGCGGGGTGAGGCCGGCCTTTTCGAACACGTCCTTGTTGATGAACAGGCCCAGCGTCTGCGAGGCGTAGGGCAGGGCGTAGACGGCGCCATCGGCGCGCAGGGTTTCGGCGGCCAGCGCCTCGGCGGGCAGGTTGGCGAGTTCGGGCACGCTGGCCTGGTCGAGCTTGCGGTAATAGCCGGTCTTGGCGAACTGCTCGAGCACGCCATAGGCGCGGGCCTGCAGCACGTCTCCACCCTTGCCGCCGGCGAGTGCCGTGGAGGCGATGGTGTTGTAGTTCTCGGGGGCGAAGGCCTCGAAATTCACCTTGATGCCGGGGTTGGCGGCGGTGAAATCGCGGAACAGCTCGGTGTAGGCGGCGCGGTCTTCCTGGCGCCAGGTCCAGAAGGTGAGCTCGCCTGCGGTTGCGGGCAGGATGGTGGAGAGGCTGAAGAGGGTTGCGGCGATCGTGGCGCGCAGCGTGGTGGTGTGGCGTTTCATGCGCTGGTCTCCTCGGGTTCGCCGGGGGCGATTGATATTCTCTGCGTATTAATTCACGCGGGCCGGGGATCGTCCAGAAGCCGCGTGCAGTTCGGCGTCACGCATGCCCATCGCGATGGCAAAGGCGCCGTCCAGGGCGGAGGGCGCGCATGGGGTGACTTGGTGGGGTGACATCAGGGCGCGCAGCCTGGGTGCCAGCGAGGTGGCCAGACCGCCGCTGAGATGCAGGGGCTCCTCGCCGCCCAGGGCGAGGGCCAGGTGTCGCAGATGCGTGGCTGCGCGATCGAGCAGGCGCTGGGCTGCGGGGGCAGGGGAGGCGAGGGCGATTTCGGCCAGGCTTGCGAAATGTGCGGGGGGCGCGCCGCGCAGCCAGCCCAGGATCTGGTGGCGTTCCTGTCCCAGTTTCAGCTCCAGCGCCTGCCACAAGGGCTCGGAGGCGGGATCGCGCTCCGCGCCGTCGCGGTGGCGCAGCCAGGCTGCGACCATCTGCAGGCCGAGCCAGGCGCCGCTGCCCTCATCGCCGACCGGGAAGCCCCAGCCGCCGCGCAGGATGAAGCGTCCCGCCGGATCGAAGCGGCAGCCGACTGTGCCAGTGCCGACCGCGATCAGGCGGCCTGGGCCGTGCGGCACGGCGCCGGCGAGCATGGTGTAGCCGTCGCTGGAGAGGAAGAGCTCGGCGAAGGCTTCGAAGTGTGAGGTGAGGCGCGCGGTGGCGCCGGGGGCGTGAATTCCGGCTAGGCCCGCGGACAGGGCGGTGCGGGGGGCGGCATCGGCGGGGGTGAGGCCGGCGGTGGCGCAGCATGCGTGCCAGGCCTGGGTGATGGCGGCGAGGCCGGATTCGGGGTCTTGGAACAGGTTGCAGGGGCCGGTGCGGGATTGTGCGATGTCTCGGCCATCGGTGTTGCGGAGCGAGGCCTCGGTTTTCGTGCCGCCGCCATCGATGCAGAGCACGAAATCGACCGTCATGCCTGGGGCCAGGCTTCGGTGTAGACGGTGATGGCCGCCTCGATCATGGCGTGTTTTTCCTGGTGGACCTGGGTTTCGTAGACGAATTTGCGCACGCCGTAATAGAAGATGCCGCCCTGCAGGCTCCAGGCGAGTTCGAGCAGCCGGGGTTCCATCTCGGCGGTGATGACCATGCGGCGTTCGGCGGCCATTTCGGCCACCAGCGGGCGGATGATGCGCTCCTCGACGCGTGCGATGTAGAGGCGGGTGATGTCCACCCCGCGCAGGCCCGCGAAGAGGTAAAGGCGCATCCATTCGGGATGCATGATGACATCGGTGTAGGCGTTGTAGAAATCGACCAGCCTGTCGCGCACGGGGCGGCTGCGATCGGCGAGGGTGGCGTCCCAGGCGGGGTCCCAGGCGTCGATGAAGACGCTTTGGTAGATTTCCTCGATCAGCGCCTGTTTGCTGGGGAAGTAGCGATACATCAGCGGCTGGGTGGTGCCGAGCCAGTCCGCCAGGTCGCGCGTGGTGGCGTCGAAGCCGTGTTGGGCGAAGAAGCTGGCGGCCTTGCGCACGATCTCGGCGCGGCGGACGTCGAAGGGTTTGCGCGTGGCGCGGCCGCGGGGCGCTTCGGTGTCGGCGGCGTCGGTCACCCGGCGGTCCATCCGCCATCGACGAGCAGGGAGGCGCCGGTCATCAGGGAGGAGGCGTCCGAGGCGAGGAAGACCACGGGGCCCATCAGATCGGTGATCTGGCCGAGGCGGCCGAGCTTGATCTTGCCCAGCACATAGTCGCTGAACGACTTGTCCGCCAGGAACGGGGCGGTGAGCGGGGTTTCGATGAAGGTGGGGCAGATGGTGTTGATGCGGATGCCGCTGGAGGCGAGGTCGATCGCGATGGAGCGGGTGAAGCCTTCCATCGCCCATTTGCTGGCGCAGTAGAGCGAGCGTTTGGGGCCGCCGACATGGCCCATCTGGGAGGACATGTTGATGATCGAGCCGGGGCGCCCGGCCGCGAGCAGGCGCTTGATGACGGCCTGGGCCGCGAAATAGGCGGCGCGCAGGTTGAGGTCCAGCACCGCGTCGTAATCCTCCTCGGTGACGTCGGCCACGTGTTTGGGGCGGTTGGTGCCGGCGTTGTTGAGGAAGATGTCAAAGGGCTCCGCCACCTCGATGGCGGTGGCGAAGGCCTTGGTGTCGGTGACGTCCAGCACGAGGATATCGGCCTTGCCGCCGCTTGCGCGGATGGCTTCGGCGGCGGCGCTCAGTTCCGGCTCGGAGCGGGCGCAGAGCGTGACATGGGCGCCGTATTCCGCAAGCGCTGCTGCCGCCGCAAGCCCGATGCCGCGGCCGGCGCCGGTGACCAAGGCGCGCTTGCCGTCCAGCCGGAAGGAGGGCGTGCGGGGCAGGTCGATCATTCGGCGGCTTCTCCGTAGGGGACATTGCGGCCGCCGAAGCGGCGCACGCGGATATTGGCCTGTTCGGCGTGGCCGACAAAGCCCTCCAGCATGCACAGGCGCGAGCAGTATTCGCCGATCATGGCGGAGGCCGCATCGGTGAGCACGCGCTGATAGGTGCAGGTCTTGAGGAATTTGCCGACCCAGAGCCCGCCGGTGTAGCGCGCGGCCTTCAGCGTGGGGAGCGTGTGGTTGGTGCCGATCACCTTGTCGCCGAAGGCCACGTTGGTGCGCACGCCGAGGAAGAGGGCGCCGTAATTGGTCATGTTGTTGAGGAAATAGTCCGGATCGCGGGTCATGACCTGGACGTGTTCGGAGGCGATGCGGTCGGCCTCGCGCACCATCTCCTCGTCGTTTTCGCAGACGATGACCTCGCCGTACTCGTCCCACGCCTTGCGCGCGGTCT